>CALXCP010000033.1 GCA_944386845.1 uncultured Oscillospiraceae bacterium | reverse complement strand
CCTCGCCGGTCTTGATGGCGGTCTGCCCCACGAAGCCGGCCACCAGGCCGGAGCGGTCCACCTCCACCAGCTGCCCCCTGGACAGCACCCCCATGGCGTGGTAGATCTTCGCCAGCAGCCGGGCCACCGTGGTCTTGCCGGTGCCCGGGTTGCCCAGGAATACCAGGTGCAGCGACATGGGGGGGACGGGCAGGCCGGCCTCCTCCCGGAGCCTGCGCACCTTCACCAGGTTGATGAGGCTCTTCACGTCGGCCTTCACCTTCTCCAGGCCGCACAGCCCGTCCAGCTCGGCCAGCAGCTCCTCCAGGGTGGGCTCGGGGGGCTGCTCCGCCGCCCTCTCCTCCGCCGGGGCGGGGGCCTCCTCCCGGACGGGGGTCTTGGCTCTGGCGGCGGGGCCCTCCTTCCGGCGGGTGACGAACTCGTCGGCCTTCAGGGCCGGGTGGTCGGCGGCCAGGCCGTCGGCGTCGCACAGGGCCAGCAGCCGGTCGGCGCACTCGTTGACAAAGCCGGCCTCCGCCTCGCTCACCGTGTCGTCCACCGCGGCGTACAGCAGCAGCATCAGGGTCAGCAGGTCCACGAACCGCCGGGCAGTCTGCCGGCCGAAGCGCTTGTCGTCCTCCCGCATCCGCCGGAAGAAGGGGGGCTCGTAGAAGCCTGGATACTCGGCCACCGCGGTGGCCAGCTCCCAGTACAGGGCAGCGGGGACGGGGCTGCCCTTGCAGTAGATGCCGTTGTAGAACTCCACGTGCCGGGGGGTGAACTCCCCGCCGTCGGCGTGCCACACCCCCAGGGCGCAGTCCCGCATGAAGCCGTCGATCTCCGCGCCGAACTGCTGGCGCAGCACCGGGTCGGCGATGTGCCGGCGGAAGGCGCCGATCCCCTCCTCGTACTGTTTGTGGGCGGCCGCCGCCGTCATGGTCCCGGCCATCCTGACTCCCCCTCTCCGGCGGCCGCGCCGCCCCTCGGTCTCTGCTCCGATTATAGAGGAAAGCCGCCCATAGGTCAAGGGCGGCGGCCGGAGCGGGGACGTTTACATAAAATTAAGAACTTTTTGCCGAATCCCGTTGACGGAACCGGTCAAAATCTGTAATATAGAGGGGAGAACGTGAAAAACACCACGGAAAGGTGATGCTCTATGGTTGACGACCGCACGTCGGAGAGACGCACCGGCATGATCCACTGTGAAAAATGCGGAGAGGACTACTCCGCCACCTATAAGCGCTGCCCCTTCTGCGAGGAGGACGCCGACTATGTCCGCCGCACCCCCTCCCGCTCCGGCGGGAGCCACAGCGGCCGGGGCGGCAAGCGGGTGGCCTCCTCCGGCGGCCGCGGCTCGGGGAGCCGGGGCGGCGGGGACTGGGACTTCAACCTGTTCCGCATCATCGGCATCGTGGTCCCCCTGTGCTTCATCGCCGCCGCCCTGTACATCATCATCACCGTGCTGGGCCCCATGATCAGCGCCGGGCGCGAGACCCCCGATACCAGCGGCAGCCCCAGCCCCGGGGTCACCACCCCGGCGGAGACCGTCTCCCCCTCGCCCGAGTCCTCCCCCTCCACTGATCCGGAGCCCGTGGCCCCCACGGTCACCGGCATCACCCTGGACCAGAGCGACTTCACCCTGGAGCCCGACGCCAGCTATCGGATCAACGCCTCCGTCACCCCCTCGGACGCCGGAGCCCAGGTGGTGTGGAGCGTGGACAACACCAGCGCCCTCACCGTGGGGCAGGACGGCACCGTCACCAACGTCTACACCGGCACCGGCCGGGTCACCGTCACCGTCACCGCCACCGCGGGCGATATCACCGCCACCTGCACCGTCCGCTGTAAGGGCAGCGGCGGGACGTCCACCCCCAGCACCGACACCCCCTCCACCGGCGGCGACCTGTCCGCCGGCCCCGCCCAGGTGGCCAACGCCGGCGGCGGCGTGCGGGTGCGCTCCGGCCCGGGCACCGACTATGAGCCCCTGGCCAGCCTCTTCAACGGCGACGACGTGAACATCGTCTCGGCCGCCGACGGCGGGTGGTACCAGATCACCTTCCAGGGCAGCGGCGGCGCCACCGTCACCGGCTACATGCTGGGGGAGTACCTGTCCCAGGGCTGACAAAAAACGGGAAGCCGCCCGGCGTGCGCCGGGCGGCTTCCCTTGCATTTTTCCCCCGGTTGGGGTATGATTACCTGGAATGAGATCATCTGGCCGAAGGCCGGCGAGGAGGCATTTTCATGCGGGACGGATTCATCAAAGTCGCGGCGGGCACCCCGCGGATCCGGGTGGCTGACTGCCGCTATAACGCGGAGCAGATCTTCACCCTCATGCGGGAGGCCGACCGGCAGGGGGTCAAGGTCCTCTGTCTGCCCGAGCTGTGTCTGACGGGCTACACCTGCGGCGACCTGTTTTTGCAGCCCACCCTGCTGGACGGGGCGGAGGAGGGCCTGCGCACCATCCTGGAGGCCACCCGGAACCTGGACATGGTCACCGCCCTGGGCCTGCCCGTGCGGAACGGCTGGGACAACAAGCTGTATAACTGCGCGGCGGTGATACACAAAGGGAAGATCCTGGGCCTGGTGCCCAAGACCTATCTGCCCAACTACGGCGAGTTCTATGAGCAGCGCTGGTTCACCCCCTGGGACGGGCGGGAGCGGGGGGTGACCCTGTGCGGTCAGCATCACACCCTGGGCAGCGGCGCGTTCGCCTGCTCCACGCTGCCGGAGCTGGTGGTGGGGGTGGAGATCTGCGAGGATCTGTGGGCGCCGGAGCCCCCTTCCGTGTCCCTGGTGCGCAACTGCGGCGTGACGGTGATGCTGAACCTCTCCGCCTCCAACGAGCTGGTGGGCAAGGCGGACTACCGCCGCGCCCTGGTCACCGGGCAGTCCGCCCGGCTGGTGTGCGGCTATGTGTACGCCGACGCCGGGGAGGGGGAGTCCACCACCGACCTGGTGTTCACCGGCCACAGCATGATCGCCGAAAACGGCGCCCTGCTGGCCGAGCGGCGCTTTGCCACGGGGCTGACCGTCAGTGAGATCGATGTGAAGCGGCTCTGCGGCGAGCGGCGGCGAATGAACACCTTTTCCGCCGATGGGGCGGCCGACCCGGAGCGGTCCTGGCGGGTGCCCTTCTCCCTCGCGGAGGAGGAGACCCGGCTGACCCGGTATGTCTCCCCCGCCCCCTTCGTCCCCGAGGACGCCGGGGACCGGGCGGAGCGCTGCAACGAGATCCTGAAGATCGCCGCCCTCGGGCTGAAAAAGCGGCTGGAGCACACCGGGGCGAAGACGGCGGTGGTGGGCCTGTCCGGCGGACTGGACTCCACCCTGGCCATCCTGATCACCGCCGTGGCCATGAAGCTGCTGGGCCGGCCGTCCAGCGACATCATCGCCGTCACCATGCCCTGCTTCGGCACCACCGACCGCACCCGGGACAACGCCGTGGAGCTGGCCGGGCGGCTGGGGGCCACCCTGAGGCGCATCGACATCGGCGAGGCGGTGAAGGTCCACTTCCGGGACATCGGGCAGTCCATGGAGGACACCGATGTCACCTTTGAGAACAGCCAGGCCCGGGAGCGCACCCAGGTGCTCATGGACATCGCCAACCAGACCGGCGGCCTGGTGGTGGGCACCGGCGACCTCTCCGAGCTGGCCCTCGGCTGGTGCACCTACAACGGCGACCACATGAGCAACTACGCCGTCAACGCCGGCATACCCAAGACCCTGGTGCGCCATCTGGTCTCCTTCATCTCGGACGACAAGGAGACGGAGGACCCCCGGCTGTCCACCGTGCTGGCCGACATCCTGGACACCCCGGTGTCCCCCGAGCTGCTGCCCGCCGTGGGCGGGGAGATCGCCCAAAAGACCGAGGACCTGGTGGGCCCCTATGAGCTCCACGACTTCTACCTGTACTACGCCGTCCGCTGGGGCTTCGGGCCCGGGAAGGTGCTGCGGCTGGCCCAGCGGGCCTTTGCCGGCCGGTATGACCGGGACGTGCTGCTGAAGTGGCTGCGGAGCTTCTACCGCCGCTTCTTCTCCCAGCAGTTCAAGCGCTCCTGCCTGGCCGACGGCCCCAAGGTGGGCTCGGTGGCCCTGTCCCCCCGGGGCGACTGGCGCATGCCCAGCGACGCCGTGGCCGACCTGTGGCTGGAGGAGCTGGACCTGCTGGACGGCAGCCGGAGCGAGGAGCTGCGGAAAAAGGACTGAGGGCGGAGAGGTTTCCGAGCTGACACGAACGGGGGAGTTTATGAACATCTATCTGGACCTATTCCTCACCTTCGCCAGGGTGGGCGTGTGTGTCCCCAATGTGCCGCGGGCACATCGGGGGCCCCGGGTGATCTCATCTGCGGCATGGGGAAGTGAATTCCCCATGCCTTCGCGGCGGGAGCCGCGCCCCGCTTTGCGGGGCCCCCGTACACACGCGGGGAGAGGCGGAGGGGAGGGGGAGCTGTGAACATCTATCTGGACCTGTTTCTCACCTTCGCCAGGGTGGGCGTGTGTACGTTCGGCGGGGGGTACGCCATGCTGCCCATCCTCCAGCGGGAGGTGGTGGACAACAAGGGCTGGGCCACCGAGGAGCAGCTGGCCGACTACTATGCCATCGGGCAGTGCACCCCGGGCATCATCGCCGTGAACACCGCCACCTTCGTGGGCCGCACCCAGCGGGGGACGGCCGGCGGCGTCATCGCCACCCTCGGGGTGGTGTTCCCCTCGGTGGTGATCATCCTGCTCATCGCCGCCTTCCTGCAGAACTTCGCCCATCTGCCGGTGGTCATCCACGCCTTCGCCGGGGTGCGGGCCTGCGTGTGCGCCCTCATCCTCACCAGCGTGCTGAAGCTGCGGAAGACCACGGTGGTGGACCTGCCCACCGGCCTGATCTTCGCGGCGGTCTTCCTGCTGGCCGCCGTGGGCAACTTCGCCTCCTTCCCGGCGGAGACCCTGTGGGGGGCGGCGCTGAACTTCCTGCTCTCCCCGGTGGTGCTGGTGGTGCTGGCCGGGCTGGCCGGGCTGTGCGTCCGGGCGGCGAAGGGGGGGCTGCGGAAATGATCTATCTGCGGCTGTTCTGGGAGTTCTTCCAGGTGGGGCTCTTCTCGGTGGGCGGCGGGCTGGCCACTCTGCCCTTTCTCACCGACCTGGGGGCCCGCACCGGCTGGTTCACCGCCGCCGACCTGGCCAACATGGTGGCCATCTCGGAGTCCACCCCCGGTCCGCTGGGGGTGAACATGGCCACCTATGTGGGCTTCCACATCGGGGGGGTGCCCGGGGGGATCATCGCCCCCCTCGGGCTGGTGTGCCCCTCCATCGTGGTCATCCTCATCATCGCCCGCTTCCTCCAGAGGTTCCGGCAGAGCCGGGGGGTGGACGCCGTCTTTTACGGCCTGCGCCCCGCCTCCACCGGCCTGATCGCCGCCGCCCTGCTCCAGGTGTGCGCCATGTCCCTGATGTTCCACACGGTGGCGGGGCCGGAGACCGCCCCCGGCCAGACGGTCCCCAAGACGGAGCTGTTCTACTGGCCGGCCATCGCCCTGGCGGCGGTGGTCTTCCTGCTGCTGAACTGGAAGCCCCTGAAGAAGGTCCACCCCATCGTCTTCATCGCCGCCTCCGCCGTGGCCGGCGTGGTGTTTCAGATGTAGCTCTCATTTGGCGGTTGACAAATGGGCTTTGCGCGCTATAATGGACCATACAGGTGTCTTGACACCTGTATGGTCCATTTTTGACAGAAGGGAAGGCTGCGTATGGAAAAGCTCCGGGCCTTTTTGAAGCGGAAGAACATCGTCATCTCGGCCAAGCGCTACGGCATCGACGCCTTGGGCGCCATGGCCCAGGGCCTGTTTTGCTCCCTGCTCATCGGCACCATCCTCAACACCGTGGGCACCCAGTTCCACATCGGGGTGCTCACCGTCCCCGTCATCACCATCAACGACGTGAGCTACACCGTGGGGGGACTGGCCTCCTTCATGAGCGGGCCGGCCATGGCGGTGGCCATCGGCTACGCCCTCCAGGCGCCCCCCATGGTGCTCTTCTCCCTGGTGACGGTGGGCTACGCCTGCAACGCCCTGGGCGGGGCGGGGGGGCCGCTGGCGGTGCTCTTCGTGGCCATCATCGCCGCCGAGTTCGGCAAGGCGGTCTCCAAGGAGACCAAGGTGGACATACTCGTCACCCCAATCGTCACCATCCTCATCGGTATGGGGGCGGCCTGGCTCATCGCTCCCCCCATCGGCGGGGCGGCCAGCGCCTTCGGCCAGCTCATCATGCGCACCACCGAGCTGCAGCCCTTCCTCATGGGGGTGCTGGTGTCGGTGCTGGTGGGCATCGCCCTGACCCTGCCCATCTCGTCGGCGGCCATCTGCGCCGCCCTCTCCCTCACCGGGCTGGCCGGCGGGGCCGCCGTGGCGGGCTGCTGCGCCAACATGGTTGGCTTCGCGGTGCTCTCCTTCCGGGAGAACCGGTGGGGCGGCCTGGTGAGCCAGGGCATCGGCACCTCCATGCTCCAGATGCCCAACATCGTGAAGAATCCCCGGATCTGGCTGCCCGCCATCCTCACCTCCGCCGTCACCGGCCCCCTGGCCACCTGCGTGTTCCGGCTGGAGATGAACGGGGACCCCATCAACTCGGGCATGGGCACCTGCGGCCTGTGCGGCCAGCTGGGGGTGTGGACGGGCTGGGTCAACCCCAGCGCCGCCGCCATCGCCAACGGCGCCGCCGCCGTCACCCCCACCGCCTTCCACTGGGCGGGGCTGATCCTCATCTCCTTCGTGCTCCCCGCCGTGCTGTGCTGGCTCTTCGGCCTGTTCTTCCGAAGGATCGGCTGGATCCGCGAGGGAGACCTGACCCTGACCTGACCCCCGTGCCCCGGAGCGGCGCCCCGCCGCTCCGGGGTTTTTTCGTCCCTCGGCGCGGGCGGAAGATGCCGAAAAAATTGTTAAGAATTCGTCAAGCACGCAGAATTTTTGCTTTTCCAGCCGAAATGGTTGATTTTTCTCTGGTGAAGCGGTAAAATATGGGCAGAATTTCCTTCGCCCCGGCCGGGCCCCGCGCCCGGCGCGGAGAGCCGCCGGGAGGAGCTGGACTGTCCCCGTGGTCAACATCGTCTTAGTGGAGCCGGAGATCCCCCAGAACACCGGCAACATCGCCCGCACCTGCGCCGCCACCCGCAGCGCCCTGCACCTGATCCGTCCCCTGGGCTTCGACATCAGCGAGCGGGCGGTGCGCCGGGCGGGGCTGGACTACTGGCCCATGGTGGACCTCCACGTGTACGACAGTCTGGACGACTTTTTCGCCCGGCACCCCGACCCCGACCTGTGGCTGGCCACCACCAAGGCCCCCCGGGACTACACCGCCGCCGCCTTCCGGGAGGGGTGCTTCCTCTTCTTCGGCAGGGAGACGGCGGGGCTGCCCGCCGCCTTTCGCCTGGCCCACCCCCAGCGCTGCATCCGTATCCCCATGCGCCCTGACGCCCGGAGCCTCAACCTGGCCAACTCGGTGGCCGTGCTCACCTATGAGGCCCTCCGGCAGCAGGGGTTCCCCGGCCTGTCCGGCACGGGGGAGATGGCCGGCCTGTGACCGGCCGCCGTACCGTTTTGGATCACGAGAGGAGCGTCACCATGAACTACAACAAGAAGACCGTCACCGACATCCCCGTCTCCGGCAAAAAGGTCCTGCTGCGCTGCGACTTCAACGTCCCCCAGGACAAGGAGACGGGGGCCATCACCGACGACAAGCGTATCGTCGCCTCCCTGCCCACCATCCGCTACCTGCTGGAGCAGAAGGCGGCCGTCATCGCCTGCTCCCACCTGGGAAAGCCCAAGGGGACCTATAAGCCCGAGCTGTCCCTGGCCCCGGTGGCCCGGCGGCTGAGCGAGCTGCTGGGCCAGGAGGTCCTCTTCGCCCGCGACGTGGTGGGGGAGGACGCCAGGACCAAGGCCGCCGCCCTGCAGCCCGGGCAGATCCTGCTGCTGGAGAACCTGCGCTTCGAGCCCGGGGAGGAGAAGAACGACCCCGAGTTCGCCAGGGCCCTGGCCTCTCTGGCCGAGGTGTACGTGTCCGACGCCTTCGGCACCGTCCACCGGGCCCACGCCTCCACCGCCGGGGTGGCCGCCTATCTGCCCGCCGTGTCCGGCTTCCTGATCCAGAAGGAGCTGGAGATCATGGGGGGCGCTCTGGCCGACCCCAAGCGGCCCCTGGTGGCCATCCTGGGCGGCTCCAAGGTGTCCAGCAAGATCGGGGTCATCGACCACCTGCTGGACATCGCCGACACCATCGTCATCGGCGGCGGCATGGCCTACACCTTCCTGAAGGCCCGGGGGGGCAGCATCGGCACCTCGCTGCTGGAGGAGGACCGGCTGGACTACTGCCGGGAGATGATGGAGAAGGCCGGGGCCAAGGGGGTGGAGCTGCTGCTCCCGGTGGACACCCTGTGCGCCGGGACCTTCTCCGCCGACGCCCAGCCCGAGCTGGTGGACGCCATGGCCATCCCCGACGACCGCATGGGCATGGACATCGGCCCCAAGACGGTGGAGAAGTTCACCGCCGCCGTCAGGGGGGCGGGCACCGTCATCTGGAACGGCCCCATGGGGGTGTTCGAGTTCCCCGCCTTCGCCGGGGGCACCCGGGCGGTGGCCCAGGCCCTGGCCGACTGCGGCGCCGTCACCATCGTGGGGGGCGGCGACTCGGCCGCGGCAGTGGAGCAGATGGGCTTCGCCGACAGGATGACCCACATCTCCACCGGCGGCGGAGCCTCTCTGGAATTCCTGGAGGGCAAGGAGCTGCCCGGCGTGGCCTGCCTGCTGGACAAGTGAACCGGTCCGGCCGGGCAGCGGTCTGCCTGCTGGACAAGTAAAAGATGAGAAGTCCGCTCCGCCAGCGGAAAGAAAGGGTGAGAGATACGATGAACCGAAGATACCGCAAGACCGTCATCGCCGGCAACTGGAAGATGAATCTGACTCTGACCGAGACCCAGACCTTCGCGGAGGAGCTGCGCCCCCTGCTCTCCCGGAGCAAGTGGTGCGACGTGGTGCTGTGCGTCCCCGCCATCAACATCCCCAACGCCGTGCGGCTGTTCAAGAACACCCGGGTGGCCATCGCCGCCCAGAACGTCCACTATGAGGACCACGGCGCCTTCACCGGCGAGCTGTCCGCCCGGATGCTCCGGGAGCAGGGGGTGAAGTACGTCATCATCGGCCACTCCGAGCGCCGGCAGTACTACAACGAGACCGACTTCACCGTGAACCGGAAGGTCCACGCCGCCCTGGCCGAGGGCATCAACCCCATCGTCTGCGTGGGGGAGAGTCTGGAGCAGCGGGAGCTGGGGGTCACCCTGGAGCATATCACCTATCAGGTGAAGGCCGCCCTGTCCGGGGTGCCCGCCGAGAAGGTGCGGAAGATCATCCTGGCCTATGAGCCCATCTGGGCCATCGGCACCGGCAAGACCGCCACCACCCAGCAGGCGGAGGAGGTCTGCCAGGCCATCCGCACCGTCGTCCGCAAGCTGTACGACGCCCGGATCGCCCGGGCGGTGACCATCCAGTACGGCGGCTCCATGAACACCAAGAACGCCGCCGAGCTGCTCGCCCAGCCCGATGTGGACGGCGGGCTCATCGGCGGTGCCTCCCTGAAGGCGGCGGACTTCGCCGAGATCATCAACGCCGCGAATCAGGAATAGATCCGCCGTCCACATCGGCCCCGGGTCCCCAACGGGAGCCCAGCGAAGCGGGTCCCGTTGGGAAAAGGAGACGCAAGGGAGCGGAGGGACGGGATGCCCGTCCGGGCGTTCTGCCCGAAGCGGACTTTGCGTCGACGCGGACGGCGGGCTCATCGGCGGTGCCTCCCTGAAGGCGGCGGACTTCGCCGAGATCATCAACGCCGCGAATCAGGAGTAAATTTTATCATTGGAAATGAGGAGCCAGAGGGGAAGAATTCTAAGCGCACCCCATCAGACCGGGGGAAATCCCTAATTTCTAACTCCTAATTCCGAATTCTCACGAGAAAGGTCGCTATGAAAACTCCAACTACCCTTATCATCATGGACGGCTTCGGCCTACGGGCCAGCGAGGCGGGCAACGCCGTCCGAAACGCCCCCACCCCTCATCTGGATGACATCGCAGCCCAGTCCCCCCACTGCCAGCTGTCCGCCTCCGGCCTGGACGTGGGCCTGCCCGAGGGGCAGATGGGCAACTCCGAGGTGGGCCACACCAACATCGGCGCCGGCCGGGTGGTGTTCCAGGACCTGCCCCGGATCAGCCGGGACATCGAGACGGGGGACTTCTTCCGCAACCCCGTCCTGCTGGACGCCATGGAGAACTGCCGGGAGTGGGGCACCGCCCTGCACCTGATGGGCCTGCTGTCCGACGGCGGGGTCCACAGCCACATCACCCACCTGTTCGCCCTGCTGAAGATGGCCAGGGACCAGGGGCTCAGCCGGGTGTATGTCCACTGCTTCCTGGACGGGCGGGACGTCTCCCCCACGTCGGGGACGGGCTACCTGCGGCAGCTCCGGGACGAGTGCGCCCGCCTGGGGGTGGGGCAGATCGCCACCGTCTGCGGCCGCTACTACGCCATGGACCGGGACAAGCGCTGGGAGCGGGTGCAGCGGGCCTATGACGCCATCGCCCTGGGCAGGGCCCCCCTGGAGAGCGACCCGGTGGCCGCTGTGGAGCGCTCCTACGCCGCCGGCGTCACCGACGAGTTCGTGGAGCCCTTCCTGTGCGCCGAGGGCTGCCGCCTCCACGAGAACGACAGCGTCATCTTCTTCAACTTCCGGCCCGACCGGGCCCGGGAGCTCACCCGCGCCCTGGTGGACGAGGACTTCACCGAGGTAGAGCGCCGCCGGGGCTTCATCCCCGTCACCTTCGTCTGCGCCACCGAGTACGACGCCGCCATGCCCAACGTGGCGGTGGCCTACCCCCACCAGGAGCTGAAAAACACCTTTGGGGAGTACATCTCCCAGCTGGGCCTGACCCAGCTGCGCATCGCCGAGACCGAGAAGTACGCCCACGTCACCTTCTTCTTCAACGGCGGGGTGGAGCAGGTCTTCCCCGGGGAGGACCGCTGCCTCATCCCCTCCCCCAAGGTGGCCACCTACGACCTGCAGCCCGAGATGAGCGCCTACGAGGTCACCGAGGAGGCGGTCCGCCGCATCGAGAGCGGCGCCTACGACGTGATCATCCTCAACTTCGCCAACTGCGACATGGTGGGCCACACCGGGGTGTACGCCGCCGCCTGCAAGGCGGTGACCACCGTGGACGAGTGCGTGGGCCGGGTGACCGACGCCACCTCCCGCATGGGGGGCATCACCCTCATCACCGCCGACCACGGCAACGCCGAGCAGATGACCGAGCCGGACGGCTCCCCCTTCACCGCCCACACCACCAGCCCCGTCCCCCTGTACATCGTGGGGGCGGATGTGAAGCTCCGGGACGGCCGCCTGGCCGACATCGCCCCCACCATGCTGGACCTGATGGGCCTGGAAAAACCGGTGGAGATGGACGGGAAGACCCTGATCATCACCTGACGGAAAGGGGCTGTACCCTTTTTATCCCCGCGTTTTTCCAGGCCCAGCCCGCCCACGGGGCGGGCGCGCAGGCGGAATTCCTTTCCGCCGAGCAATTGAGATCCCCCGGGGCCCCAAACGGGCCTGCCCGTTTGGGCGCTGGAAAAGCCGGTGGAGATGGACGGGAAGACCCTGATCATCACCTGACCCCGCATTTGGAACGCTCCCCCGCGGCGACGCCGCTCACCTTCCCCCGCGTCAACATAGAAAGGAGATCTGTCATCATGAAATCTGTGATCGAGATCGTGGACGTACTGGGCCGGGAGATCCTGGACTCCCGGGGAAACCCCACCGTGGAGGTGGAGGTCACCCTGGACGACGGCTCCATGGGCCGGGCGGCGGTGCCCTCTGGTGCCTCCACCGGCGTGTACGAGGCCTGTGAGCTCCGGGACGGCGACCAGGGCCGCTACAACGGCAAGGGCGTGGAGAAGGCGGTGTGCAACGTGAACACCGAGATCGCCGAAGCCCTCATCGGCATGAACGCCCTGGACCAGGCCGCCATCGACCAGACCCTCATCGAGCTGGACGGCACCCCCAACAAGTCCCGCCTGGGGGCCAACGCCATCCTCGGGGCCTCCCTGGCCTGCGCCAAGGCGGCCGCCGAGAGCCTGGGCACCAGCCTATACAACTACATCGGCGGCGTCAACGCCAAGACCCTGCCCGTCCCCATGATGAACATCCTCAACGGCGGCGCCCACGCCTCCAACAACGTGGACATCCAGGAGTTCATGATCATGCCCGTCTCCGCCCCCTCCTGGCGGGAGGCTCTGCGCCGCTGCGCCGAGGTGTTCCACGCCCTGAAGGCGGTGCTGAAGGACAACGGCACCCCCGCCGCCGGCGTGGGGGACGAGGGCGGCTACGCCCCCAACCTGAAAAAGGATGAGGACGCCCTGAAGGTCATCGTCCAGGCCATCGAGCGGGCGGGCTACAAGCCCGGCGAGGACTTCAGGATCGCCATCGACGCCGCCTCCTCCGAGTGGTACAACGAGGAGACGGGCTGCTACGACCTGCCCAAGGCCAAGAAGACCATGACCCGGCAGCAGCTGGTGAACATGTGGAAGAAATTTGCCGACACCTACCCCATCATCTCCCTGGAGGACGGCATGGGGGAGAACGACTGGGACGGCTGGGCCATGCTCACCCGGGCCATCGGCAGCCGGGTGCAGCTGGTGGGCGACGACCTGTTCGTTACCAACACCGCCCGGCTCAAAACGGGCATCGAGAAGGGGGTGGCCAACGCCATCCTCATCAAGGTCAACCAGATCGGCACCCTCACCGAGACGCTGGATGCCATCCAGATGGCCCACCGGGCGGGCTACACCGCCGTCGTGTCCCACCGCTCCGGCGAGACCGAGGACGCCACCATCGCCGACATCGCCGTGGCGGTGAACGCCGGCCAGATCAAGACCGGCGCCCCCAGCCGCTCCGACCGGGTGGCCAAGTACAATCAGCTGCTCCGCATCGAGGAGGAGCTGGGCGACATGGCACAGTATCCCGGGCTGGACGCCTTTTTCAATCTCCGGTAAGACACCGTTAGCCAGGACAGAGCCGCCCGAAAGGGCGGCTTTGCCGTTCCCTGTCGCCCAGCTCCTCGGGGCCCCATCGCAGATGGGGCGGCGCGAAGCGCCGTAAAAGGAAGCCATGAAGACGGGGCCCCCGCACGAGCCCAGCGCAGCGGGTCGTGTGGGGCGAGGAGGAGCAAGGGAGGGGAAGGAGGAATGCCCATGCCTGGGCATTCCGACTGGAGCGGACTTTGCGACGACGAGGCGCAGTATCCCGGGCTGGACGCCTTCTTTGATCTGAAGTAAGGCGAAGCGCGGAGGGCGCGCAGCGTGACAAGAAAGAAAGCGGGGCCGCTGCCATTGGCAGCGGCCCCGCTTTATGCCGCCCGGCTCAGGGGGCGGGAACGGGACACGAAAAGGGGGGTGCAAAACGTCCCGCCCTGTGGTATGATGAAACGGATATCCCTCCGGGACGGCTTGGCCGCCGGCGGGGAGCCGGCCGGTGGGCCGGAGGAGAGGAGCATTTTCCTCCCATGAGCAGAAGAAGGAGAAGTTCAGGCGCCGTCCGGGCGCTTTGGGCCGCGGCGGCGGTGCTGATGCTGGTCGCCTGCGGCGTTTTGATCTGGAGCCGCACCGTCCCGGCGGAGCCGGCCCCGCTGCCGCCGGAGACCGGCTCGGCCCAGCCGGAGCCGTCGGAGACGCCGGCGGTGCCCACGGTCCGGGGCACGGTGGCCGACGCGGCCATGAGCATGCTGGTGGTGGAGACGGCGGACGGCGGCTTTTACCGCTTTGACACCACCGACGTCCCGGTGGACGGCGGGGAGAACGGCCTGCTGCTGGGCAGCGCGGTGGCCGTGACCTACCGGGGGGAGCTGCCCGCCCCCGGGACGCAGGACGCCCCGGCCGGCGCCGGGGTGGAGGTGCTGTCGGTGACGGTGGAGACCGACCCGGCGAACCCCATCACCCCGCCGCCCACGGCGGACAGCGACCCGGCGGCCGAGCTGCTGGCCGGCATGACGGTGGAGGAGAAGGTGGGGCAGCTGTTCATCGCCCGCTGCCCGGAGACGGGGGCGGTGGACAAGCTCACGCAGTACCATCTCGGGGGCTATATCCTCTTTGCCCGGGACTTTGAAAACCGCACGCCGGACCAGGCCGCCCAGGCCATCGAAAGCTATCAGGCGGCGGCGGACATCCCCCTGCTCATCGGGGTGGACGAGGAGGGGGGCACCGTGACCCGGGTGAGCCGCTACCCCGCCTACCGGGACAGCCGTTTCCAGTCGCCCCAGGCGGTGTACGCCGCCGGCGGGCTGGACGGTGTCCGGGCGGACACGGCGGAGAAGTGCGGCCTGCTGTTCAGCCTGGGCATCAACGTCAACTTCGCCCCGGTGTGCGACGTGTCCACCGACCCGGATGACTTCATGTATGACCGGGCCTTCGGCAGGGACGCCCGGGCCACCGCGGAGTATGTGGAGACGGTGGTGGACGAGATGGGGGAGCAGGGCGTGGCCTGCGTGCTCAAGCACTTCCCCGGCTACGGGAACAACGAGGACACCCACACCGGCATCGCCCACGACGACCGCAGCTGGGAGAGCTTCGTCACCTCCGACTTCCTGCCCTTTGAGGCGGGCATCGGGGCCGGGGCGGAGATGGTGCTGGTGAGCCACAACATGGTGGCCTGCATGGACGCCGGCGTTCCCGCCTCCCTGTCCCCCGAGGTGCACCGGATCCTCCGGGAGGAGCTGGGCTTCGACGGGGTGATCGTCACCGATGACCTGGCCATGGAGGGCGTGCGGCAGTACGCCGGCGACGAGGAGGTGGCGGTGCTGGCCGTGCTGGCGGGCAACGACCTGCTGTGCTGCACCGATTTTGAGACCCAGGTGCCCGCCGTCCTCGCCGCCGTGGAGGACGGCACCATCCCGGAGTCCCGCCTGGACGAGAGCGTGCTGCGTGTACTCAACATGAAGCTGGAGATGGGCCTGCTGTGAGGCCGTGAGACGGACAAAGACGGGGCGCCCGCCGGTATCTGCCGGCGGGCGCCCCGTCCGTTTATCACTCAGCTGTCGAACCACGCCCCGGTGTCCAGCACCAGGTGGGCGGTCCGGTCGGTGCGGCAGCGCCGGATGCAGCGCTCCTCCAGCGGGACCCACCGGTCGCGGTAGGCCCCGTATCCCCCTCCTTCCCGCCGCTCCAGCCGGTCGGCCTGGACGTCTGGCGGGCAGGTGAGAAAGAGCCGCAGGTCGTACAGGCCGGAGAGCCGGGGGTGGAGGGCATAGCTGCCCTCCACTATGGTGAGGGGCCGGGGAGGCAGCGGGACGGCGGGACCCAGGGTGCCCGCGGCGCAGTCATAGGCCCGGCAGGCCAGGGGTCCTCCCGTCCGGGCGGGGCGGAGGACCTCCCGTTCCAGCCGCTCCAGGTCCATGTTCCCCCCGGGGAGATAGAGCCAGTCGGCGGCCCGCCGGGTGGGGGGGAGGTAGTAGTCGTCGGTGTGGACCACCCGGCAGGGCAGCAGACGGGCGGCCAGGGCGGCCAGGGAGGACTTGCCGCTGCCGCTGCGGCCATCCAGGGCGGCCAGGGCGGGCTTCCCCGGGCGGATAAGCCCGGACAGCGCCCGGAGGGCGGGCAGGGCGCCGGCGAAAAAGCGGTCCACCACCCGGTAGTGGGGGCGGTACAGGGCCCGGAAGCGCTCCGAGTGGCGGACGGCGGGGCAGCCCTGCCGCCGGTACTCCGCCAGAAACTCCCCCATGCCGGGAACGGGCAGCGCCTCCAGCAGGGCCAGGTTTTCCTCCAGACCCGCCCGGCTGCCCCGGGGGCGGGCGGCGGTGAGCCGGAACAGGGCGGCCGTCAGGGGCAGGTCGGCTTCGGCAAGTCCGGACAGGGGCAGCCGGCAAAGTCCGCTCCCGATGTTCTCCGGACCGGAGGGGGACGGGTCCGGGGGGAGGGCGGCCCACTCCGCCCGCAGTCCGGCCAGGCAGTTCTCCCCGTCGGAGATCAGGTGAGCGGGGCCGAATTCGCTCTGAAAGGCCAGCTTGGCGTAGTCCTGGGGCTCCATCCCGGGGTACCGGGCGGCGTGGGCGGCCAGGACGGAGGAAAAGTCGTGGGACATGAGGGCTCCTTTCTCCGGAGAGGGGGCGGGTCAGGGCTGACCAGCTATGTTGCGCGTCCGGGAGGGTCCGTCCGCGCCGTACTCCATCTCGGTACATCCGAACACGAAATAATAGGTCCGGACGGTGATCTCCAATTCATCGGCCTGGGTCACCGCGACACAGACGGGGATGAAGGGGATATTTTTACTGTAGATGCCAGCGCGTCCCGCACGCCGCCGCGCGGAGCTGTCGCCGGCATTATATCATGGCCCCGGGGGAATGACAAGCGGAGCCCGAGGCGGAGTCGGAGACCGGTGGCCCCGAAGGAGCGCAAGAAAGATGCCGCCCCTGTGGGGGCGGCATCTTTGAGTGCGTCGAAAAAACTCAGCGCTTGCTGAACTGCGGCGCGCGGCGGGCGGGCTGCCTTCAGGTTGTACTTCTTGCGCGCCCCACGCGGCAGGCCGCGCGGGGGCCCCGGCTGATCTTACATGCTCGGGGCAAGTGAATTGCCCCTGCGCCAAGGTTTTGCCCGGTGGGGCAAAACGCTTGTGCGGCGCTGATCGCGCCGCCCCATCTGCGATGGGGCCCCGAAGGAGCGCAAGAAAGATGCCGCCCCTGTGGGGGCGGCATCTTTGAAAGTGCAGTCGAAAAACTCAGCGCTTGGAGAACTGAGGCGCGCGGCGGGCGGCCTTGAGGCCGTACTAAACTCCTTTGAGCGCCGATTTTCCTTGGTATTCCGGGCTTTTCCGGCTTTTCAATGTTCA
>CALXCP010000032.1 GCA_944386845.1 uncultured Oscillospiraceae bacterium | reverse complement strand
GGCCAGGGCGTCGATCTCCCCCTTTTTGCTCATCCCCATCTCCAGCACGCACACCTGGTCCTCCCGGCTCAGGCGCATCACCGTCAGGGGCAGACCCACCGTGTTGTTGAAGTTGCCCTCGGTCTTGAGCACCCGGTATCTGGTGCTCAGCACGGCGGCCACCATGTCCTTGGTGGTGGTCTTGCCCACGCTGCCGGTGACGGCCACCACCGGGATGTGGAACTTCTCCCGGTAATGCCGGGCCAGCTTCCAGAAGGCCTTTAGGGTGTCCTCCACCTTGATGTAGAACTTCCCCGGCTGATAACTCTCCCGCTCCCGGGCGGTGAGGCAGCCGGCGGCGCCCCCCTCCAGGGCGGCGTTGAGGAAGGAGTGCCCGTCGAACCGCTCCCCCACCAGGGGGATGAACAGGGCGCCGGGGTGGATGGTCCGGCTGTCGGTGTCCACCCCGGTGACGGTCAGCTCCGGGTCGTCCGCGGGGGTGAGCAGGGTGCCCTCCACCGCCTCCAGGATCTCCCGCAGGGTCATGGGCTCCATGCCGTCACCTCCCCTCCTTCCGCGCCCGGAGGGACGCGGCGATGATCTTCTCGCACAGCTCGCCGTACCCGATGCCCACGGCGGCGGCCTCCTGGGGGACCAGGCTGGTGGGCGTCATGCCGGGCAGGGTGTTGATCTCCAGGAAATAGGGGGTGCCGTCCTCCGCCACGATGAAGTCGGCCCGGGCGGCGGCGGCCAGCCCCAGGGCCCGGTACACCGTCAGGGCGTCCCGGCGCAGCCGGTCCTCCCACTCCGCCGGGATATGGGCGGGGCAGACCTCCTCCGCCGCCCCCGGCTGGTACTTGTTCTCATAGTCGTAGAAGCCCTCCCGGGGGATGATCTCGATGGAGGGCAGGCTCACCCCGTCCAGCACGGCCACCTGCAGCTCCCGGCCCCGGATGTACTCCTCGATGACGGCGTCGCCTCCCAGGGCGATGACCTCCCGCAGGGCCGCCCGCAGCTCGGCGGCGCCGCCGGGAATGGACACCCCGATGGACGAGCCGCTGGCCAGCGGCTTCACCACGCAGGGCAGGGGGCAGCTCCCGGCCAGCTCCTCCAGGTTCTCCTCCGTCACCGTCACCTTGCGCCAGGCGGGGGTGGTCACCAGGTCCTTCACCAGCCGCTTGGTCAGGTCCTTGTCCATGGCCAGGGCGGAGCCGAGAAAGCCCGAGCCGGTGTAGGGGATGCCCATCAGGTCCAGCATGGCCTGCACACGGCCGTCCTCCCCGCAGGAGCCGTGGAGCCCGAGATACACCACGTCCGCCCCGGCGCACAGGTCCAGCACCCCGGGGCCGATCTGGCTCTCGCTCCGCCACCGCCGGGCCGCCCGGACGGCGTCCAGGTCGGGTGCCTGCCGGGCCACCTTCCGCCACCGCTCGGGCACCGGGGCGTCGTACAGCCCCTCCGGCGGGCAGTCATAGTCCTCCAGCCCCATATAAAGGTCCACCAGCGCCACCCGGTGGCCCCGCTGCCGCAGGGCCTCGGTCACCTTGGCCCCCGAGGAGAGGGACACGTCCCGCTCCCCGCTGAGCCCGCCGGCCAGTACCACGATGTTCAATCTCATCCCGTCCCTTCCCCCGGCCCCGCCGGGGCTGCTAAGTCATAACAGCGTATTATACCACGCCCCGTCCCATTCCTCAAGGCCCAAAAACGGCACCGGCAGGAATGAGGAATGAGGAGTTAGGAATTAGGAATTTTTGGAATCGGAGCGGGTCTGGTCATGATGTAGGGGCCGGCGCCCTCGCCGGCCCTTCGGGCAGATGATATCTGTCCCTACGAAAGGGGAGGAAACGTCCCGGCATGGTCTCTCACGCCCCAGTGACCATCTACGCAAGGCGCCGCATCGTCGGGAGCAGACGGTCCTTCGACCGTCCACGGGCGGCAGCAGGCGGGAGAGAGCCGCGTCGGCGTGCGTGTCCTGATATCCAACGCCCCCCGGCGGACCCGCATCATGTAGGGCGGGGGCTCGCCCCCGCCGTGGGGGTCGCTCCGCATCTCCCCCGAAGGGGCGGGGGGCATAGGGGGGTGAAACCCCCTATACCAAAAAAGGGCGGCGGGTGGGTCCAGACCCCCGCTGCCCGGTTTTTTACTCTTTTCTCTTGCAGATCTTTCCCGAAGCGTTTTGTTTCCGCTTGCAGTCCGGTCCCAGTTATGATATAATAAAGAAAATCAGCAGGACAGGCCCATCAGGACAGCGGTACCGCTGTCCCCGTTCCCCCGGGGGAACGGCCACCCTCAATGGGCCGGGGCATCCTCCGGGTCGGGGACGTACTCCAGGATGTCCTCCACCCGGCAGTCCAGGATCTCGCACAGGGTGTTGAGGGTGGTGGTGGTCATTGGTTTCCCGTGCTTCATGCGGTGGATCAGATTGGCGTCCACCCCCTGCTTGTAGATCAGGTAGTACTCGGTGATGCCTTTCCGAAACAGTGTCGCATAAAATGGTTTGTAGCTGATCATTTCTTATCACCCATGCTAAAATTAGCATAGTGGATATATTGACTATACCATATATATTAACTATAATGTTGTTATCCCCTGCACAGCAGACCCAAATATAAAGACAAAATATAAAGGAGGAACAGAACATGAGAAGAAGGATCCTATCCATCCTCATGGCGGCGGCAATGGTGCTCAGCCTGCTGCCGGCAACAGCGTTGGCGGATGAAACGTGGACAAAGGTTTCATCAGCCGAAGATCTCTCCGCAGCTCTGGCTGCCGGTGGAAACATCAAGTTGACCGGCGACATTACAGTGAACACCGAACAGAGCTGGACCATTGGGAGCGGTGTAACTGTTGTGCTGGATCTGAACGGCCACAGCATCACCAGCACATACAATGAAAGCAATTACTTTCTCTTTACAGTCAAAGGCGGTACCTTTACGCTGAACGACAGTTCTGAACCAAGCACTGGAAAAATCGAAATTAAGGATGCCTCCAGTAGCTATCCCCTCCAGCTCACAGGGAACGGGAGCACTTTCACAATGAACGGCGGCACAATAAAGGCACAAAATTATGCGCTGGATATCTATTCAATGGCAAAAAATACCACCGTAACTATTAACGGCGGTACGCTGAGCAGCAGCAAAGCCTATGCTACCCTGGGTATCCGCGGCAGCGGTACCGTAGTAAACATCACCGACGGCCTGATTGAAAACACCGGAAGCAACCAATACGGCGCCTTTGTCAGCAGCGGCGGCTCTACTGATCCCAATGCTATAGTCTTTAACATGACCGGCGGCAAGCTGACGTCGAACGGCACCGGTATTCTCACCGACTATGCGCTGACGGTGAACATCGACGAGGAAGCCCAGATCGAGACCAAGGGCGTGGGCGTCTCTGTTAAGGGAACGACTGTTCTGAATGTTGACGGTGGCAGCATTACGTCCACGGGTTCCTATGCACTGCAGGGCAGCGATGACAGTTCCATAAATGTAACCGGCGGCAGTGTGAAGGCCGATTCTTCCTATCAGCCTGTGGTCTACCTCAGCGATAACAGCAAAGCTGAAATCAGCGGCGGTACCATAACGGGCAGTAAAGTGCTGTCTGTGGGTAGCGGTGGAAGTAAGGAGAATTTTGCCATCACAGGCGGTACCTTCCAGACCAGCTCCGGAACTCCGGTGGATGTGAGCAGCTACCTGCCCGCGGGCAATACGCAGAATGAAGACGGCACCGTCGTAATTGCTGACACCGCCGTGGCGAAGATCGGCAATGCGGGCTATAACACCCTCCAGGACGCAATCACCGCCGCCAAGGACGGCGATACCGTCACGATGCGGAAGGCCTATGACACCACCGTTGAGGGTACCATCACCCTCAACGCCGATAAGGACGTTACCCTCGATCTGGGTGAGTATGAGCTCACCCTCTCCCGGTTCGACCTGGTGCGGGGCCGGCTCACGGTAAAGAACGGCAGCGTGGCAAGCAACCCCACTAATGGTCAGGCCTTTAACGTCTATGCCGGGCCAGATGCGACGGGTGAGCTTTACACCAAGCTGGTCATTGAAGATGACGTCACCATCAACGCCGCCTACGGCATCTGCCTGTTCCCCGAGCCAAACAGCAACGCCGGCTACAACTCCTCCATCGAGGTCTACGGCAAGATCGAGAGCGGCGGCATCTTCGTCAGCGGCAACCTGGGCAACGATACCAACACCGCTGGGAATATGGCGAGCAGCAATAAGATCCCCACCATCACCATCCATGAGGGCGCTGTGGTGAGCAACGGCACCGAGGGCCAGGGCATCGCCATGAACGGCCTTGCCAACGTCACCGTGGAGGGCGGCACCATCACCGGCAGCGAGGCCATCGGCGTCAAACGGGGCACTCTGACGGTAAACGGCGGCACATTCACCTCCAACGGCGAGTATGTGGACCCCATCGTGGCCAACAATAACGGCACGGAGAACACCGGCGCCACCATCTCCATCACCAGCACATATAACTACGCCGGAACGATTAACGTGAACCTCAACGGCGGCACCTTTACCAGTGAGAACGCCCCCGCCGTGTATCAGGGTCACTCCAAGAGCGGCGAGACGACCAACACCTATACGCAGGGTGTGACCCTGAACATCCAGGGCGGCACCTTCACCTCCCCGGACAATGTGCCGACGGTCTATGTGGCGGCTAACGTTAAGGGAGACGCGGAGGGCTATACCAAGCAGGTCATCTCCGGCGGCACCTTCTCGGAGGAGGTTCGGGATTATCTGGCTTCCGAGATTCAGTATGAGGTAGCCCACGCTGCGAGCGGCTTCTCCTACGCCAAGGATTTCGATGCCGCTCAGGCGCTGGCCAAGCAGGGCGATACCATCACTGACCTGAAGGCAACCGAAAAATTCACCCTTACCCTGAAGTACAACGACGGCGGCGCCACCGCGGATTCCGTATATGAGGTGGCTGAGAACACCAAAATCACCCTGCCCGCCCCCAGCCGTACGAACTACACCTTCAACGGCTGGTATGACAAGAACAACACCAAGGTGGAGAGCCCCTACACCGTGAGCAAGACCGAGACCCTCACCGCCCAGTGGTCCTACAACGGCGGCGGCAGCTCCGGCTCCACCCGCTACACCGTCACCGCCCCCACCGACGTGGCCAACGGCAGCGTGAAGGTGAGCCCCACCCGGGCATCCTACAACCAGACGGTCACCGTCACCGTCACCCCCGACGAGGGCTATCAGCTGGCCTCCATCGCGGTCACCGACCGCAGCGGCAATACCATCACCCTGGAGCGCGGCAACGCCAACCAGTACACCTTCAAGATGCCCCGGGGCGCGGTGTCCATCGCGGTCACCTTTGAGGAGATCGCCCCCTGGACCAGCCCCTATGTGGACGTCACCGCCGGCGACTGGTTCTACGGCGCCGTGGAGTACGTGGTGGACAACGGCCTGATGACGGGCACCAGCTCCACCACCTTCGAGCCCGACGCCCAGCTCACCCGTGGCATGATGGCCACCGTGCTGTGGGCCATGTCCGGCGGCCCCGTGGTGAACTACGCCATGGACTACACCGACGTGTCTGACGGCGACTGGTACGCCGAGGCGGTCCGCTGGGCCACCAGCACCGGGGTGGTCACCGGCATGGGCGATGGCACCTACGAGCCCAACGCCCCCATCACCCGGGAGCAGATGATGGTGATGCTGTACGCCTACGCGGTCCGGGCCGGGTACGACGTGGACCAGGGCGGCATGTCCGCCCGGGAGTTCGACGATTACGGCGAGATCTCCGGCTGGGCCGTCACCGCCATGGAGTGGGCGGTGAACACCGGGATGATCGGCGGCAAGCCGGGCAACATCCTGGATCCCGGCGGCAACGCCACCCGGGCCGAGGTGGCCACCATCCTGCGCAACTACCACCAGACCTTTGTGGCGGAGTGAGTCTCCGCGAGAATAAGCAGGCAGCCCCCGCTCTGATGAGCGGGGGCTGCTCCGTCGTTCCCGGAAAAATTCACCGGAACTTTACAGACTTTTCTTCAAAAAGGGGGTGCTATCCTGGGCGTTTTCCGGTACAATAGAGGATACGGCATCCATCACGAAGAGAGAGGTCTTGATCCGACTCATGAAATACGCCATCGTGGACCTGGGGTCCAACACCATCCGCATGTCCATCTATGACCTGAAGCGGGACGGAGGGGCACAGCTGCTCTTCTCCCAGAAGAAAATGGCCGGCCTGGTCAACTACATCGACCAGGGGGAGCTCACCGGGCAGGGCGTCGCCGTGGCCTGCCAGGTGCTCCAGAGCTTCCAGTGGCTGCTGCGGCAGTTCGGCATGTCCCAGATGAACGTCTTCGCCACCGCCTCCCTGCGCAACATCGGCAACACCCAGCAGGCGGTGGACCAGATCCTGGCCCGCACCGGCGTGGCCGTGGACGTCATCTCCGGGGAGACCGAGGCCGAGCTGGGCTATTACGGCGCCTGCATGGACTGCGACTGCCAGCCCGGGCTCATGTTCGACATCGGCGGCGGCTCCACCGAGCTCACCACCGTCCGGGACGGCCGCATCACCGAGGCGGTCAGCTACCCCATCGGGTCGCTGAACCTGTTCAACCGCTTCGTCTCCAAGCTCTGGCCCAACAAGGAGGAGCTCCACGAGCTCCAGGGGCATATCGCCTCCACCCTCCGCCACGCCCAGCTCCCCCGGGAGCGGGCGGAGTGCGTCTGCGGCGTGGGGGGCACCGCCCGGGCCGTGCTGAAGATCGCCAACACCTACTTTGACAAGCCCGAGGGCAGCCGCACCCTCACCGTGGGCGAGCTGGAGGAGATCACCGGGGTGCTCACCGCCCGGAAGCGGGCCGCCCGGAAGCTCATCCTCACCTCGTGCCCCGACCGGGTGCACACCATCCTGCCCGGCGTGCTGGTGATGAACACCATCGTCAGCACCCTGTGCCGGGACAAACTGTTCGTCAGCAAATACGGCGTGAGGGAGGGATATCTGTGTCACAGACTGTTGAGCACGGCCAAAACTGGGACCTGAGCTACACCCAGAGCAGCCGCCGGCTGGACCTGAGCTACACCCAGAACCGGGAGCTGAGCTGGCTGAAATTCAACGCCCGGGTGCTGGAGGAGGCCACCGACCCCACCGTCCCCCTCATGGAGCGGCTGCGCTTCATCTCCATCTTCACCAGCAACCTGGACGAGTTCTTCATGGTCCGGGTGGGCAGCCTGTTCGACCTGGACGCCATGCTCCCCGACGAGGTGGACAACAAGAGCGGCAAGACCCCGAGGCAGCAGCTGGACCTGATCTTCGAGGCGGTGCGCCCCCTGATCCGCTTCCGGGACAACGTCTATGCCGAGGTGAGCCGCGCCCTGGCCGCCAAGGGGGTGGAGGCCGTTCCGGTGGACAAGCTGACGGGGGCGGACAAGCAGTTCGTCCAGGACTGGTACAAGCAGCGCATCCACCCCCTCCTCTCCCCCCAGATCATCGACCGGAGCCACCCCTTCCCCCACCTGAAGAACAAGGCCCTCTACGCCGCCGCCCTGCTCCAGGAGCGGGGCAAGCAGCTGCTGGGCATCGTGGGGGTGCCCGAGCAGGTGCCCGCCATCCTGCTCCTGCCGGGGCAGAACGGCCGGTTCGTCCGCACCGAGGAGGTGGTGCTCTCCCATCTGAAAAAGATCTTCAAGATCTACCGGGTGGAGGAGCAGTGCGTCGTCTCGGTGACCCGGAACGCCGACCTCACCTATGACGACGACAAGTTCGACGAGAGCGCCCCCGACTTTCGCACCGCCATGGTGAAGCTGCTGCGCCGGCGGGACCGGCTGGCCCCGGTGCGGCTGGAGATGCAGGGGCAGGCCCCCGGCCTGCAGCAGATGCTGGAGCAGATGCTCAAGCTCTCCCCCCAGCAGACCTACGCCTGCTCCTGCCCGCTGAGCCTAAGCTGGGCCTATCAGCTCAACGACTGCGACCCGTCCCTGTACTACACCCCCTACACGCCGGTGTACCCCGCCTATCTGGACCCCCAGGTGTCCATGTGGGAGCAGGTGCAGCAGCGGGACGTGCTGCTCTTCTACCCCTATCAGTCCATGCAGCCCTTCCTGGACCTGCTCAAGGAGGCCGCCGCCGACCCCCAGGTGGTGTCCATCCAGATGACCATCTACCGCCTGGCCCGGCACTCGGCGGTGGTGAAGCACCTGTGCGACGCGGCGGAGAACGGCAAGGCGGTCACCGTGCTGGTGGAGCTGCGGGCCCGGTTCGACGAGCGGAACAACATCGAGTGGGCCCAGGCGCTGGAGGAGGCGGGCTGCCGGGTGCTGTACGGGTCGGAGCAGTACAAGTGCCACTCCAAGATCTGCCTCATCACCCGGCAGGAGAAGACCGGGCTGTCCTACGTCACCCAGATCGGCACGGGCAACTACAACGAGAAGACGGCGGCCCTGTACACCGACTTCAGCCTCATGACCGCCGACCCGGTCATCGCCGAGGACGCCGTCACCTTCTTCCAGAACATGCTCATCGACGACATGCACAGCGACTATCAGAAGCTGCTGGTGGCCCCCTTCTCCATGAAGGACGTCCTGCTGCGCCTCATCGACGGAGAGATCGCCCGGGGCAGCCAGGGACACATCATCATGAAGGTCAACTCGGTGACCGAGCGGGAGCTCATCGACAAGCTGGCCCAGGCCTCCCAGGCCGGGGTGCGGGTGGAGCTCATCGTCCGGGGCATCTGCTGTCTGGTCCCCGGCGTGCCCGGCAAGACCGACCGCATCACCGTCACCAGCATCGTGGGCCGCTTTCTGGAGCACTCCCGGGTCTACTGCTTCGGGGACGGCGCCCTGCGGCAGCTGTACATCTCCTCGGCGGACATCATGACCCGGAACCAGAACCGGCGGGTGGAGATCGCCTGCCCGGTGGAGAGCCCGGAGATCCGGGACTGGATGTCCCACTATCTGGACGTGCTGCTCCACGACAACACCAAGGCCCGGCGGCTGCTGCCCAGCGGGGACTACATCAGGGTGGACCAGGTGGACGCCCCCGCCCTCACCGCCCAGCAGTACTTCATGGAGCACCTGCCCCAGCTCCGGGCCACCCAGGTGCCCAGGCAGTCGGTGCTGGACCGGCTGTTCCACCGGAAGAAGAGATAGGGCCAGCCGCCCGGCACCGGGGGGGAGAAGCCCCCCCGCGCCCCCCTGCGGTGGGCGGGAAGGGCCTGCGGAAGAACGGGATCTCTATGAGAAGGGGCGGCCCCTCCGGGCCGCCCCTTCTCTCTTTCTGGTCGCTAATCACGCGCGGGACTCTCCACCCGGATGACGTCATAGCTCTGGTCGAGCAGGTCGACCATCAGCAGGCTCCCCGGCGGCAGGCCGGGGCGGCCGCACAGCAGCTTCACCGCCTCCGCCGTCTGGAGGGCGGCGCACAGGGCCGGGGTGAAGGCCAGGCAGCTCTTGTCCTCCCCCCCGCCGCCCCCGGAGCGGTATAGCCGCCGGAGAAGCCCCGAGCCCGGGGGGACCACCGCCACCTGGGCATACCAGCCCCGGATGGCCCCGTGGATCAGGGGGACGCCCTCGGCGGCGCAGCCCTCGGCCAGCACCAGCCGGGCCTCCCCGGAGTCCAGAGCGTCCATCACCAGATCGTGACCCGCCACGATGTCCCGGCAGTTGTCCCGGTTCAGAAAGCCCTCGATCCCCCGGAAGGACACCCCGGGGTTCACCGCCGCCGCCCGCTCCGCCGCCGCCCGGACCTTGCTCCGGCCCAGGTTGTCCGCCCGGCTGAGCAGCTGCCGGTTCAGGTTGGTCGCGTCGAAGCGGTCGCCGTCCACGGCGGTGATGTGGCCCACGCCCACCCGGAGCAGCAGCTCCAAAATGCTGCCCCCCAGGCCGCCGCAGCCCACCACGCACACCCGCCTGGTCCGCAGCAGGGCGCACTCCTCCTCGCTGAGGGCGCCCAGGTTGCGCAGATACCGTTCTTCCATTTTCTCCGCCTCCCTCCGGCTGTTCTGCCCCCATTATACCCGAGCGGGCGCGCGGTGGCAAGGGGGAAGGGAGAGGACGAAGGACGAAGGCATCCGGCGACGAACGTGCTGGACATTTCCCTGTCAAAATGGTAAAATGACATGTTACATTCCGTTGAAAGGGGGCGCCGCCGTGGCCGCGCACATCTTCCTCACCGGAGAAAAGCAGGTGGGCAAATCCACCGCCATCCGGCGCTTTCTGGCGCGCTGGCCGGGCGGGGTGGACGGGTTCTGCACCGTGTCGGAGTTCCGGGACGGGGACCGGGTCCTCTACATGACTGCGGCGGACGGGAGCCGGCAGGCCCCCGTGGCCGTGCTGGCCCCCGGGGCGCCCCGGCGGCTGGAGCACCCGGAGGCCTTCGAGGAGCTGGGGGCCGCCCTGCTGGCCGGGAGCGGCGGGCCCGGGACGATCACCCTCATGGACGAGATCGGCTTTCTGGAGGCCGGGCTGCCCCGGTTCTCCGCCGCGGTGCTCGCCCGGCTGGACCGGCCCGGGCCGGTGCTGGGGGTGCTGCGGGAGGACGACAACCCCCTGCTCCGGGCGGTGGCCGCCCACCCGTCGGTGACGGTGGTCCGGGTCACTAAGACCAACCGGGACGGCCTGCCCGCCCGGCTGCTGGAGCGGTTCACCGGGGACGAGAGAGGGGGCCGCCTGTGATCGAGACGCTTCTGGTCTGCTTCATCGCCGGGGCGGGGGCGGGGATCGGCACCGGCTTCGTGGGGCTGTCCGCCGCCACGGTGATCTCCCCCATGCTCATCGCCTTTCTGGGCTGCCCGTGGTATGAGTCGGTGGGCATCGGCCTGCTGTCCGACGTGCTGGCCTCCGCCGGGGCGGCCTACACCTACGGCAAAAGCGGCAACATGGACCTGAAGAACGGGTCCACCATGCTGGCCTCGGTGCTGGTGATGACGGTGGTGGGCAGCTACTTCTCCCAGTACCTGCCCAACCAGGAGATGGGCCTGTTCACCATCCTGTGCAGCGCCGCCATGGGGGTGCGCTTCCTGGTCAGCCCGGTGAGCAAGCCCAGCGACCGCTTTCTCCGCCGCAGCGCCGGCCGGCGCACCGTCCTCTCCCTGCTCTCCGGCGGGGCCATCGGGTTCTACTGCGGCTTCATGGGGGTGGGGGGCGGCCTGATGATGCTGTTCCTGCTGACCTTCCTGCTGGGCTACGAGCGGCGCATCGCCGTGGGCACCAGCGTGTTCGTCATGACCTTCACCGCCCTCACCGGGTCGGCCGCCCACTTCCTGTTCGGCAACGTGGGGGACTACGTGGTCCCCATGGCCCTGTGCATGGTGTTCACCCTGCTGTGGTCCCTCATCTCCGCCCGGTGGGCCAACCGGCTCTCCCCGAGGGCGGGGGGCCGGGTCACCGGGGTGGTGCTGCTCCTGCTGGGGGTCTTCATGCTGGCCGAGGAGCTGGGGCTGTTCCCCGGCGTGTGACCCTCAGCGCGCCGCCACCGGCAGCCGGGCCCCCAGCCGGGAGAGCAGCTCGTTGGTGATGGTGCCGCACCGGGCGGCCACCTCCTCCGCCGGGATGCGCTCCGGCCCGTCCGCCCCGATGAGGGTCACCGGGTCGCCGGGGCGCACCTCCCCCGCGCCGGTGACGTCCACCAGCAGCTGGTCCATGCAGGCCCGCCCCACCATGGGGCAGCGGACCCCCCGGACCAGCACCTCCCCGCCCCGGGCGGGCAGGTCCCGGGGGACGCCGTCGGCGTACCCGATGGTCACGGCGGCCAGCCGGGTCTCCCGGGCGGCGGTGAATGCCAGGCCGTAGCCCGCCCCCTCCCCGGCCCGGAGCGTCCGCACCGAGGCCACCCGGGCCCGGAGCGAGAGCACCGGCCGCAGGTCCAGCCGCCGCCGCACCGGGCTTTCATCGCTGTACACCCCGTACAGGGCGATGCCGGGCCGGGCGTACTGGCAGGGCTGGGGCGGCAGGTTCCAGATGCCGTAGCTGGCCTGGACGTGGAGCGCCCCGGGGTCCAGCCCCCGGCGGCGCAGGCCGTCGGCGGCGGCGTAGAAGGCGTCCAGCTGCCTCCGGGTGAAGGCGGCGGCCTGGGCCCCGGCGTCGTCGGACAGGCACAGGTGGGAGAACAGCCCGGTCACCCGCAGGTGGGGCAGGGCGAACACAGCGGCCAGCCCCTCTTCGTCCTCCGCCGGGATGCCCAGCCGGCGCATCCCCGTGTCCACCGCCAGGTGGACTTTTATTTTGACCCCCCGGGCGGACAGGGCCCGAGCGTGGTCCAGGTCGGCCACCGCCTGGGTCAGCCTCCAGCGCCGGAGCAGCTCCGCCTGCTCCGGCGCCGTCCATCCCAGCACCAGGATGGGGGCGAATATGCCCGCCCGGCGCAGGGCGGCCCCCTCGCTGAGGCAGGCCACGGCGAAGCAGTCTACCCCCGCCCGGCGCAGCGTCCGGGCCACCGGCGCCGCCCCGTGGCCGTAGGCGTCCGCCTTCACCACCGCCATGAGGCGGCAGCGCCGGCCGGCGGCGGCCTGGAGCACCCGGGCGTTGTGGACGAGGGCGGCCCGGTCCAGCTCCCGCCAGGCCCGGGCGGTGGGGTCGGCGGGCAGGGGGCGCAGGGCGTACAGCATGAGGGCAGACGCCCAGGTCAGGGCCAGCACAGCCGCGAAGTGGACCAGGCTGTTGTCCAGCAGCAGCCCCTCCAGCCCGGTCAGCCGGGCGGCGGGCCGCAACAGCACGATCCACCAGGGGTGGAGCACGTACATCAGCATGGACACCCGGCGGGCCCGCCGGTCCTCCCCCCGGTCCAGGGACAGCAGCAGGGAGAACAGCAGGACCATGCACAGGGGGAGCAGCAGGTACATGCTGTCCCACCGCTGCCACCCCATGGCCCGGGCCCAGAAGGCCTCCAGGCTCATGGCCGCCAGCGCCGCGGCCAGCCCCGGGGCGGCCGCGCGCCGGGGCAGCCGGGGGCACGCCCCGCCCAGCAGCAGGAACAGCGGGGCGTAGAACAGGCCGTTGCGGGTCTGCTCCCAGATGCAGAACGCCCCGTCGTACAGGGCGGCCAGGGCGGGGACCTGGGAGACCAGGCCGTAGTAGCTGTCGCCCCCCAGGCCCGCCAGGTACAGCGCTCCCGCCAGGCACAGGGCGGGCCCCTTTCCCAGCCGCAGCAGCAGGACCGCCAGGGGCACCCCCAGCAGCACCGCCGGGAAGTACCACAGGTGGTACAGCGTCCCGTCGGTGACCAGGGCCCGGAGCCACTCCAGCGGCCCCATGCCGTTGTAGAGGTTCACCGGCAGGTACAGCCCGGCGGTCGCCAGGTAGAGCGCCGCCGTCCGCCGCCAGAAGCGGCCCGCCCCCCTCCAGCCGCCCTTAGCCAGGAAATGGCCGCTGACCATCAGGAAGAAGGGCACCGCCACCCGGGCCAGCACCCGGGTGAGCCAGAAGTCCCACAGGGGGGCGAAGCTCTCCAGGGGCGAGGTGTGGATGCACACCACCAGCACCGCCGCCGCCAGCCGGAACCAGTCCAGGGCGGGCAGTCCGTCCGCTCTCGTCTTCATCTCCGCTCCCCCCTCACTCCCAGACGGTGACCACGAAGCCGTCCACATTGTCCCCCGACACCTGGCAGCAGCCGTCGGGGAGCTCCAGCTCGGTGCGGGCGCCCCAGCAGGGGACATGGCCCACCCGGGCGGTGCGCCCGTTGTCCAGCCGCACCCGCCGCTCCCCCCGGCGCAGGAAGGGGACGTACTCCTCCAGGCACAGGCCGTTCTCCTCCATGAGCCGGGCGTGAGGGGTCCCCACGTACCGGAAGTGCCAGGGCTCGGCGGCGATGCCGGTGAGGGGACGCTTCTCCCCCCGGTAGCGCAGGATGAAGCCATACCGGGCCGCCGTGCGCCGGAAGGCGCCGCAGGCCCCCTCCTCTGGGAACTCGGGGCGCAGGAAGTCCACCTCCGCCGCCGCCCGGCCCAGGTCCATGGCCAGCCCCGTCTCGTGCTCGCTGCAGCCGGGCCGGGCCACGAAGGCCCGGGTGAAGGCCTCCCCGTGGTCCCGGAGCGATCCGGCCCAGATGGCCTCCTGCTCCCCCCGGCCCCGCCAGCCTGACACCGGCACGATCTCCGACCAGCCCCCCACCGCCTGGATGCAGGCGGCCAGCAGCACCGCCGCCCGGCGCTCCAGCCGTACGGCGGGGAAGCGCTCGTCCACCACCGCCAGCTCAGGGGTCCCGGTCTCCGTCAGGGGGTGGTCCCCGTTCACCAGGATCAGCGGTCCCCGGTGCACCGCCGACCGGGGCAGGATGAGCCGCCTCATCCCTCCAGCCCCAGGGCGATGAGCCCGTTCACCAGGTCGCCGGCGGGGATGCCGGCGGCCTTCATCATGCTGGGATAGCGGCTGTGGGCGGTGAAGCCGGGGATGGTGTTCACCTCGTTGAACACGATGTCCCCCGCTGGGGTGAGGAACAGGTCCACCCGGGCGAACACCCGGCAGTCCAGCGCCCGGTAGACCGTCCTGGCCGCCTGCTGCACCCGGCGGGCGGTGTCCGCCGGGATGCGGGCGGGGCAGTGGATGGCGGAGGTCTTCAGGGTGTACTTCTCCTCGAAGTCGAAGAAGCCACCGGCCAGCTCGATCTCGTCCACCGCCCCCACGGTGAGCACGTCGTTCCCCATGACGGCGCAGCCCACCTCGAAGCCGGGGACAGCCTCCTCCAGCAGCACCTCCCGGTCGTGGCGGAAGGCGTCGGCCACGGCGGCGGGCAGCTCCTCCGGCCCCTCCACCCGGGAGATGCCGAAGGACGACCCCGCCCGCACCGGCTTGACGAAGAGGGGCCAGCCCAGCTCCTCCGCCGCCCGGGCCAGCTCGCCGGCCTCCGCCCCCCGGCGGAACACCCGCCCCCGGGGCACCCGCACCCCCGCGGCGGCGGCCAGCCGGTGGGCCCGGTCCTTGTCCATGCACAGGGCGGACGACAGGGCGCCGCACCCGATGAGGGGGGCGCCGGTGAGCTCCAGCAGGCCCTGCACCGTGCCGTCCTCCCCGTTCTTGCCGTGGAGAACGGGGAAGGCCCCGTCGAACTCCAGCCTCCGGCCCGAGCCGTCCAGCAGCAGCACCTGCCGCGTCCCCCGGTCCAGCCGCAGGGTGCAGGGGACGCACCCCTCCCCCTGCCACCGGTCCCCCGGGATGCGGGCGGGGTCGCCGTCAAACCACAGCCACTGCCCGCTCCGGGTGATGCCCACCGTCAGGGGGCGGTACCGGCTGCGGTCCATGAGGGACAGCACCCCGTGGGCCGACTGCAGGGACACCTCGTATTCGCTGGAACAGCCGCCGAACAGCAGCAGGATCGTCTTGATCTCCATCTTCGTCACTCCCGAAATGCGGAAACTCGGGGGGACGGCAGCGCGCCCCGTCCCGGTATCCTCAGGATACCAGAACGGGGCGCGGCGTTTTTTCCGCTTTCCCTGCGGTTTTCTTAACTTTCTCCCGCAAATTCCTTACGATTTTCTTGCGGCGGGGGCAGATGCAGGGTGAAGGTGACCCTCCCGTCCCCGCTCCGGGCGGTGACGGTGCCCCCGTGGAGCTCCACGATCTCCCGGGCGATGGCCAGTCCCAGCCCCGCCCCGCCGGTGCGGGTGGCCCGGGCGGTGTCCAGCCGGAAGAACTGCTCGAACAGGCGGGACAGCTTCTCCGGCGGGATGTCCGCCCCCTCGTTTTGAAAGGTGAGGGTGACCCCCGCCGCCGTCTCCTCCCCCGACACCAGCACCTCGGTGCCCGGGGTGGCGTAGTGGCAGGCGTTGCGCATCAGGTTGTCGAACACCCGGGCCAGCTTGTCCGGGTCGCAGCGGTAGTCCAGCCGCTGGGGCAGCTTCAGGCGGCAGGTGAGCTCCGCCTGCCCGAGCATGGGGCCGAACTCGCTGACCACCTGCTGGAGCATCCGCGTCAGGTCCACCGGCCGGCGCTCCAGCTCGATGTGGCTGAGGTTGAAGCGGGTGATGTCGAAGAACTCGTTGATCAGGTCCTCCAGCCGCTCCGCCTTGTCCAGGGCCACCCCGGTGTACCGCGCCCGGGCCGCCGGGGGCAGGTCGGGCTCGTCCCGGAGCAGGGTGAGATAACCGATGACGCTGGTCAGCGGGGTCTTCAGGTCGTGGGCCAGGTAGACCACCAGGTCGTTCTTCCGCTGCTCGGCGTCCCGGGCGGCCCGCTGCAGGCGCAGGGCCTCCTCCCGGACCAGGTTCAGCTGGTCCTCCGCCTCCTTCAGGGACGGGGGCAGGACGATGGGCTCCTCTCCCGGCCGGGCCAGTCCCTCCGCGCCCGCCAGCAGCAGGGCGGCGTCCCGGGCGGGCCGGGCCACGAAGAAGTAGCTGATGACCACCCAGCCCCCCAGCACGCAGGCGATGACCACGAAGGGCAGATAGTCCTTCACCCCGTTCAGGAAGGTGTACACGGGCCCCGGCTGCCAGGGGATGGCGGCGCACACCACCACCCCCACCAGCAGCCCCACCGCCACCGCGGCCGCCCAGGCCGTCAGTACCAGCAGGTAGATGCCCCAGGTCCGCAGGCCCCTGCTCCTGGCCCGGCCGGGGCCGCCGGGCGTATTGCTGCGCTCACTCAACGGTGTAGCCCACCCCCCACACAGTCCGGATGAACCGGGGCTTCCGGCCGTTCTCATGGAGCTTCTCCCGCAGCCGGGCGATGTGGCTCATGACGGAGTTGTTGCTGTCCAGATACTTCTCTCCCCACACCGCCTCGAACAGCTCCTCGCTGGAGACCACCTTCCCCCGGTGGGCGCACAGGTACCAGAGGATGTCGAACTCCCGGGGGGTGAGGGAGAGCTCCTCCCCGTACAGCAGGCACTTGTGGGTGTCCCGGCAGATCTGCAGGCCCCGGATGTCCAGCGCCTGCCCCTCCGCCCCGGGGGCCGCCCGGTCGTACCGGGTGTACCGCCGCAGCTGGGTCTTGACCCGGGCCACCAGCTCCAGGGGGTTGAAGGGCTTGGTCAGGTAGTCGTCCGCCCCCAGGGTCAGCCCTAAGATCTTGTCGGCGTCCTCCACCCGGGCGGTGAGCATGAGGATGGGGAACAGGTGGTCCTCCCGGATGCGCTGGCAGAGGGTGAAGCCGTCCATATCGGGGAGCATCACGTCCAGGATGGCCAGGTCGATGGGCTGCTCCGCCACGCAGGCCAGGGCCTGGGCAGCGGTGGCGCACTTGTGCACCGCATAGCCGTCGCTGGCCAGGTACACCTCCACCAGGTCGGCGATGGCCTCCTCGTCGTCCACGACCAGGATGTGGGTCTCCATGTCCGCTCCCCCCTTGTCCGTTTTCCCCATCATAGCACAATTTCTCCCCCGCCGCCAGACCCAAAAGAAAGGCACGCTTTTCGCGTGCCTTTCGCTTTGGAGCTTGTACCGTGGTTTCTTCCCGCATCGGGTGGTCTGTCGCGGAAACTCCTACTGCGGT
>CALXCP010000031.1 GCA_944386845.1 uncultured Oscillospiraceae bacterium | reverse complement strand
TCAACCCCCGTGTGTCCCGCTCCTCCGCCCTGGCCTCCAAGGCCACCGGCTACCCCATCGCCAAGGTGGCCGCCAAGGTGGCCCTGGGCTACACCCTGGACGAGATCCCCAACGCGGTCACCGGCAAGACCAAGGCCTGCTTCGAGCCCACGGTGGACTACTGCGTGCTGAAGATCCCCCGCCTGCCCTTTGACAAGTTCACCACCGCCAGCCGCACCCTGGGCACCCAGATGAAGGCCACCGGCGAGGTCATGGCCATCGCCAACTCCTTCGAGGGGGCGCTGATGAAGGCCATCCGCTCCCTGGAGCTCAACGTCCGGGCCCTGAAGCTGGACAAGCTGGACGGGCTGTACACCGACGAGATCGAGGACCTGCTCAGCCAGGTCACTGACGAGCGGCTCTTCGTGGTGGCCGAGGCCCTGCGCCGGGGCGTCTCCCCCAAGAAGATCAACTCCATCACCAAGATGGACCTGTGGTTCCTGGACGGCTTCCAGCGGATCATCGACATGGAGAACGAGCTGGAGCGCTGCAAGGGGGTCCCCGACGCCGACACCCTGAAGCGGGCCAAGGAGATGTGCTTCGCCGACAGCTACATCGGCAAGCTGTGCGGTATGCAGCAGGCCGAGGTGAAGGCCCTGCGGGAGCAGTACGGCATCACCCCGTCCTTCAAGATGGTGGACACCTGCGCCGCCGAGTTCGACGCCCAGACCCCCTATTACTACTCCAGCTACGAGGGGGAGAACGAGTCCGACCCGGAGAACGGCGGGCGGAAGAAGGTGCTGGTGCTGGGCTCCGGCCCCATCCGCATCGGCCAGGGCATCGAGTTCGACTACTGCTCGGTCCACTCGGTCTGGGCCTTCAAGCGCCTGGGCTTTGAGACCATTATCATCAACAACAACCCCGAGACCGTCTCCACCGACTTCGACGTGGCCGACCGGCTCTACTTTGAGCCCCTCACCGCCGAGGACGTGCAGAACGTGGTGGAGCTGGAGAAGCCCTGGGGCGCGGTGGTCCAGTTCGGCGGGCAGACCGCCATCAAGCTGGCCAAGGCCCTCACCGACATGGGGGTGCGCATCCTGGGCACCTCCTCCGACGGCGTGGACGCCGCCGAGGACCGGGAGCGCTTCGACGAGATCCTCAACCAGTGCCACATCCCCCGGGCCAAGGGCCGCACCGTCTTTACCACCGACGAGGCCCTCTCGGCCGCCCACGACCTGGGCTACCCCGTGCTGGTCCGCCCGTCCTACGTCCTGGGCGGGCAGGGGATGGAGATCGCCTACTCCGACCGGAACATCGTGGACTTCATGCGCATCATCAACCAGACGGTGCAGGAGCACCCCATCCTGGTGGACAAATACCTCATGGGCCGGGAGCTGGAGGTGGACGGCGTCTTCGACGGCGAGGACATTCTCATCCCCGGCATCATGGAGCACGTGGAGCGGGCCGGCGTCCACTCGGGCGACTCCATCTCGGTCTATCCCACTCTCCACGTGGAGGACAAGCACAAGCAGACCATCCTGAAGTACACCTATGACCTGGCCAAGGCCATCGGGGTCATCGGACTGATCAACATCCAGTTCATCCTCTACAACGACGAGATCTACGTCATCGAGGTCAATCCCCGCTCCTCCCGCACCATCCCCTACATCTCCAAGGTCACCGGCGTGCCCATCATCGACCTGGCCACCAAGGTGATGCTGGGGCAGAAGCTGAAGGACCTGGGCTACGGCACCGGCATCTACCCGGAGGCCGACTACTTCGCCGTGAAGGCCCCCGTGTTCTCCTTCGAGAAGCTCACCGACGTGGACACCGGCCTGGGCCCCGAGATGAAATCCACCGGCGAGTGCCTGGGTCTGGCCGAGACCTTCCCCCAAGCCCTGCTGAAGGCGCTGAAGGGCGCCGGGCTCAAGGCCCCCAAGAAGGGCGGCCGGATCATCGTCACCGTCAAGGACGAGGACAAGCAGGAGATCGTGGGCATCGCCCGGGGGTTCGCCGAGATGGACATCGAGATCCTGGCCACCGACGGCACCTGCAAGGCCCTGCAGCAGGCGGGGGTGGAGGCCACCCGGGTCAACCGGGTCTCGGAGGCCCATCCCAACATCCTGGACATGATCCAGAGCGGCACGGTGGACCTGATCATCAATACCCCCACCCGGGGCCGCAAACACGACTCGGACGGCTTCAAGATCCGCCGGGCCGCCGTGGAGCACTCGGTGGCCTGCGTCACCGCCATCGACACCGCCCGGGCCCTGCTCACCGTCCGGCAGCAGAGCCGCAGCGAGGACCTGACTCCCATCGACATCACCGGGATCTGACCCGCTGAGAGAATGACCGGCGGCCGTCCGCGCCGTCCCGTCCCGCGATACTGTGGAGCAAAAGCGCTTTACAGCTGCGGAGCGAGGCGGCGCGGAGGCCATGAAACTTTGATACAAAAGGGGAGAGGACCCATGTCCCATCAGACCGTCATCGTCCTGGACTTCGGCGGGCAGTACAACCAGCTCATCGCCCGCCGGGTGCGGGAGTGCGGGGTGTACTGCGAGGTGAAGCCCTGCACCACCCCGCTGGCCGAGCTGCGCGCCATGGACCCCATCGGCGTCATCTTCACCGGCGGGCCCAACAGCGTCTATCTGGACTCCTCTCCCAAGGTGGACCCGGCCATCTTCACCTGGGGGGTGCCCATCCTGGGCATCTGCTACGGCTGCCAGCTCATGGCCCATCTGCTGGGGGGAGAAGTCACCGCCGCCCAGGACGACACCGCCCGGGAGTACGGCCGCACCGAGACCTTTTACAACACGTCCTGTAAGCTTTTCCGGGGTCTGCCGGAGAAGGGCGTCTCCTGGATGAGCCACGGGGACTACATGGCCCGGGTGCCCGCGGGCTTCGCCCTCACCGCCCACAGCGACAACTGCCCCAACGTGGCCATCGCCGACGAGGCCCGGGGCTTCTACGGCGTCCAGTTCCACCCCGAGGTGGACCACACGGAGAACGGTGTGGCCATGCTCCGCAACTTCCTCTACGAGGTCTGCGGCGCCCGGGGCGACTGGTCCATGGGCGATTACTGCAGGACCGCCATCGCCGCCGTGCGGGAGAAGGTGGGGGAGGGAAAGGTGCTGCTGGCCCTCTCCGGCGGGGTGGACTCCAGCGTCTGCGCCGCCCTGCTGGCCGAGGCCGTCGGCCCCCAGCTCACCTGCGTCTTCGTGGACCACGGTCTCATGCGCAGGGACGAGGGGGACGAGGTGGAGGCCGCCTTCTCCAAGTGGGACATCCACTTCGCCCGGGTGGATGCAGAGACCCGCTTTCTGCTGAAGCTGGCCGGGGTCACCGAGCCCGAGCACAAGCGCAAGATCATCGGGGAGGAGTTCATCCGGGTCTTCGAGGAGGAGGCCAGGAAGATCGGCCGGGTGGACTTCCTGGCCCAGGGCACCATCTACCCTGACGTGATCGAGTCGGGCCTGGGGGACGCCGCCGTCATCAAGAGCCACCACAACGTGGGCGGCCTGCCCGACTATGTGGACTTCAAAGAGATCATCGAGCCCCTGCGCCTGCTGTTCAAGGACGAGGTCCGGCAGCTGGGCCGGGAGCTGGGCCTGCCCGAGTATCTGGTGAGCCGCCAGCCCTTCCCGGGCCCCGGCCTGGCCATCCGCATCATCGGGGACATCACCAAGGAGAAGGCCGACACCCTTCGGGAGGCCGACTTCATCTTCCGGGACGAGATCGCCCGGGCCGGGCTGGAGAAGGTCCCCGACCAGTACTTCGCCGTCCTCACCAACACCCGCAGCGTGGGGGTCATGGGGGATGGGCGGACCTACGACTACACCCTGGCCCTCCGGGCGGTGACCACCGCCGACTTCATGACCGCCGACTGGGCCCGCATCCCCTATGACGTGCTGGACCGGATCTCCACCCGCATCGTCAACGAGGTGCCGGGCATCAACCGCATCGTCTACGACATCACCTCGAAACCCCCCGCCACGGTGGAGTGGGAGTGAATTCGGAGACCTGGGGGGACCATGATCACTGGGCTTCGAGGAACTGATGCCCGCCAGAGCAGTGATTTAGCAACGCATTTGTGATTTATAAGACAAAGAGAGCTAACTGATTTTGATTCGTTGGTTAGCTCTCTTTTTTTGATATCTGCATGATTTGAAAATTTTGGTTTTCTGATACTTTTGAAAAATGTGATCCCCGTTCGATCTTTAGAAAGCTTGGAGATATCCATTATCCTATTTATCATCTTGACGATGGAGCGGACAAACGATAAAATAATCGCATCAAAAACTCTTGTGAGGGGCATACTAGTATGGAAGCCAAGGGGAAGGATCTATTCGATACAGAAATGTTTTCAGCCGATTCTATTCAGCAAGCGCGGGATGTGCTTGGAGATGCGGTGGAAGTTCTTAAACGGAAATATCCCCATTTGACTGTACGACTTCTGGATTATTCCATTTGGAACTATATGGCGCATCGTCAGAAAGACAAAAAGGCCAAGCAATACCATAAACTTGTCCGTGACCGCATTCCGGAGATGATTGAGGCGAGTGGAAAGACCTGCATTTGTGAAGCCCTATCACACGAGGACTACATATCCATTTTGGATCAGAAATTGAATGAGGAACTGGCGGAGTATCAGGAGAGCAAATCCTTGGAAGAACTGGCCGATCTTCTGGAGGTTATGCAGGCTGTCGTAAAGGCACGCGGCTGGACGATGGAAGAGTTGGAGGCTGTGCGCAAAAAGAAAGCCGCCGAGCGTGGCGGTTTTGAGAGAAAAATTATGCTAAAAGAAGTAGTGGAGATTTAAAATGCCAAACACGAATTGGTCTGAACTTTCTCATCTTCAATTAGGCCGCTATGCGGAATACTACGCAAAAATGGAGTTCTCTTCTTACGGGTATGATGTGTACACCTCTGAAGTGGACGACCATGGTGTAGACTTTGTTGCAAAAAATCCTGTGGACAGTAACTATTACGAAATCCAGGTGAAGTCTATCCGCAACTGGGGATATGTCTTCATTCCAAAAGATAAGATGGAGATTAGACCGACAAGATTGGTTTTCTTGCTTCTATTTGCGGATGGCAAGTTGCCCGATTGCTATGTGATTCCATCCACGGCATGGACTGCGCCAAACGCACTCCTCGTTGAGCGAAATTATGGAAAACCTGGACAAACAAGCAAACCCGAGTGGGGGCTCAATCTTTCTAAAAAGAACATGCCTCTTCTGGAACAGTTCCGTGCAGAACAATATTTTCTAATGGATAAACATATTTGACAGGGAGCGCAAAATGGGATTGAAAGATGTGAACCTCTCAGATGAAGAGGCCTTGCAAGATTTTTTGCTGGATATCGATTGCTTGAACGAACTGCAACCATGGACAGGCCATTTCAATCTGTTTGATGTTCTGAAGATTTCTAAAACAGAAATACGCCACAGCAACATGTTGGGATGGCTGCTAAACCCCAATGAGAATCACGGCATGGGGGACGCATTTTTCAAAGCCGTTGTACAAGAAATGGTTGTAAACGATACAGATGGACGGTACGATATTTTCCAAACTCTCCTTCTGGATTTTTATAGCTTTACCGTATACAGAGAGTGGAAAAACATCGATATCTTTCTGATTTCAGATCAAGACAAATTTTTGATTGCAATTGAAAATAAAATTGGGGCCCATGAGCATGGTGACCAGCTTAATCGGTATCGAACCATACTGGAAGCGGATTATCCAGAATATCGGAAAATGCTCATTTTCCTAACCCCGGACGGTGATGACCCCAGCGATGTGAAAAATTGGGATGTTCTCACCTATTCTTCTATTGCAGAAATTCTCGGCAAACAGAAAGACGAGTTGGAATTGCAACCTGATGTAGAACTGATGATCAGAAATTATCTTGATGTGATAAGGAGAGATATCGTGGAAGACCAGAAACTGATCGAAGTGTGCAACAAAATATACGCAAGGCATAAAAAAGCGCTGGACTTGATCTTCGAACATAGAACAGATGGGCGTTCTCAATTTGCGGATTGTATTCGGAGTACGCTTCTGGAAATGGCAGGTGAAGGATCGCTCGACTTTTCACCTGATAATAGTTCTGAAAGCTATTTCGTATTTCACACGGCGACTATGAATCAATGCTTACCACTTCTTTCGACTCCAAATAGTTCCTGGGGCACAAACTTTGTGTACCAGTATTGGATCTCTGTACGGGATAATCGGTTGCGTGGTGTGTTTGAACTTGGTGGCTGGAATGTGCCAGACGACAGAATGAAAACCATGCAGGAAATAATTGATTTTCTCAAGCCGAATGATAAGCGCAAAGAAAACTTTAAGTACAAGCGGATATTCCGCACAAAATGGTTTGAAATTGAAGAATCGGATCATATGCAGGAAGATATTTCTGCTTGCGTACATAAAATTGTGGAAGACCTGCTAAGGCAGGAAAAAGAGTTGCTGACTAAACTGAATGCTGTAGCGATATCTGGCACTACTATGTAAAAATTACAACTTGACTTGGTCTAACTTAAGTAATACGCGTAGAAGAATGGATTGGCTTGAGGTCTTAGAACTCATACAGGACATTGGAAACAGGAAATGGGCTATCACAAAAGCAGGAGAAGAAGCTTTAAGCGGATGGCTTCTCATTTCTCCGGGCGCTCTAGAGGACACGGATGGTAGACAGGGCAAAGTGACAGTATCTGATCCGCCGCCCGAGATCGCCATCCTTCTTCAAAGGCTCGTTGAAGATCCAGGATCACATAAGAAACGTTGTACATATAACATTTGGGTCCCAAGTCCAAATCGAATCGAAAATCTTCGCCTGATCGTTCAGTTTGCCTCTGAACGAGTCAAACGGGGAGACTTTTTTCGATTTATCGAAAACCAATTTGACCTCAAAGAGAGCAGTGTCGATTCGATGCTGCCCTTTCTAAAAGCGTCAGGGCTTTTAGAAGAAGTTGGACGAAATATATACCAGGCTACTGCTGCTGGACAGGCTTGGCTTAGAAGCGGCGATGATCTGGATTTTATTCGTATCCTTCACGCAAACATGAAGTTTGTAGGCGAAATGATCATTTCTGCAAGAGATGATATCATTCGCAACGATTTATATGCGATCGCGAAAAACTATGGTATGAACACCGAAAAGGCCCGATGGATCGCTGGATTCTTGATCGAAGCAGGACTGTTAGAGGAGCCACAGTATCTCCATTTGAAAGCGACCCCAACGGGAATGCTTCTGGCATCCAGCTTGCCGCTGCAAAAAGAGCCAGCCGAAGAAATCGAAAAAGGAAGCATTCCCCCAGATGAGAACCAGGCAGACAAGGTGATCTCTGACGAGGAAAGACTCTTTGAGCGGCTTCAACTTGCATCATGTGACCCAATGGCAGAAGGAAAGGCATCTGGCGTTGCATTTGAAGAAGAACTTGCAAGAGTTTTTCGATACATGGGGTTTGATGCAAAACGGATCGGTGGAGCGGGCGATACGGACGTAGTTGTACGCTGGAAGGACGATGACGGCAAAAGCATTACGGCGATCGTTGATGGAAAATCTAAAACCAGCGGCTCGGTGTCCCATACAGACATTAGTGATGTAGCGATCGACGCACACAAGGAAAAGAATAACGCTGATCATGTGGCGATCATCGGTCCGGGGTTTAGCGGAGAGACGATCCAAAATCATGCGAAGAAAAAGAAGTTTGCGCTTATTACTGTCACGGAGCTGGTAGAGATCGCTCGCGCCACTCACGCACTTGGTTTAAGCTTACAAGAGATCGCGTCTTTGTTCGTTGTTCCAAATGGACTTTCACAGATCGATGAGCTTATATCTAGCAAACAGAGAGAGATAGGCATAATTTCTGAAGTGGTCACAGGGTTTTGCCGAGAGCAGGAGCTCCTGGGCAGCCTGTCCCCCAGAGATTTGTTTTTGCTCCTGAGGAAAACGAATGTTTCACCGTCAATGGATGAATTGCTCATGGTGTTTAAAACTCTCTCTCAACCTGAAATTGGCCTGCTGACGCCTGTAAATTCTGATAGTTCTGAAGAAAATACGACATATATGCTGTGTAACGGAGAAAGAGCGGTGAATAGACTGCATGCACTCGCAAATGCCATAGAGAAGGGCCTATCGAGTTGATGGATGCGTCCAGGAAAAGCGGCACATCGTGGCGGCACAGTAAAAAAATCAGATGGTCTCCACCATCTGAATAATGAAAAGAATATCAATGCCCTGAGCCGGCTCACATGAGCCGATTTGCCTGGAAGAGTCCTGACAGAAGCGAGTGGGAGCGAATTTTCATCAGAGAGAAGGGCGTCTGACCGAGATCAGACGCCCTTCTCTTTATCATTTTTCAGGCAGACAGACCGCCCCGCCCCGCCACAGGGGGTTGGTCAGCAGCTCGGCGTCCCCGCCGAAGAAGGCGCCTCCCGCCTCCTGGTCGCCCCTCAGCCAGTAGAGGAACCACGCGGTGACATAGCCGTCCCCGCTGTAAAGCATCTGCCCATGGTCGGTGTCCGTCCGCAGGGCCATGGCCTTCGCTCCGCCCAGCTTTTTATACAGGCGCTCCATGCCCTCCGGGGTGATCACGTCGTTCTCCGTCCCCGCCAGCACCAGGGTGGGGATGGAAGTCTGAGAGGGGTCATAGGGGATCTTCAGGGCCTCCGCCCAGTCCTCCTGGGTGGGGGAGAGGCTCACCGCGCAGGCATACATCCCGCCGTGGGGCTGCCCGCTGATGGCGTTGAACACCCCCACGCCCCCCTGAGAGTGGCCGGACAGGCCGAGATGGTCGGTGTCCACCTACTGATAGAACATGCTGTCCGGGTCGTCGTTTTGCTCCAGCAGCCAGGAGAGGGTGGCGTCGGCGGAGTCGCCGGAGAAGGTGCCCGGGTCCTCGTTGCCCAGGACGAGGAAGCCATGGGAGGCCAGATGCCGGAACAGGGCCGGGTACTTGGAGGCGTACACCCCCGTGCCGTTGACGAAGACCACGGCGGGCCACTGCTCTTCACTGTCCTCCAGCTCCGCCGGGTAGTACGCCACGAATTCCTTCCAGTCCTCCGGGGCCTCGGCCTTGATCTGCCTGACCCCATAGGGCCCCGTGGCCAGATATCGGGCCTCGATGGCCCCGCCGGTCTCCACGGTTTTCGTGTAGTCGTTGGGCACGAAGGGCCGTTTCGACAGCCAGAACAGAAAGCCGACGATCAGGACGATCAGCGCCAGCGCGATGATGCCAACGATTTTCATTACAGTTCCGATCACTTTCAGCATATTACACTCCCATGTAAGTATCCAGGTACTCGCACACCTTGTCCATATAGAGCGCGTACAGCCTGTTGTCGTTCTGGAGCCCGTGGCCCGAGTGGGGGAAGACGATGTACTCGTGGGGTACGCCGTGCTCCTTTAGGGCGGCGGCCAGCCGCTGGGAGGCGGGGAAGGCCTGCACCTTGTCATGGGCCCCGTAGGCGCACACGGTGGATGGGCTGTTCTCGTCGATCCAGGCCACGGCAGAGATGCTTTTCACCGCCTCATCATAGGCTGGAGTGCCGATCATGTCCGGGGTGATGGCCTCCCCGGACATGGCGCCGAACAGGGCCGCGGCCCCCTCGGGGCTTTGGTCCAGGCCGAAGCAGCCCCAGTCCTCCGGATAGAAGCAGGAGGGCCCCACCGCCCCGAAGGTCAGCTTTACGGGCACGGGGGAATCAGGCCCGTCCCGGTAGGCGTACAGCATGGCCAGGGTGTGGCCGGCGGAGCCGCCGGCAACCGCCATCCGGTCGATCTGATAGCCCCGCTCCGCCGCCGCCGTGAGCACATGGGGGATGCTGTCCCGGATCTCCGCCGACTGGGTGTACACGTTGGCGTCGGGGTGGTCCTCGGTGACAAGAGTGTAGTTGATGCCGGCGGCCACGTAGCCCTTGGCGCACAGCCACTGGAGCATCCCGGCATCCCCGGACTTGTCCCCGGAGGTGAAGCCCCCCGGCGTGGAGGTAGACCACCAGGGCGTAGGTCTCCCTGGTATCGTCCGCCGGCAGGTAGAGGTCGAACTTATTGGCCTCTCCCGGCCCGTAGGACAGGTCGGTGTACATAGTGCCCACGCTGTCGTCCCATTGGACGGAATACTTGTCCCCCAGAGGGTTCCATGCCATCTTAAAGGCGGCGGAGGCCGCAAAGACCGCCAGGAACGCCCCCACATAGATCAGCCCCCACATGAGCCGCCCCTTCTTTCTCGTCTTCGTTTTGCTCACAGGAAATTCCCTCCAAACAGGGTGCCCCCCAGCAGCAGGTTCAGCACCGCCCGCACGGCCAGACGGCCCAGCAGGGCGGCCGCCAGGGCTACGACCAACAGAATGAGCAGGCGCTTTTGCAGTAAGGTCATGGCGTTCGTCTCCTTGACAAATGTTTTCGTTTGCGCTATGATGATGACACAATTGTATCGGCGGAACGAATGTATCATCGAAGGACGCGTTTGTCAACGGGGGCGTACAAAATGGAACAAAACGGGAAAACTGTATCACCCATGAGCAACGAGGGCCGCAACGCCTATGTGGTGGAGCAGCTCACCGGGGCCCTGCTGGCCCTGCTGGAGGAGAAGCCCCTGGCGGAGATCTCCATCAGCCAGCTGTGCGAAAAAGCCGGAGTGGGCCGCACCTCCTTCTACCGAAATTTTCAGGAGAAGGAGGACATCCTGCGTTCCTACATTAAAAAGCTGTTTGACGATTGGGCCCAGGGGGCGGAACAGAACCCACCTCTGGATCGGCTGATTTTTATTCTGTTCTCTCACTTTGAGGCCCATCGGGATTTTTATACCCTTCTGAGCAAACAGGGGCTGGTCCCCCTGCTGAAGGACGTGATCCTATCCAACTGCGGCTTCCAGCCGGAATTGGAGGCCAAGGCCGCCTACGCATCCGCCTTCGCGGCATACAGCCTGTACGGCTGGGTGGAGGTGTGGTTTTTGCGGGGGATGAAGGAGTCGGCGGCGGAGATGGCCGCCCTGTTCCGGGGGACGGAGACCCCCGGCGGACCGGCGTCGTGAGCGGCCCGCTCCCAGAGAGACAGACGACGAGAAGCGCCCGCCGGTCACACCGGAGGGCGCTTCTGACATGGGGGCTCACACGATCCGGCGCAGCCCCGGGATACGACGGATCAAAAAGATGGCGGCGAAGCTGGGCACCACGATCAGGGCGAACAGCAGGGGCAGCCCCACGAAGGGGGAATAGTCGTTGACGGCGATCCCCATCCGCCCGAGGCTCTCCAGCACGAAGGGGTGGAGGAGGTAGACCCCGAGGGTGCAGCCGGACAGCTCCCGGAGGGCCCCGGCGGCGGGGGAAGGGAGGGCCGCCCCCCGGAAGGTGAGGCAGAAGCAGAACACACAGCAGGAGGCCAGCAGGATGGGCAGTCCGAAGTAGTCGTTGAACCAGCCGGTGGGCTCCCCGAGAGTCAGGGAGAGCCGCCGGTTGCCGAAGGCCAACAGGGCGGCGCACAGGAGGAAGCCCGCCGCGCACCCCCACCGGGCCCGGGGGCCCCACTGCCGCCGGGACAGCCACCAGCCCAGCAGCACATAGGCCAGGTATTTCAAATCGTTCAGGTCCAGCTTGCCCAGCACCTGGGTCAGGGCCAGGGGCGGGTCGGGGATCAGGAGCAGGGTGGCCTTCACGAAGATCAGCCCGAACACCGCCAGCAGGAAGGGGAGGGGCACCGCCCGCCCGTGGACCGCCCCGTGGAGCAGGGGGAGGGCCAGGTAGATCAGCAGCATGGCGGGGAGGAACCACAGGTGATAATGGCCGTAGGTCATCCCCACCAGAAACTCGCCCACGCTGTGGTAGGGGGCGGAGACCGCCTGGGTGGCCAGCTCATAGAGAAAGTCCCAGCACAGGTAGACCGCCAGCAGCCGCGGGATGTTCCGGCGGACCAGCCGGCCCACGTCCAGCGTGTCCCGGGAGAGGAACAGCGCGCCGGTGATCATGAAGAAGAGGGGGATGCCCGGCCGGACGGCGGCGTGGATCAGGTTGTACACCCGCCAGGCCCCGGTGGCCGGGTCGATGTGCCAGCCGGAGCCGGACAGGTGGATCATCACCACCATCAGGCAGGCCAGCACCCGGCAAAGGTCCAGCTCGTATCGTCTCATGTCCGTATTCCTCCCGGGCAACAAAAAACACCATGCTGGGGGCATGGTGTTTTCAGTCGCGGTATTTCAAATCACACAGCGCGGGTGACCTTACCCGAACGGAGGCATCTGGTGCACACATAAACATGCTTGGGTGTGCCGTTCACGATCGCCTTGACCCGCTTCACATTGGGCTTCCAGGGGCGGTTGGTGCGGCGGTGGGAGTGGGAGACCTGAATGCCGAACACGACGCCCTTATCACAGAATTCACACTTGGCCATTTCGCTTGACCTCCTCGCTTGTCAGTATCAGCTTCCATAAGCATCGAACAGTATCATAGCAGAAACTGACCTGGAATGCAAGCATTTTTTTCAAAAAGAGACCCGCACACGCAAATTTTCTCCCGTCGGCCCGGGCTTTTGGGCGGTCACTGGATGACCGGGTCCAGGTCGTCGAACAGCGGGTCGTCGAAGAACTCCCGGACGCTGATCTCCAGACCGTCACAGATCTTCTGGATGGAGATCACGCCGGGGTTTTGGCTCTTGCCGTTGAGCATGCTGTAGATCGTGGAGGGGGAGACCCCGCACAGATTGGCCAGGCCGTTGACGGCGATGCCCCGCTGGACGCAGAGGTCCAGGACCCGCCGCGCCACCGCCTCTTTTGCGTTCATCCCGCCGGCCACCCCCTGTCCTGTGGATCCTGCTAACGATATATTCTATATTTTTTCAACTTTCTCCATGTTGGATATATCCCAAATGAGGAAAGTGTGTTATAATGCCCGCGGCTCCGGCGCGGTGGGCTTTTGCGGGGCCGGCAGGACCTGAGACGCGCAGGCTCACACCGGAGAAATGGAAATACAATCAGGAACAGTTCTTGACTTCCTGAAGAAAAACTGGTAAAATGCGATTGAAAATAGGGTAATTCTACGAAAAAGTTAGACATGTTGGCGAAATCAATGGAAAAACAGAGGGAAAAATGTGCGATCTCACCAAAAACGAATTCCCAGAAAAATAATACCAAATGACAGCACAGAAGGGAAAGACCGGCCGTGCTGGCCGGAGGCAGACGGCTGTCCCCCCTTGCAGGGACAGCAGAAGAGGGAAGGGGACTGTGTCCCCTTCCCGAGGAGTCTTGACCGCGCGGGCAGTCCCGTGAAAAGGAGCGGATGGTATGGCAGGACAGGTACAGAGACTGGGCGGCTTCGTGGGCCTGAACACCGGCCATATCGAGGACTGCTGCTGCAGGACGCGGCTGCGGGGCGGCGCCCAGGCCGTCATGGGCGGCTTCTGCGGCGAAAACCGGGGTTCGCTGGCCCGCTGCCTGACCCAGAGCCGCGTACCCGCCAAGGGGCGCTACGGCGGCCTGGCGGGCCGGCAGGACGGCTCCGCCGCCGACTGCTACTGGATCCGGGCGGGCTCTGAGAAGGAACCCGACTGGCGGGACTGGGCCGACTCCCTGCGGGAGGACGAGGCGGACCGGGACCGGCTGAGCGGCTTCGACTTTGAACACACCTGGTGGGACGAGGGCAAGGGCGCCTCCGGCATCGGCGTGTACAGCGACGGATCGGCCTCGGGCGCCTTCGGCCGGGTGGTGGAGATCGGAAGCCGGGAGGCCCTGCTGGAGTTCGCCCAGTCGGTCAACGACGGCGAGGCGGCCCCCGGCACCCTCTACCGCCTCACGGCGGACATCGACCTGAAGGGGAAGTCCTGGACCCCGGTAGGGCTGGACCTGAACAGCGCCTTCCACGGCTGCTTTGACGGCGGCGGCCACAAGATCCAAAACTTCGTGGTCAACGCCAGGAAATACCCCTATGCCGGCCTGTTCGGCTGCGTGGGGGCGGACAGCACGGTCCGCGGCCTCAAGGTGGACTGCGTCATCGAGGGGCACGGCAGCTGTGCCGGCCCCGTCTGCGGCATGAACAGCGGCGAGATCGCCAGCTGCGTGGCCGTGGCCCACACCGACGGCAGCCGGTACACCGGCGGCCTGGTGGGGCAGAACGCAGGCACCGTCCGGCGCTGCTGCGCCTCGGGCAAGGTGGGGGGCGGCGCGCTGATCCCCTGGTGGGCGACGGCGCTGCTGCTGCTCCTGCTGTGCTTCCCGCTGCCCGTCTACTTCGCCGTCACCGCCCAGGCGGAGGCGGAGGAGGTCTTCGCCCCCATCATCCTGGACCCCAACGCCAAGCCGCTGGAGCCCGATGACGAGGACATCGCCTCGCCCGCTCCCGACGAGGTCACCGACACCAGCGCCAGCTTCATCATGAACGCCGAGATGTGGGTGAGCACCGAGAACTACGCCGGCTCCGCCGGCCTGCGCTGCCCCACCTGGAGCACCCGGGGCTTCGTGGCCACCGTCCGGGTGACGGCGGACGACCTGGCCCGGGTGGGCATTTCCTCGGACCAGGAGTACCAGACCCTGTACCAGTCCGGCCTCATCGTCCCGGGCTACGGGGTGGACGTGATCACCCTGGGCGCCCTGGCCGACGGCAGCCGGCTGCCCCCCGGGGAGTATGAGCTGTCCGTCCTGCTGGAGTTCTACGACGTGGAGACCAACGAGAAGTCCGCCGTCAACACGGTGATCCCCCTGGAGACGACGGTGGAGTGATCTCCGCCGCCCGCGCGCCGAAAGAGAGAGGAGGTGCCGCGCATGAGAGAGAAATACCGTCCCCGCCGACTGCTGCGGCGCCCCGGCGCGCCCAAGCGGCTGCTGCCCCGGGCAAGGACCGCCCACCTGTGGCGGCGGGCCTGCGCCCTGGTCATGTGCGCGGCCATGGTGCTCTCCCTGCTGCCCGGCACGGCCTACGCGGCGGACGGCTATTCCGTGCAGTTCGTCAACTACGACCTGACCGCGCTGGGTGGGAGCTATAACTTTGAAAACGTCCCAGAGGGCACGGCCCTCTACACGGCGGACCAGCTGGAGACGGAGTTCAACGTCACCGTGACGGAGCAGGAGGGCCATTCCTGGTACCTCTATTACCCCGGCGGCGGGGAGGTCCAGTCCTTCGGCCCCGCGGCCATCCCCGACCCGCCGGAGCGGGAGGGGTACATTTTCCGGGACTGGGCGGTGCAGAACGCCGCCGAGAGCAACATCTACACCGTCACCGGGGACACCGTCTACGTGGCCCGTTACGTCAGCGACGCCCAGTATGTCCTCAGCCTCTACTACCAGTTTGACAACGAGTCCCACACCGTGGCGGCCGAGACCGACTCCCTCCCCTTCGGCCATGATGACCCGGTCAGCATCCCCCTGCCTGACGACCCGGCCCTCGCCGGCCTGTCCCCCGCGATCCTCCCCGCCCTGGAGGGGGCGGAGGCCCAGGCGGCGGCGGAGTGGCTGAGCGGCGCGCTCAAGTCCGGCGGGGACGGCTACACCTTTGAATGTGTGGTGAACGGCCAGCTGCTGGAGAACTGCCGGGCCGCCGGCTTTCTGGCCTGGGACGGGGCGTCGGACACGCCCCAGACGGACGAAAACGGCAACGTCCAGATCGGCATCCCCGTCACCTACCAGGTGACGGGCACCGTGGAGTTCACGGTGGAGTACCTCCTGCAGAACGCCGACGGGAGCGGGTACACCTCTGACAGGATCCAAGAGGGCTCCGTGGTGGGCACCACCCGGGTGAGCCTCAACGACATGGAGGGCATGGTGCCCCAGTACGAGGGCTTCACCCTCACCGCGGCCTCGGCGGAGGACGCGGAGCGATACACCGTCAGCGCCGACGGCTCCACCGTCATCCAGCTGAAGTACGACCGCAACATCCACTACATCCTCTACCGCATGGACGGCGGCACCGTGCGGGAGCCCCTGGCCCTGCGCTACGGGCAGGCCATCCCGGACAGCGTTCTCACCGCCCCCGACCGGGCGGGCTACAGCTTCACCCGCTGGACCTGGCTGGACGGGGAGGGGTCCGCCCTGGCGGAGGCCCCCGCCGCCATGCCCGACCACGACCTGACCCTGGCGGCCAACTGGACGGCGGTGGAAAACGGGGCCGAGGTCACCCTGGTCTACTGGCTGGAAAACGCCAACGACGACGGCTACACCGTCTCCGGCCAGCGGACGATCTACGTCACCGCCGGAAAGACCATCGGCTACCGGGCGGGGGGGAGCGCCTCCACGGTGGACGTGGACATCAGCCCCTACCTGACGCCGGAGGCCATGGAGGTTGCCGGGATCGGCGACGGGGCCTACTTCACCTTCGCCTATGCCGACGCCAGCACCCAGTACCCCGCGGGGGGCAGCGGCGGCCCCAAGACGGTGGCCGGGGACGGGAGCACCGTGGTCAACCTGGGGTTCGAGCGGAATGAATACACCCTGATCTTCCATTTGGGGCGGGGCGATGGCCGCATCTCCACCGGCGGCAACTCCACCAACAGCAGCGATCCAAAGGACTGGACGAGCCGGGGAGCCGCCGCCTGGTACAACCCCGTCGGCGGGGGCACCCCCTCCCTCACGATGAATGGCGTCACCTATCACCTGACCGATGACGACAGCGGATGCTACCAGATCCGCGCGAAATACGGCGCCTATATCTCCGAACAGTGGCCCGCGCCCAACGACGGCAATACGACGAGCACAGGACTAATAAATTACCGGCTGTTTTCCTGGGGCACGCACCGGACCAGCCCGTACTTTGACGCCCACAGCAATAAAAATATCACCGGCATCTATCCCACCATGTCCGCCGAGCTGATCATCTACCCGCACAATCCGAGCCAGCCCCACCACCTGGTGGCCTACTGGGACACCAGCTCCGGGGAAAAGACCTATCATTATCTGTTCGAGGCCGTGCCCGGCGCGCCGTACAGCCAGGCGCGCCCCTTTGAGGATTATACGGGGGACGCCTACGACGGCGAGGTGAACGCCAACCCGTCCGGCGGGATCGAACACGTCCAGGGGAAACAGTTCTATGAGTTCGGCACCACCCAGGTGCGCACCTCCAACACCAGCGCCAACCAGAACCCGCCGGCCTTCGGCAACCTCACCTTCCGCTACGGCTGCTTTGACGAGGGCTGGTTGTCTGACGGCGATGACATCTACTTCTTCTATACCTACAACGACTACACCATCACCTACTACGAAAACAACGGGAACCCCCCCAGGGTGGTCACCTTCCACTATCTGGAGGACATGACCCTGGCCCAGGAGCTGGCGGCGGAGGGGGTGGACTGCGACTATGTGCCGGACCCCTATATTTCCCAGTATGGCAACGCCTACACCTTCGGCGGCTGGTACACCGACGCGGAGTTCTCCTTCCCCGTGGAGTGGGACACCGCCGACCCGGACGCCAACATCAATGTCTACGCCAAATGGATCGCCCCCACCTTCACCCTAACCCTGGTGGTGCCGGAGGGCGAGCTGTACCCGGAGACGCTGGAACAGTTCGATGCGCGGGGCTACGAGTACACTTCCACCGAGACCACCGACCCGGAGACCGGGCTGACCACCACTACCTATACGGTGACCGGCATCCCCGGCGGCATCCAGGCCAGCCAGATCGTCTCGGAGCGGCGGGGCGCCAAGAGCAGCCTGAGCCTGGCCTTCGACTACTGGGGCTATGAGGTCAACGGCACGGAGCAGCGCTATCTCTTTGACGAA
>CALXCP010000030.1 GCA_944386845.1 uncultured Oscillospiraceae bacterium | reverse complement strand
GCTCTCCGTTCGACTTGCATGTGTTAAGCACGCCGCCAGCGTTCATCCTGAGCCAGGATCAAACTCTCAATAAAATGCTATCTAAAGGACCTTTCAGCCCCTTAAATCACTTTATCGAAGCTCTTCCAAGCTTCAAAGAAATCTCCAAGCGCCCTTTCTTTTCAGAAAGGACTTCTTGTCCTCTTCTGGTGCTTCGTGTTCCTCTGCATTGTTTAATTTACAAGGTGCACGCCGTCTCGCGGCGGAGCTTTATCATACCATATCCGGCACTCGCTGTCAAGCACTTTTTTCTCCCCGCCAGGGGCCGCGCTCTCATCCAGCCAAAAGCTCACCGCTCGCTCGAACTTTTATAGATTACCACACCTTCTCGGCTTTGTCAAGAACTTTTTTCCGAGGCGCCGGGTCCCCCCGGCCCCGGGAGCTGTTCCCGCTCCCCCGAAAGGCGCTTCGATAATATACCAGATCGGCCCTGTGTTGTCAACACTTTTCGGGACCTTTTTTCATCTTTTTTTCACCTGTTTTTCCCACAACTATATCTTCGGTTTTCCCCGGCGGTGAGGCACAAGATGTGCCGCCCCTCTTCCCCCTCCGCCGGATCCGGCCCACCGCCAGCGCCGCGGCCGGAAGGAGGAAGGCCGCCGCCGCGTTGCCCAGGGGCAGGATGCCGGCGGCGAATTTTTTCAGCGTCCAGGGGTCGGAGAACCACCACGCCCCGCAGGCCAGGGCGGCAGTCCCCAGTACCGGCGGCAGCCACCTCCCCCGGATGCCCAGCAGCCACCGGATCAGGTAGGCGATGGTCCAGAGCTGCAGGGCCACCAGGGTCAGGTCGCTGAGCACCCAGAGGGAGACCACCACCCCCTCCAGCCGCTGGATGGCGCTGCCGATGCTCATATCCCGGGCCAGGAGGAACAGAGGCATCTCGCTCCTGGCCGCCAGCCAGGCCCCCATCCCACCCAGGATGACCAGCTGTACCGCCGCCAGCACCAGGCACAGCTTCACCGTCCACCGCCGGCCCAGGGCCGGGAGCCCCTCCTCCCGGCGCACCCGGCCCAGGAGGAAGCCCCCGTACGTCCCGGCCCCCAGGACGGCGGCGGCCTCCCCGGCGGCGGCGGGCAGGCCGGCCCACGCCTCCCCCTCCACCGGGATCAGGTTCAGCGGGTCGATCTGCAGCGCTCCCGCCGCCAGCAGCACCAGCAGCAGGGCGGCGATGGCCAGGTAGAAGATCTCCCCCGCCCGGGCCAGGGCCGCCAGCTTGCCCGAGGCCATCCACACCGCCGCGACGCACAGCGCGATGAGGCAGAACCACAGCCGCTCGTCGTCGTAATCCATGGTGATCTTCTGCCCGTACTGCCTCAGGCTCAGGGCCAGCGACACCAGCCCCCACCCCAGGTAGAGGCCGGCGGCCAGCCGGCCCAGCCGGGGGCCCAGGGCGGCCGTCAGCCCGTCGGCCAGCCCCTGCCCCGGGGGCAGGCCCCTGGTCAGGGCGGACACCAGCCAGCCCGCCAGCAGCAGCAGGGGCAGCGCCCCCAGCGCGGCCAGCCAGGCCACCGCGCCCGCCCGCCGGGACGCCTGGCCCAGGGCCAGCTGCACCCCGGGGGAGAGCAGGGCCAGGAAGAGCAGGGTCATCAGCTGCTTTCCCGAGATCTGGTCCCTGTCCATGTCCCTCCTCCTCTCACCGGGTCATCTTCGCCGATGTCTCCGTCCGGACGTCCAGCTGGGGGAAGACGGCGTCCCACTGTGCCCGCAGCTCCTCCCACCGCCAGGGCGTCCGGGCCCCGAGGCGCCGGCACAGCTCCAGGGGGTCTGCCCCCAGGCTCTGCATCATGGCCACGCTCTGGCCGATGCAGTCGGCGGCCCAGGCGGCGGTGACCGCCTCCAGCGCCTCCACCGTCTCCTCCGACCAGTCCCAGCCCTCGGGGAGCTGGGCCGCCGTCCCGGTGAGATGGCAGGTCACCCGGAGAGCGGTCAGCGCCCCCTCCTTATATATACCGGACACGGCGCTGCGCACCCCGTTGAGCCGGACCGCCACCGGCTGTCCGTCGGGCAGAGTCAGCTCCACCAGGTCGTCGGTGGTGATGCCCAGGATGAGGTCCACCCCCTTGCTCTGGTCCCCCTCCAGGTAGCAGATCAGCCTGCCCTCCTTGAGCACGCCGTAGCCGGCGGCCTGGAGGTCGCCCTCCTCCGACAGGGCCAGGGCGGGCAGGAAGGTGTCCCCGCTGCGCCGCAGGGAGATGAGGGCGTCCCCCACGGTGCGGTCGGCGTCGTTGCTGCCCACACCGGCCATCTCCTCCAGCATGGACAGCCGCTCCACCACCCGGCCCGCCGTCTCGGGATCCAGGGCGTCCCCCGCTCTCCCCCGCACCAGCCAAAGCCGGCTGGACAGGCGCAGATCCCGGTCCCGCTCCAAGCTGTCCAGCAGGCCGTCCAACCCCGCCAGGGCCAGCTCCTCCCCCACCAGTAGCTGGTCCAGATGGGTGTAGGAGGGGTAGGCCCCTCCGTCCCCCCGGATATCCAGGCAGGCGGCGATGACCGTCCGCCCCTCTCCCCGGAGGACCAGGGCGGGCTGCTGTCCGGTCTCGCCGGTGGCGGCGGCCACCGCCACGCCGTCCCCCTCCCGGTCCACCGCCAGCACTCGCAGCAGGGCCAGGTCATCCATCCGGGCCATCCGGTCGGCCGGGCTCCCACAGCCGGCCAGGGGGAGGGTCAGCAGCGCCGCCAGCAGCAGAGCCGCAGGCCGCCTCACCGCTGGTCCCTCCGGTTGCGGGGGCGCAGCAGGGAGGGGCGGAGCTTGTGCCGGGGCAGGGGCCCCCGTACCGCCGCCGACCGCACCGGGTGCGCTCCGTCCGCGCCGGCGAAGGGCGCCAGGTAGGCCACCCCGAAGCTCTCCAGCCGGGCCAGGTGGATCACCAGGGCGGCGCCCCCCAGCACCACCCCCAGCAGCCCGGCGATCCCCCCGGCCACCACCAGCAGGAACCGCCACAGCCGCAGGGCGGCGGCGAAGTCCTGGCTGGGCATGGTGTAGCCGGCGATGCCCGCCACCGCCACCGCGATGAGCACCGCGGGGGAGACGATCTTGGCCTCCACCGCCGCGGTGCCCACCACCAGGCCGCCCAGGATGGACACCGTCTGCCCGATGGAGGCGGGCAGGCGCAGGCCGGCCTCCTGGAGGATCTCGAAGGCCACCAGCATGGCCAGCACCTCCACGATGGTGGAGAAGGGGACCTCCTGCTTGGCGGCGATGATGGACAGGGCCAGCCGGGTGGGGATGATGCCGGGCTGATACGTCACCACCGCCACATAGAAGGCGGGGAGGAACAGGGTGACCAGCAGGCAGAGATAGCGCAGCACCAGGATGGTGCTGGCCGCCATCCAGTTGGAGCTTTTGTCCTGAGCGGCCCGGAGGAACTGGGACACGGTGCCGGGCAGCAGATAGCCCAGGGGGATGCCGTCGATGAGCAGGCCCACCCGCCCCTCCACCAGCCCGTCGGCGAAGCGGTCGGGCCGCTCGGTGTAGGCCAGCAGGGGGAAGGGGGTGGCCGTCTGGCCGGCGAGATACTCCTCCACGTTGCCGGTGGACAGGGCCCCGTCGATGTCGATGGCGGCCAGCTGCTCCTCCGCCCGGGCCACCGTCTCCGGGTCGGCGATGCCGTCGATCCACAGCAGGTCCACCGGGGTCAGGGTCTGCCGCCCCACGATCTGCTCCCGGATGCGCAGTTCGGGGGCCCGCAGCCGCCGGCGGACCAGGGAGGTGTTGGTGCGCAGGCTCTCCACGAAGCTGTCCCGGGCCCCCTTGGCGGAGGGCTCGTTCACCGGGGCGGACACCGCCCGCTTCTCCTCGGTGACCGTCATGCAGCTGAGCACCACCCCCTCCACCCCGTGGAAGAAGAGGATGCCGCTGCCGTTGATCAGGTCCAGCGCCGCGCTGTCCAGGTCTCGCCGCTCCAGCACCATCATATTATAGATGCCGCCGTCCCGCAGGCGGCGGTAGGCCCCCCGGATGTCGGTCCCCATGAGGGCGGGGTCGGTGGCCATGGGGCGCAGGATATAGTCGTTGAGCCGCTCGTTCCGGGCCATGCCCACCAGGTAGCACAGGGTCACCTTCAGCTCGGGACGGTCCCACAGGCACAGCTCCCGGGTGCCGAAGTCGGCGCAGTCGGCGAAGACCTCCCTCAGCCGTTCCAGGGTCAGCGCCCCCTCCAGCCGGGGCTCCCTCCGGGGGTGGGGCACGCTCTCCTCCCGCTCCCAGGTCCGTTTTCCCAGCATCTCCCCGCCCCCTTCCGTTCTCCTGACATTGTCCCCGCCGGGCCGGAGGCCTATTCCCGCCGGACCAGAAATTTTTTGCATTTCCCCCCTTGCGCTCCGCATTCCTTTTTGTTATAATCCTATACGTGTTTTGGAATACCCAGAGAAAGGAGCACCCGTCCCCATGCCTGTCATCGTCACCAAGCGCAATCTGAATTCCCAGGTCACCTACCTGGAAGTGGACTGTCCGGCCATCGCGAGGAAAGCCCGGCCCGGGCAGTTTGTTATGCTCCGGGTGGACCGCAAGGGCGAGCGGTTCCCCCTCACCATCGCGGACTATGACGACGTCCGCGGCACCATCACCGTCATGTACCAGCGGGTGGGCCTGTCCACCCAGAAGCTGGAGCTGCTGGGCCCCGGCGACAGCATCCTGGACGTGGTGGGCCCCCTGGGCAACCCCACCAACACCGAGGGGGTGCGCCGGGCGGTGGTCATCGGCGGCGGCGTGGGCTGCGCCATCGCCTTCCCCCAGGCCAAGGTCCTCTACCGGGAGGGGGCCCACGTGGACGTGATCGTGGGCTTCCGCACCAAGGAGCTGGTGTGCCTGGAGCGGTCCTTCCGCAACAACTGCAGTAACCTGTACATCACCACCGACGACGGCAGCTACGGCCGCCACGGCTTCGTCACCGACCAGCTCTCCGACCTGCTGAAGGCGGGGGAGCAGTACGACGTGGCCATCGCCATCGGCCCCATCCCCATGATGCGGGCGGTCAGCGAGGTCACCCGGCCCTACGGGCTGAAGACCATCGTCTCTCTCAACCCCATCATGGTGGACGGCACCGGCATGTGCGGCGGCTGCCGGGTCACCGTGGGGGGCAAGACCCGGTTCGCCTGCGTGGAGGGCCCCGACTTCGACGGGCATGAGGTGGACTATGACGAGCTGCTGGCCCGGAACAAGGTCTACCAGTCCCAGGAGCGCCGGGCCAAGGAGGCCCACCGCTGCAATCTGGAGCGCATGGTGAACCAGCTCACCAAGGGAGGGAACGAAGCATGGCTGATCTGAACCTGGAAGCCGTCCCCATGCCCCAGCAGGAGCCCCGGGACCGGATCCACAACTTCGGCGAGGTGACCCTGGGCTACACCCCCGAGATGGCGGTGCAGGAGGCCAGCCGCTGCCTGCAGTGCAAGAACCCCATGTGCGTCAAGGGCTGCCCGGTGAACATCCGCATCCCGGAGTTCATCGCCAAGGTGGCCGAGGGCGACTTCGAGGGGGCCTATGAGGTCATCACCCAGTCCAACGGCATGCCCGCCATCACCGGCCGGGTCTGCCCCCAGGAGGTCCAGTGCGAGGCCAAGTGCGTCCTGGGCAGAAAGGGCGAGCCGGTGGCCATCGGCTGGCTGGAGCGGTTCGTGGCCGACTGGCACCTGGCCAGCGACCCCACCACCGCCATCCCCCACTACCCCGCCAACTACACCCACGTGGCGGTGATCGGCTCGGGCCCCGCCGGGCTGACCTGCGCCTACGACCTGGCCCAGCTGGGCTACTCGGTCACCCTGTACGAGGCCTTCCACACCATCGGCGGCGTGCTGGTGTACGGCATCCCCGCCTTCCGCCTGCCCAAGGACCTGGTGGCCCGGACCGAGGCCGACCTCCACTCCCTGGGGGTGCAGATCTACCGGAACATGGTCATGGGCCGGGTGCTCACCCTCCAGGAGCTGTTCGACAAGGGCTACAAGGCCATCTTCGTGGCCACCGGCGCCGGGCTGCCCAAGTTCATGGGCATCCCCGGCGAGGGACTGCCCGGGGTGTGCTCCGCCAACGAGTATCTGACCCGGGTGAACCTGATGCACGCCGCCCGGCCCGACTATGACACCCCCTGCCTCACCAGCCGCTCGGTGGCGGTGGTGGGGGGCGGCAACGTGGCCATGGACGCCGCCCGCTGCGCCCTGCGCCTGGGGGCCAAGGAGGTCCACCTGGTCTACCGCCGCTCCCGGGAGGAGATGCCCGCCCGGGCGGAGGAGGTCCTCCACGCCATGGAGGAGGGGATCCAGTTCCACTTCCTCACCAACCCGGTGGAGATCCTCCCCGGCAGCTCGGGCCGGGTGGGCAGCATGGCCTGCGTCCGCATGGAGCTGGGCGAGCCCGACGAGCGGGGCCGCCGTACCCCCCACGAGATCCCAGACTCCCGGTTCGTCATGGATGTGGACACGGTGATCATGGCCCTGGGCACCAGCCCCAACCCCCTGATCCGCATGGCCGATCCCTCTCTGGAGGTCAACGAGAAGGGCTGCTTCGTGGTGGATGAGGAGACCATGCGCACCAGCCAGGAGGGGGTGTACGCCGGGGGCGACGCCGTCACCGGCGCGGCCACCGTCATCCTGGCCATGGGTGCGGGCAAGCGGGCCGCCGCCGCCATCGACCACTACCTCCAGGCCAACCAGCGCCCCCCCGTCTGAGCTCAGCGCAAAGGAACAGCAGCGCCGCCCCGTCCGAACGAGCCGGACGGGGCGGCGCTTTTTCCCGGGGAAAAGAAGTGCCGGACACCCGTTTGGGATGTCCGGCCATTCATGAGAAAAAGAGGATAGAATGAAGAAATGAAACACTCGCTTGCAGGAGTTATGATATCCGCCACTTGTTAAGATTTCATCGGGGAAGTGTTACAAAAGATCTAATTCTTTCCGCCGGCGGGCCCCGGAATGGCGAGACCGGGCAGGTCTCCCTGCCCGGTCCCACAGAATGGAGGATTGAATGAAAAGAAGCTCTTGTCTCTTGCAAGGATAGGATATCGGTCTTATGTTAACAAAACCATCCGCAATTATTACAAAAGGATTAAATCTTCCGGGTTTCTTCGGGTTTTTCCCGCAGGCCGGTGAAAAAATCCCGCAGAACGGCGGCGCACTCCTCCTCCAGGGGGCCCCGGTAGAGCCGGGGCTTGTGGTTGAAGCGCTCCTCGAACAGGTTGAGCACCGAGCCGCAGGCCCCCGCCTTCTCGTCCCTGGTCCCGTAGCGCACCCTGGCCAGCCGGGCGTTGATGATCCCCCCGGCGCACATGGGGCAGGGCTCCAGGGTGACGTACAGCTCGCAGCCCTCCAGCCGCCAGCTGCCCAGCCGGGCGCAGGCGGCCCGGATGGCCTCCAGCTCGGCGTGGGCGGTGGCGTCCCCCCGCTCCTCCCGGCGGTTGCGGCCCTCGCCGATGATCTCCCCGTCCTTCACGATGACGCAGCCCACCGGCACGTCCCCGCTCTCCACCGCCTGGGCCGCCAGCTCCAGCGCCCGGGCCATATAGTCCCGCTCGTCCATCTCCCCGCCCCCTTTTTTCTCAGTGTAGCGGATTTTCTCCCCGGACGCAACCCCCTTTGGGGTTGCGGGCCCGCCCGCCGTACATTATAATAGGGGCAGACTCACAATGGGAGGTCCGCCATGAACACCGAGAAAAAGAAGCTGCCCCTCTGGGCCCGCTGCCTGCTGGGCCTGGTGATCCTGGGGCTCGTCGCCTGCGCGTGGGAGTTCGCCTCCTCTCAGAACCCCTATGTCCTGCCCGTGAAGCGGGCCTTGCTCTACGACGTGCTGAAGCTGGACCCCATCTCCCCGGCCCGGGAAACCGCCGGACTAACGGAGGGGTACGCCGCCCAGTGCTATGCCAACGGCGCCCCCGTCTCCGGCTTTGACCACCAGGCCGACCGGAAGGTGGTCTATACAGACGGGAATATCACCCGTCTGGTCAACTATTCGGACGGGTATCTGCTGGACTTCCCGGCGGGGACCGCCTTCGACTTCACCCTCTCCCCCCTGTTCACCCGGGCGGAGGGGGAGGGCTTCGACGCCACCGTCTCCCGGGAGACGGCCACCTACGAGAGCCTGAAGGACGTGGTCACCTTTGAGCTGTCTACCTTCCTGCCCTTCCTCTTCCACGACGAGACGGTGCCCGCCTATGTGGAGCACTACCAGTACCGCTTCCTGCTCAGCGAGGACTGGCAGCAGAACAACCGGGTGGATGTGGAGCGCTGGACGGGGGAAAACGGCACCGACTTCCTCTCCGCCGTTCTCCGGGACCCGGGGGACGCGGTATACGACGGGTATCTCTACGCCACGGTGTATACCGGCAGCCGGGAGTACCTGCGGGTGATGTGTCGCTTTGACAGCGGGGACACCGCCCTGCGGGACGCCCTGGCCGCCGCCATCGACTCCATGGCCGTCTTCTCCCCCACCGGGTACGGGGTGTACTCCACCGACTATCAGCTCACCCTGCCCGAGGGGTGGTCGGAGGAGACCGCCCGGCTCTTCGACGACATCGCCGGGGGGGACCGGCTGCGCTGGGGCATCTTCACCCAGGACATCTTCCAGTCCGGCATCCGGGAGACGGTGCCCGCCCTGGAGGAGGAGCTGGACTACACCTTCGACGTCATCCTGGCCTATCTCCACTTCAACATGGACTTCCCCGCCGAGTTCATGGAGGAGAACCGGCAGAACGGCCGCATCGTGGAGCTGACGTGGCAGATCACCACCAACAACAACGAGGACATGTTCGCCCGCTCTCCCCTGCTGGACATCTACCGGGGGGAGCTGGACGGCGAGATCCGCGCCTTCGCCCGGCAGGCGGCCCAGTGGGGCCACCCGTTCCTGTTCCGGCTCAACAACGAGATGAACTCCGACTGGACCAGCTACGGCGGGGTGGTGAACCTGGCCGATCCCCAGATCTTCGTCAGCGTCTGGCAGAGGATCTACCGCATCTTCGAGGAGGAGGGTGTGGACAACTGCATCTGGATCTTCAACCCCAACGACCGCAGCGCCCCGCCCTCCCGGTGGAACGACTCGCTGGCCTACTGCCCCGGGGACGAGTACTTCCAGCTGCTGGGGGTCACCGGCTACAACAACGGCACCTACTACACCCAGTGGGCCGAGGAGTGGCGGGAGTTCGACGTCATCTACGATGAGATCGAGGCCCTCTACTCCCCTCACTTCTCCCAGTACCCCTGGATCATCACCGAGTTCGCCTCCTCCAGCATCGGGGGGGACAAGGTCGCCTGGATCGACGATATGTTCGACCACATCGGGGACTATCCCAACCTCAAGATCGCCGTCTGGTTCAGCTACGCCGACTTCGACGGGGACACCCCCGCCCGGCCCTACTGGCTGGACGAGACCCCCGAGACTCTGGCCGCCTTCCGGGACGGCCTGGCCCGGACCCAGCCCTGACCTAACGAACGACCGGCGCCCGGCCATATGGCCGGGCGCCGGTCGTTCTCTCGCCGGTCAGAACACCGCCTGGACCAGCACCATGTACAGGATCGTCCCCCCAAAGATGGACAGCAGGTTGTTGCCCTTCCACACGTGGAGGATGGCCACCACGGCCACGCACAAAAACTCGGGCAGGCCGTGGCTGCCCGAGAACAGCTCCACGTTGCGCAGGCAGTAGACGATGAGCATGGCGATCACCGCCGGGGGCAGCACCTGCCCCAGATAGGTCACCACCCGGGGGGGCTGCCCGCCCCGGCCGAACAGGGCGAAGGGGAGCAGCCGGGTGAGGAAGGTCACCCCGGCCATCACCAGGATAGAGGCCACAGCCTGGGCCGTCGTCATGTCCCGCTCCCCTCCTCTCCGGTCTCCTCCGGCGCCTCCAGCTGCCGGCGCAGCCCCAGCAGCAGCAGGCAGATGGCCGCCAGGGCGGGTATGATCATGTTGTCCGAGCCCAGCAGCCGGGTGACCACCACCGCCGCCGCGGTGCAGCCGATGCCGATCATGGCGGGCAGGTGCCGGCGCACCCCCTTCCCCGCTGCCTTCCACTGGTCCACGGCGATGACCACGAACAGGGCGGTCATGGCGAAGTCGATCCCCTCGGTGTTGAAGGTGATGAGGGTGCCGATGGTGGCCCCGACGAGGGAGCCCAGGATCCAGTAGCTGTGGTCCAGGATGGCGATGGAGAAGTAGTAGTTGGCGGCGTTCACCCCCGCCGGCGGCACCGCCCCGGTGAGCAGGGCGTAGGTCTCGTCGGTGAGGGCGAAGATGAGGTAGGGCTTGCGCCAGCCCGTCCCCCTGAACTTGTCCAGCAGGGACAGGCCGTAGAAGATGTGCCGGAAGTTCAGCAGCAGGGTGAGCATGGCCACCTGGGGCAGGGGGGCGGCGGTGGCCAGCAGGGTGCAGCCCAGATACTGCCCCGACCCGGCGTAGATGATCACGCTCATGAACACCGCCCACAGGGGGCCGTAGCCCACCGCCTGGAGCATCAGGCCGAAGGCCATGCCGATGGACAGATAGCCCATGAGCACCGGCACCGTGGCCGGGAACGCGGCGGCCAGCGCCTTCCGGTCCATCCTCTCCACCTCCGTTTCTCTGTGCGCCCCTTTCGGGCGCGGCAGACCCTATTTTACCCGTTCCCGGCCCCTTTCGCAAGAGAAAAATTCCCCCGGCGGCCAAGTTTTGGTTGTACTTTCGCCCCGGGGCCGGTATAATAGGCTATTATCCTGCTTTTGCGCTCGGCGGGCCCGCGCCCGCCCGGAGGTCCTCTATGAAACAGCTTCTCTTCCTCTACAACCCCACCGCCGGCAAGGGGCAGATCAAGAACAGCCTGTCCGGCATCGTGGATGAGTTCACCAAATCGGGCTATCTGGTCACCGTCTACCCCACCCAGGGGAAGGGGGACGCCGCCGACGCCGCCGCCCTGCTGGGCATCGGCTATGACCGGGTGGTCTGCGCCGGGGGGGACGGCACCCTCAGCGAGACGGCGGCCGGCCTCATGCGGCTGCCCGAGGGACACCGGCCCCCCCTGGGCTACATCCCCGCCGGCTCCACCAACGACTGCGCCCACAACTTCCGCCTGCCCGCCGGGGCCCTCCCCTGCGCCGGGGTGGCCGCCGCCGGGGTGCTGCGCCCCTGCGACATGGGCACCCTCAACGGCAGACCCTTCCTCTACGTGGCCGCCTTCGGTGCCTTCACCGACGTGGCCTACGACACCCCCCAGGACCTGAAGAAGACCTTCGGCCACCTGGCCTACATCCTGGCCGCCGTGAGCCGGATGCCCACCATCGCCCCCTATGACCTGACCATCCAGCACGACGGCGGGACGCTGGAGGGCAAGTTCCTGCTGGGGCTGGTGTGCAACACCCTGTCGGTGGGGGGGATCAAGCCCCTGTCCGCCGACCAGGTGGCCCTGGACGACGGGCTGTTCGAGGTCATCCTCCTCCGCCCCCCCAAGAAGGTGGCCGATCTCCAGCAGGTGCTCCAGACCATCACCACCCAGAAGCCCGCCCCCGGGGACGGGATGCTGGTGCTGCGCACCTCCAGGCTCACCATCACCGGGGCCGACCCCCTCCCCTGGACCACCGACGGGGAGTACGGCGGCACCTTCCAGCACGCCGAGGTGCTGGCCCACCCCCGGGCCCTGTCCACCATCCAGGGCCCCTGACCCGGCGCCCTGCGCGCACCTCCTCCGCGCCCCTCCGCTCCGGCGGAGGGGCGCGGTCCCTTTCCCCGGCCATGGCGGAGGGTATGGCCGGGCGGGGATGTGGGCAGAATGGCGGAGGAGGAGGTGCTGCCGTGAAGGTGGAGGACGTGATGAGCCGCCGGGTGGTGTCCATCACCCCGGGGGAGAGCGCCGCCCTGGCCGCCCGGCTGCTGAGCCGGCACAACGTGGGCTGCCTGCCCGTGTGCGGAGAGGACGGGCGGCTGCGGGGAATGGTCACCGACCGGGACATCGTACTGCGCTGCGTGGCCCCGGGGAGCGACCCCGCCCGCACCCCGGTGGGGGACATCATGACCCCCTGCTGCGCCACCGCGGCCCCGGAGGAGGGCGCCGGGGAGGCCGCCCGGCGCATGGCCAGGGCCCAGGTGCGCCGGCTGCCGGTGGTCCGGGAGGGGCGGCTGGTGGGGATGGTCTCCCTGGCCGACCTGGCCCGCTCGGGGCGGATGGAGGCCGAGCTGTCCCGGGCGCTGACCGACATCTCGGACAGCGTCCGCCGCCCCGCCTCCCGGAAGGGGCCGGCGTCGGGCGGGGCGGGCTGACCGAAGGAAAATTTACAAATTGGTTACAAACCGCCCGTGGGACTGAATATGGCGCAAAATCCCCGAAAAGTTTTCCAAAAACCACAAAATGTAGCTGTCCGCCGTCCTTTTCCCCCCGTTTCTCCCCTCTGCCCGGGAGAGGCGGGGGGCTTGACGGCGGGGGGGAAAGTGTGTATAGTGGCGTTTGTAACTATTGTGTAACCATTTGTAATTTTTCCCGCCGCCGGTCCGGACCGCGGGTCGGCGGCGGCTCTCTTGTCGGCGGGAGGTGTCCGCGATGGAAAAGATGCTGGAGTCGGTGCGGCGGCGGCTGCCCTCTCTGAAGGAAGGGCTGCTCCGGGCCCGGGCCGCCCTGCGCCGCCGGGCGGCCGGGCTGTCCCGCCGGGCCGGCGGGCTGCTCCGGAACGGGGCCGCCCTGTTCGGCCGGGGCCGGGAGGCGGCGGAGGAGCGCTATGTCCGGGCGGCGGAGCGGCTCAAGACGCTGGCCGGAGGGAGGCTCCCCTTCCTGTACCGGAGCACCGACGCCCCGGAGCTGCGGGAGGTGGCCCACCGGCGCATCCAGCGGGTGCGCGCGGTGCTGGAGGTCAAGGAGGTCCAGCACCCCATGGCCGGCCCGCTGATCTACTGGGCGGCCTCCCTGCTGGTGCTGGTGCCCCTGCTGGTCTTCTCGGTATACACCCCCAGCTATCTGGTGGAGGTCAACGGCGCCGTGGCCGGCGTGGTGAAGGACAAGGAGGACTTCGACCTGCTGGTGGACAACGTGGAGCGGACGGCGGGCCGCATCCTCATGGAGGACTACAGCTTCGACGGCGAGGTGTCCTACACCCGGGCCCTCAGCCGCCCCGACGACTTCACCGGCAACCAGGACATGAAGAACTTCCTCATGGGCCAGATCGGCGAGGTGATGATGCGCTACCAGCTGGAGGTGGGAGGCCAGGTGGTGGGGGTGGCCGACACCGAGGAGGAGCTCCAGGCTCTGCTGGACGAGGTGAAGGCCCCCTACCTCAACGAGAACACGGTGGACTCCGGCTTCGTCCAGAGCGTGGAGATCACCTATGACTACATCCCGGTGGACGTGGACCAGGATCTGGAGGCCACCCGGACGCTGCTGCTGTCCGACCGCGAGGGGGCGTCGGTCTACACCGTGGTCTCCGGCGACACCTACGGCGGCATCGCCCACGCCCACAACATGACGCTCAGCGAGCTGCTGGCCCTGAATCCCGAGGCCAGCGTGGACTCCCTGATGCCGGGGGACGAGCTGGTGGTGAAGAAGGCCATCCCCTTCCTGTCGGTCCAGACCACCGAGGCCATCACCTACACCGAGGCCATCGAGTGCCCGGTGGAGGAGGTGGAGGACGACACCATGTACGAGGGGACCAGCAAGGTGCTGGTCCAGGGCACCGAGGGGGAGAGCCTGGTCACCGCCAACGTGGTCTATGTGGACGGCGAGGAGCGCAGCCGCGCGGTGGTCAGCCAGGAGACCCTGCGGGAGCCCACCGTCACCACCATGGCCGTGGGCACCAAGGAGCGGCCCCGGACCATGCCCACCGGCACCTATGTCTGGCCGGTGTACGGGCGGATCAACTCCTACTTCGGGTACCGCAGCATCTTCGGCGGGCGGAGCTACCACTCCGGCCTGGACATCGACGGCTACACCGGCGAGACCATCGTGGCCTCCGACGGCGGCAAGGTGACCTTCTCCGGCTGGAAGAGCGGCTACGGCTATGTGATCATCATCAGCCACGGCTCCGGGGTGCAGACCTACTACGCCCACTGCTCCAAGCTGCTGGTGTCGGCGGGCACCGAGGTCTATCAGGGCCAGGCCATCGCCCTGGTGGGCAGCACCGGCCGGTCCACCGGCCCCCACTGCCACTTTGAGATCCGCATCAACGGCACGGCGGTGAACCCGCTGTCCTACCTGCCCTGACCGGGGACGAACCGGGGCCCGGCGCCGAAATGGCGCCGGGCCCCGTCCGGTCCGCTCACCGCCCCCGGGGGTCTCCCCGGAGCGATGAGCTTTTTTCATGCTCCGGCGGCGAGGCATGAAATATCGTTGTTTGTCCCCTCCGGCGGCGCCGTGTTATGATGCAGGTGTGAGGTGCTGTCCCCGTTCAGCACACGGCGAAAGTATGAAAAAGGAGGGCTTGGGATGGATCGATTGAAGGACAAGGTGATCGTGGTGACCGGCGCGGCCATGGGGCAGGGGGCGGAAGAGGTCCGCCTGTTCGTGGAGGAGGGCGCCAGGGTCATCGCCGGCGATGTGGCGACAGAGGCGCTGGAGCGGGTGGCCGCAGAGGTCAACGCCCTGCACCCGGGACATGTTCTGCCGGTAAAGCTGGACGTGTCCAACGGGGAGGACTGGGACGCCCTGGTGGCAGCCGGCGCGGCGCAGTTCGGGAAGATCGACGGCCTGATGAACAACGCGGGGATCGGGACCAAGGGGGTCTTCTGGGAGGAGACCAGCTATGAGCTGTTCAAACGGGTCATCGACGTGAACCTCTGGGGGCAGTTCCGGGGGATCCAGGCGGTGGTGCCCGAGATGCGCAAGTGCGGCGGCGGCTCCATCGTCTGCGTCTCCTCGCTGGCCGCCTTCGTCGGAGTGGGCTTCAACGCATACAGCCCCTCCAAGGGCGGGGTGCGCTCCCTGAGCCGCACCGCCTCCGTCACCCTGGGGCCAGAAAACATCCGGGTGAACACCATCGTGCCCGGGACCATCGAGACCCCCATGACGGCGGCCATGTTCGGCGATTCGGAGATCGTGCGCCGCTGCACCGCTCAGAACTCCCTGCCCCGGCTGGGCAGGCCCCGGGACATCGCCTACGGCGCGGTGTACCTGCTGTCCGACGAGGCGAGCTATGTCACCGGCACAGAGCTGGTCATCGACGGCGGGCAGCGCTTCAAGGGCTGACCGCCTAAAAAACAGGCGGGGCGCCGATCTGGCGCCCCGCCTGCTTCGCGGTCACTTCCTGTTCTTCTGGTAGAGGATGTCCAGCCCCTTGAGGAGCAGGTCCTTCTCCACCTTCATCTCCCGCCGGCACAGGGGGACGATGAACTGGGCCAGACCGCCGGTGGCCACCACGGTGCAGGTGTGCCCCAGCTCGTCCTCCATGCGCTGGATCATGCCGTCGATCATGGCGGCGGTGCCGTACATGATGCCCGAGCGCATGCAGTCCACCGTGTTCTTGCCGATGACCCGGCGGGGGCTGTCCAGGCTGATGCCGGGCAGCTGGGCGGCCCGGGCGGTGAGGGCGTCCACCGAGATGCGCACGCCGGGGATGATGACGCCCCCCAGATAGGCGTTGCCCGGGGCCACCACCTCCATGGTGGTGGCGGTGCCCAGGTCCAGCAGGATCAGCGGGGGGGCGTATTCCGCCAGGGCGGCCACCGCGATGACGATGCGGTCGCTGCCCACCGAGGCGGGGTCGTCCATGCGGATGTTCAGCCCCGTCTTGATACCGGGGCCCACCACCATGGGCTGCTTTCCGATGACCTTCACCACCCCGGTGCGCACCGAGTTGAACACCGGCGGCACCACCGAGGAGATGATGCAGTCTTCGATGTCCTCCACCCGGGCGCCGAAGGCCTCCAGCATGTTCTTGATCTCCACGCCGTACTGGTCGCTGGTGCGCAGCCGGTCGGTGGCGATGCGGGCCTCGAAGAGGATGTGTCCGTCCCGGATGCCCCCCAGGACGATGTTGGTGTTGCCGATGTCGATGGCCAGGAGCACAGCGATCCCTCCAGAATGTCAGTGAAAACGGCCGGTCAGCCCGCCCGGACGGGCCCGGACCGGGTCAGCCGCAGCAGCGCCTTGCCGATGGCGGTGACCAGGACGGCGGCGGCGATGGCCTCGGGGATCCCGTTGGCCCCCACGATGGCCATGACGGCCATGAGCACCGCGTCCAGGGCGATGTTCTTGGCGGCGGCGAACTCCGGGCTGAGCAGGAGATAGATGCTGCCCATCACCGTGGCGGTGTTGGTCAGCGCCCCCGCCACCCCCACCACGGGCAGGGCCACGAGGTCGTTGACCTTTGCCTTCTTCAGGGCGATCCACAGCCAGCCGGCCACCACCCCGATCAGGATGCGGCAGCCCAGGGCGATCCAGATGGTCTTCACTGCGCCGGGCAGGCTGGTGGCCAGGGCGGGGGTGAAGGCGAAGGACAGCAGCCCCGGGGCGGTGGTGTTGCTCCAGATGGAGCACAGGCCGAACACGCCCCCCAGGATCCCTCCCGCCAGGGGCCCCAGCAGCACCGCCCCGATGATGACGGGGATGTGCAGGGTGGATGCCTTGATCAGGGGAAGGGGGATCAGGCCGATGCCGGTGACGTTGAGGAAGATCTCGATGGCGGCGAACAGCGCCAGCAGGACCAACCACCTGGTGTCGCGCTTGCGGGTACTCATATTCCATTCCTCCTGCTGCCGCTCCTCCCGAAGAGGATGCAGCGCAATTTCCCGGGGAACGCCCCGGGTTTCCGCTATTATAATGCCCCCGGCGCAAAATAGCAAGGGCGAAGGGGGTCTGCCCGGGGGAAATTTCCCCGATTTTTTTGACAGGCGGGCCCCGGCCCGCTATAATGGGGGCACAACGCCGGGCCCGCCGGGCCGGAGAGGATGATGGATATGCTGAACGGAAAGACGGTCCTGCTGGGGGTCACCGGGGGCATCGCCGCCTACAAGGCGGCGGCGCTGGCCTCCGCCCTGGTGAAGCAGCGGGCGGCGGTGGAGGTGGTCATGACCGAGCACGCCACCAGATTCATCGCCCCCCTGACCTTTGAGCAGCTCACCGGCCGCCGGGTGATGGTGGACACCTTCGACCGGAACTTTGCCCACCAGGTGGAGCACATCGCCCTGGCCGACCGCGCCGACCTGGTGCTCATCGCCCCGGCCACCGCCAACGTGTGCGCCAAGCTGGCCCACGGCCTGGCCGACGACATGCTCACCACCACCGTGCTGGCCTGCACCTGCCCCAAGCTCATCGCCCCCGCCATGAACACCCACATGTACGAGAATCCGGTGACCCGGGACAACCTGGAGCTGCTGCGGAAGTACGGCTGGGAGGTCATCGAGCCCGCCTCCGGCCGGCTGGCCTGCGGCAGCGTGGGCCCCGGCAAGCTGCCCGAGCCCGAGCTGCTGCTGGAGCACGTCCTCCGGGCCATCGCCCTGCCCCACGACCTGGAGGGAAGGCGGGTGCTGGTCACCGCCGGCCCCACCCGGGAGGCCCTGGACCCGGTGCGCTATCTCACCAACCGCTCCACCGGAAAGATGGGCTACGCCATCGCCCGGGCGGCCATGCGCCGGGGGGCGGCGGTCACCCTGATCACCGGCCCCACCGCCCTGACGCCGCCCCCCTTCGTGGAGGTGGTGCCGGTGGAGTCGGCCGCCGACATGTTCGGGGCGGTGGCCGCCCGGCTGGAGGAGGCCGACTTTCTCTTCAAGGCGGCCGCCGTGGCCGACTACGCCCCCGCCGCCCGGGCGGAGGACAAGATCAAGAAGAAGGAGGGGGACCTGTCCCTCCCCCTGGTCCGCACCCGGGACATCCTGGCCTACGCAGGCGAGCACCGCCGGCCGGGGCAGGTGATCTGCGGCTTCTCCATGGAGACCAGAGACCTGCTGGAGAACAGCCGGGCCAAGCTGGAGAAAAAGCGCGTGGACATGATCTGCGCCAACAGCCTGCGGCAGGAGGGGGCGGGCTTCGGGGTGGACACCAACGTGATCACCCTCCTCACCGCCGCCGGCGCGGAGGATCTGCCCCTCATGAGCAAGGACGAGGCCGCCGGCGTCATCCTGGACCGGGCTCTGGCACTGTCCAGGGCGATGTGCTGAGCCCGCCCTCGCCCCCGTCCGCTGCGGCGGCGAAACGTCAAAAAAATAACAGCAAAATGGCGCAATTCAGGGGCTCTGTTGTCTTTTTCGCCCAAAAAGCCCGGATAAGACACCGGCAATTTCTCAAAACCGGCCCGGGGAAGGCATTGATTTTTCGGGACGCGGCCGATATAATAACAGATGTGTATGGATAGTCCCCACCGGGGTATTGATGAAAAAATGGAGGCAAACAGATCATGAGAGACATCTACGTAGTCAACTGCTGCCGCACCGCCGTCGGCTCCTTCGGCGGCTCCCTGAAGGACACCCCCGCCGCCGAGCTGGGCGCCATCGTGGTGAAGGAGGCCCTGAACCGCGCCGGCGTGAAGCCCGAGACGGTGGACGAGGTCATGTTCGGCTGCTGCATCAGCGCCGCCGCCGGCCAGAACGTGGCCCGTCAGGTGGGCGTGAAGGCCGGCCTGCCCTACACCGTGCCCGCCTACTCCATCAACATGGTGTGCGGCTCCGGCCTGAAGTCCGTCATCGAGGGCGCCCG
>CALXCP010000029.1 GCA_944386845.1 uncultured Oscillospiraceae bacterium | reverse complement strand
CGCTTCATCAGGGACTCGCCGGTGCGGGGGTCCACCAGCTCGGGGAACTCCCGCAGCACGTCGGTCATCTCGTTGCCGCGCTCGCCGCAGCCGATGTAGACCACGATGTCCACGTCGGACCACTTGGCCAGCTGGTGCTGCATCACCGTCTTGCCCGAGCCGAAGGGGCCGGGGATGGCGGCGGTGCCGCCCTTGGCCACGGGGAACAGGGTGTCCACGATCCGCTGCCCGGAGAGCAGAGGACGGTTGGGGGGGAACTTGTGCTTGTAGGGGCGGCCCACGCGCACGGGCCACCTCTGCATCATGGTCAGCTCACGCGTCTCCCCGTTGTCCAGGGTGAGGGTGGCCACCACCTCGGTGACGGTGAAGTCGCCGGCCTGGATGGAGGCGACGGTGCCGCTGAGGTCGGGGGGGACCATGATCTTGTGGAGGACGGAGGTGGTCTCCTGCACGGTGCCCAGCACGTCGCCGCCGGACACCTTGTCCCCCGCCTTGGCCACGGGGACGAAGGTCCACTTCTTCTCCCGGTCCAGGGCGGGCACCTCCACGCCGCGGGGCAGGTTGTTGCTGCCCGTCTTCTCACGGATGACCTCCAGCGGGCGCTGGATGCCGTCGTAGATGTTCTCCATCAGGCCGGGGCCCAGCTCCACGGACAGGGGGGCGCCGGTGGTGACCACCTCGGCGCCGGGGCCCAGGCCGGAGGTCTCCTCATAGACCTGGATGGAGGCCGAGTCGCCGCTCATCGTCAGGATCTCACCGATCAGGCGCTGATCTCCCACGCGCACCACGTCGGCCATATTCGCCTCCTGCATGCCGGTGGCCACCACCAGCGGGCCGGAGACCTTTACGATCTTACCCATAGATCAAACTCCTTCTTTCGGGTTGAATTCGCAGGGGGCGCCGCCGCTCCGCCGGACGCGGAGGGGGCGCCGGGGGAGCTCCCCGCGCGGGGCGCGCCGGGCGCGGCTCAGAGGATGTCCGCCCCCACCGCGCGCTCCACGGCGCTCTTCACATTGGCCATGCCGATGCCCAGAGAGCCCTCCTTCCCGGGGATGAGGATGATGGCGGGGGTGAGCTGATCCTTATAGCGGGCCAGCTCAGCCTCCATGTGCTGCCCCAGCTGCTCGGTGAGATAGACCACCGCGTAGCTGCCCCGGGCCAGGTCGTGGAGGGTCCGCTTGGCCTCCTCCACCGACTCCACGGGGAAGGTGTCCAGCCCCAGGGCCTTGAAGCCCAGGACGCTGTCCTTGTCCCCCAACACCGCGATCTTATACATAGGAATCACGCAGCCTTTCCCGGATGGTGTCCGTGTCCAGCCCCGCCATGCGGCCGTTCATGACGATCCGCACCGCGGTGAACTCGTTCTCCTTGGCGGCCAGATAGCCGATGACGGGCTGCTCCCCGAAGGGGATCCGCTTGGCCGCCGACAGGTAGTCCACCAGGGCGTTGTCGCACAGGCGCTCGAAGCTGGTGAGGTGGCCGCTGCCGGGGGCGGCGAGCTCCGCGCCCGCGGCGGCCGCCTCCGCCAGCCGGCCGCCCCGGAACAGGGCGCCCAGCTCGGAGCCCTTCGCCGCGGCGACGCTCCGCTCCTCCACGTTCCCGCCCGGCACCAGCACCTGGGCCAGGAAGTCGGCCCCCCGCTCCATGCGGTGGGCGCGGACGGCAGCCCGGAGATTGGCCGCGTCGATCAGCAGGCGCACATAGCCGGCCAAAAACCCGCTGCCGGTGGCCCGGGCCGCCTCCGACATCTCGGCGAAGTACGCCCGGTCCAGGATCAGGTCGGCCCGCTGGGGGTCGCCGCTGGAGGCCAGGGTCTCCTTGGCCTCTGCCACCGCCTTGCGGAAGGCGTCGCTGCACTCCCGCAGGTCGTCCCGCTGGAAGTCCTCCTGCAGCGCGGCGGCGGCATACCGCCCGCCGCCCACCAGGAGCCGGACCGAATCCAGCCCCATGGCCTCCGCCTTCAGCAGCACCTTGGCGTTGTGATAGTCATATTTGATGCGGAACACGTCGATGACGTTGGGGTCGGGGACCGCGCCCTGAAGGTCCTGATACACCGCGTCCCGGGCCTCGCTCAGGCGCTCGTCCAGGGCGGCGGGGGTGAAGCTGTTCATCTCCCCGTAGCCGCACTCGGCCAGCACCTTGGCCGCCTCCTCCACGCTCCGCGCTTCCAGCATCCGCTCCATGCGTTCCCGGGTCAGAAGTCCGTTCTCCATGGCCCGGACACGGGCGGAGATGCTGAGATAATCCGTGTCTTTCAGCTTTTTCGGCAAGACACATCCCTCCTTTCCGGCTTTCCAGCGTGTGCGGGCGGGCCTCAGCCCACGCCGTCAAAGAGCACCTGGGCCACCTGGGAAGCCAGCTCCTCCCGCTGGAGGCGGACAAGGGTCTCCAGGCTGCAGTTGGTCTCCACCCGGCCGTCCACCAGGATGACCCCGCCCCGGATGGGCCGGGTCTCCTCGCTGAGGGTGAGCATCCCGGTGCCCGCCAGGAGGGCGGAGGCGCCCGAGACCACCTTGTCCAGGAGGGCCCCCGCCTTGGACTCGGCCAGGGCGTCGGGCAGCTCGGGGGCCACGGCCTTGGCCAGCCGCTCGTTGGCGGCGGCGATCACCTGCTTGCCGATGCGGGCCCGGTCCTTGGGGGAGAGGATCACCTGCTCCCGGCCGGTCCGGGCGGCGGATACCGTCAGGTCCACCAGAAGGCCCACATAGCGGTCCTCCGGCAGGGACAGCAGCTGCTCCAGCGCGTCGTCGAAGGCGCGGCCCACCATCTCCTGCTTCACGGCCAGGACCCGCTTTTTGCCCTCCAGCTGGGCCACGCTGTACAGGCGCTCCACCCGCTCGCCGGCGCTCTTCCGGCCCCGGGCCAGGATGTCCTCGGACTCCTTGGCGGCCTGGGCCTCATAGCGGGCGGTGATGTCGTCCGCCTGGGCCCGGGCCTGGGCGAGGACGCCGTCGATCTCCCGCTGCACGTCCTGCTCGATGCGGGCCGTGATCTTTTCAATCCCTTCCATACGCGCCTCCGCTTAGAAGCCGAACCAGATCATCAGGAAGGAGATCAGCAGGGACAGGATGGCGTAGAACTCCACGATGATGCAGAGCACCATGCCCTTGGACCAGTCGTTGGGGGACTTGGAGACGATGTTCACAGAGGCGGCGGCCACCCGGCCCTGGGCGATGGCGGACAGCAGGCCGCCGAGGGCCATGGGCAGGCAGGCGGCCAGGATCTGCAGGCCCTGGGTGGTGGTGATCGCCGTGATGTCGCCGCCGAACAGGCCCATCTTCAGCAGGGCCAGGAAGCCGATGACCAGGCCGTACAGGCCCTGGGTGCCGGGGATGACCTGAAGGATCATCACCTTGGAGAACTGGGAGGGATCCTCACACAGCAGGCCGGCGCCCGCCTCACCGGCGATGCCGGTGCCCTTGGCGGAGCCGACGCAGGCCAGGCCGGCGGCAAGCGCCGCGCCCAGGAAACCGAAGAAGGGACCGCCGTACTGAGCAATCAATTCGCCAAACATATTACTTTTCCTCCTTGATGATATCGACATTCGTCGTGTTGATGTTCAGGGGCCGGAAGGGTCTTCCGCCCTCTTTATAGAACTGCTTGAAAAACTCCAGGTACTGCAGGCGGGACGTGTGCACATAGGTGCCGATGATGTTCAGCCCGAAGTTGAAGGCATGGCCCACCAGGAAGATCACGAAGAAGATGGGGACCCCCAGCACCGGCGGCAGGCCGCCGCCGGGCATGGCCGCCAGGATGTTGAACACCTGGCCGATGACCGTGCTGGCCAGCATCATGACCATCAGACGGGAGTAGGAGAGGATGTCCCCGAAGTATCCCGTCACGCCGTTGTACACCGCGCCGATGACGGCCGTCACCTTGCCGAGGCCCTTGGCCGTCCGGGCCTGGGCCAGCAGCATCACGCAGCCCACCACCAGCACCACCGGGATCCCGTTGACGATGCCGATGGAGGCGACGCCCGCCATGTCCAGGGCGTACAGGCCGATGCCCACGAAGATGACCCACCAGGTGCCGATGTCCCAGATGGCGTCCCACACCTGCCCGTCCCGGCAGAGCATGTAGAACTTGACCGCCATGCCCACCACGATCTGGACCAGGCCCACCGCCAGGGTGAACACCAGGGCGGTCATGGGCTCGTTGATCACGTCCAGCACCGGGCCGCTGGTCAGGAAGGGGATCTGCGGCGTGGCCAGGCCCAGCATCCCGGTGAACCGGCTGAGGAAGTCGGAGAAGAACCCGCCGGTGAAGAAGCCGATCACCGCCGAGGCGATGCCGCACATGAGCATCAGCCGCACCAGATAGCCGAAGCCCCCCTTGGGCCGGGTGCTGAACTGGATGACCGCGCAGATGGCGGCCAGGATGATGCCGTAGGCGAAGTCGGCGAACATGAACCCGAAGAAGAACACGTAAAAGGGCATCATCAGCGGGTTGGGGTCCACCCCGTCATAGGCGGGCAGGCTGTACATCTCGGTGATGACGGTCAGCGGCTCGGTGAGCGTGTTGCTCTTGAGCTTCACCGGGACCTGGGGGTACTCCTCCCGGTCGGGGACCGCGGTCTCCCACGCGCAGGTGTACTGCCCCAGCAGCTCCGCCAGCGCCCCCTCCTCGGGCACCGGGACCCAGCCCTCCAGGAAGAAGGTGGCCTGGGTGGCCAGCAGCCGGCCCTTGGCCTCCTCCCGGGCGACCTCCTGGACCAGGCGCTCCTGGTAGAGCACCAGGTCGGCCCGCCGGCTGTCGTACTCGGCCACGCCGGCCTTGACCTGCTCCAGCTCCCTGGCCGTCCTGGCCAGCTCCACGTCCAGCCGCTGGTCGTTCTCCCGGGCGGTCCCCGTCCAGCCCCGGAGGGCCGCCCGGGAGAACCCGTAGCCCTTCAGGAGCTCCAGCGCCTCCTCCGCCACGCTGTCATGGCAGAGGAAGAGCAGGTATTGCAGCTCCCGGTCCCTCCCCGCCCGGGTCAGGGCGGCCAGGTCGGTCAGGGCGGCCAGGGCCCCCTCCATCTCCTCGTAGGAGGTGTTGACCGAGATGGTCCCGAAGATCACCGTCACGTCGCGGGCGAAGGCCGTCTCCAGCGGCACATCCAGGTCCAGCCACGGCGCCAGGGACGCCTTTTGGTTTTTCAGCTTGCTCTGCTCGGCGTACAGGGCCGAGATCCTCTTCTCCGCCGCCACCAGCGCCCGGGCCGCCTCCTGGGCGGAGGCGCGGACCGCGTCGTCGAAGAGCTGCTGTTCCGTGACCTCTCTCCGGCGGGCCAGGAGCGGGGTCTTCACCGGCGCGTATTTCTTGAGCGCCGCAAGGGCTGCGCTGACTTCGCTCTGGGCCTCCTTGGCGGAGGCCAGGGCGGTGTCGTCGACTCGGGCCACACCGGCCCAGTCGGGATCGGCCAGCTTGTCTGTTGGCTCATCGATCTCCACGCACCCCAGGTGCTGAAGCTTCCGCAGCAGCTCCTCCCGGTCAGAGGAAAGGGCGAAGAGCCGCAGCCGCTTCATTTTGACGATCGACATCAGACATTCCCTACCCTTCTGACTATGAGTTCCACCGCCGCCGGCAGCCGGCCCTGCGCCGCCTGCCGCATGGCCTGGCAGGACTGCTCCACCTCCTCCATGACGGCAGCCTCCTGCTGGGCGGCTCTCTCCTCCGCCTGCTTCATCATGGCCTTGGCCTCAGCCTCTGCCCCGGCCCGGGCCTGGGCCACCTTGGCCTGACCCGTCCGCTCCGCTTCAGCGACGATCTTCTTCGCCTCCTCCGCGGCGGCCTGGAGCCTCTGCCTGGCGCCCTGCTCGCTCTCGGTGATCGTTTGGATCGCCTCCAATGACATCTCTTCACCGCCTTTCTGCTTTCCGCTGTGTTTCCTTTCCCAGGGCGATGCCGCCCCAACAAAAAGATGATACTCCAAAACTCTCCTTCGCGCAAGATATAAAATCGGAAATTTGCAATTTTTTTGCCCGGAATGTTCATTTTAATCGTCAAATTATTCACAAATTCCCCCTTTCCGTCTCTTTGTTGCAAATTTAACGAGCCGGACTTGCAGCGGCTTGCAGCGCCTTTCCCGTCAAAATTCATTTTTATGGGCGGCCCTTCCCCCTGTCCGCCGCCCCTCCGTCTTCCATTTCCCGGGAAAAACGGCCGGCTTTTTGTGGGACCTCACAGATATTCTATACGCCGTTTATCTATTTCGCCATAAATCTTTTCGATAAGAAAACCCCCCGGGCCATAGAGGGAACTCATGGTCCGGGGGGCTTTTTGCAATTTTGGCCGCGGGCGGCGGCATGGTGCCGCATGTGGGCAGATGTCATCCCTCACCGCACATCCGGCGGTACTTCTCCATGGAGACGGCGAAGAGCTCCCCGTTGGAGGGAGGGGTGTAGGTGATCGCATTGGCCCCCGCGCGGATGGTGGCCAGGATGCTCTCCTCGGTGGGGCCGCCGGTGGCGATGATGGGGGCGTCGGGGAAGTCCCGCCGGATGCGGCGGACGATCTCCGGGGTGCGGGCGGCCCCCGACACGTTGAGGATGTCCGCCCCCGCCGCGAACCGGGCGGCGATGTCGGTGTGCTCGGAGACCACGGTGACCACCACCGGGATGTCCAGCACCTGCTTGAGCCGGGAGACGACCTCGTTCTCGGTGGGGGCGTTGACCACCACGCCGAAGGCGCCCTGCTGCTCGGCGTCGTTGGCGATGTTGATCACCCGGCTGCCCCGGGTGACGCCGCCCCCCACCCCGGCGAACACCGGCATGTCGGCCACGTCCATGATGGCCCGGGTGATGGCGGGCTGGGGCGTGAAGGGGTAGACGGCGATGATGGCGTCGGCGTTGATGTTGCGGATGATGGCCGCGTCGGTGGTGAAGGCCAGCGACTTGATCCGCCGGCCGAAGATGCGGATGCCGGAGCACTCGCTGATGCAGGCGGGGATCTTGATCATGTGGCTGCGCAGGGTCCCCTCGTACTCCGGGACGTTTTTCTTGACGATCATGGCGTTCCCTCCTCTCCGGGTCAGGGCAGCAGGGCCCAGCTGTCCTCCGCCCCGGCCTCCGCCGGGCCGATGAGGACCACCTGGACGTCCTCTCCGCCGGCGGCGGACAACAGGGCGGCGTAGTCGGTCTCCGTCCCCTCCGGGGGCTCCGCCCACACCCGGTCGGCCCAGGCGGCCAGGTTTTCCGCCGTCTGCCCGCTGCGCTCCTCCGCCCCGGTGAGGGCGGCCTGGGTGGTGCGGACCGACAGGGTCACGTCATAGGGCTCCAGGGCCTGGGCCATCTCCTGGTAGAACTGGCCGATCCAGCGGTCCAGCTCCCCGGCGGGGTAGCTCTCCCCCACCCGGATCCAGCCCAGCTGCCCGGCGGTGGGGTAGCCGGCGAAGTCCAGCAGGATCTCGTCGAAGCCCAGCCCGGCCAGCTCGGCGGCGACGCCGGTGAGGTAGGCCCGCACCTCCCCGTTGGCGGGGCTGGTCCAGTAGCGGCCCGCCTCGTCATACCAGAGGTAGCCGCTGTTGGTGAGGATGTTCATCTCCCGGTCCACCGTGCGCAGCAGGTCGTCCTGGAAGCAGCACAGCCGGGCCACGGTGTACAGCTCCCCGCCGTTGAAGGCCCGCAGGGCGGCGTTGGGGTCGTCCCCCTCCGGGTTGGCCCCGGCCCGCCGGGCCAGGTCCAGGGAGGAGACGTAGTTCAGGCGGCCGTCCTCCCCCTTCATGTCCAGCACGGCGGCGGTGCCCCCCTCGGCCTCCACCAGGGCGGCGGCGGTGCCGTCCGTCACGGCGGACAGGGGGATCCAAACCGCCCGGAGGGCCTCCGGCTCCTCCGGCGCCGCCTCCGACGGGGCGGGGGAGGGCTCCACCACGATGCTCACCCCGCCGCTCTCCTGGGGCGGGGCGCTCTCCCCGGAGAGGAAGGGCAGGTCGAAGGGCAGCTCGAACCGGGCCCCCTCGTCGGTGTAGACCACGTAGCGCTGCAGGTACAGATAGAGGGCCACCACCGCCGCCAGCACCACGGCCAGCACGATGACCAGGACCACCAGCACCCGCCGCGGGGAGACCCGCCCCCGGTAGCTCTGGTACCCGTACCGCTCCCTCATCCGCTCTTCCCCCTTTCGGGCCCGCCAGGCAGGCTCAGCCCCTCTGCTCCTTCTCCGCGGTGAGCACCTTGTCCAGGGTGGTCAGCGACCGGAGGATCGTCTCCCGCTCCCTGGGGGGGATGTCCTGCACCAGGGAGGAGAAGTAGTCGTTGACGCTGTCCAGCGCCCGGGCCTTCAGCTCCCGGTAGCGCTCGGTGGCCTCCACGAAGATCACCCGCCGGTCCTGGGTGGACCGGACGCGCTTGGCCAGGCCCAGCTTCTCCAGCCGGTCCACCACGCCGGAGATGGTGCTGTTGGCGCTGCCCGTCCGCTCCGCCAGGGCGCTGATGGGCATGGCCCCGTCCTCCCCCAGGACGTTGAGCACCATCGCCTGGGGGAAGGTCAGGTCGTACTGTCCGAAGTATTCCCGAAAATGCTGGGAGAGATGCTGGGTCACCCGCAGATAGGTCCGCAGGAGCTCCGCTGTCTGATCCACTGCCGACACCGCCTTTCTGTTCGCTTGGCCGGGCCGGGCCGGCCGCCGTTCGGTCAACAGGATATGTTTCCAACATACTACACGAAGGTTTTTCCTGTCAATCCACTTTTTCCATCGTTCATGGAATATTTACGTTGCGTCCATATTTCTCACGATCTCCCGGGTCTGTGCGAAAAAGCCGGGCGGCCCCGCGGGGCCGCCCGGCCTGTCCACGCTCCGCCCCCCGGGGCGCGGGGGCTCAGCCGCCCAGGTAGGCGCGCTTCACCGCGTCGTTGCTCAGCAGCTCCTGCCCGGTGCCGGTGGCCACGATCTTGCCCGTCTCCAGCACGTAGCCCCGGTCGGCGATGGACAGGGCCATCTGGGCGTTCTGCTCCACCAGCAGCACGGTGGTGCCCGAGCGGTGCAGCTCCTTGATGATGTCGAAGATCTGCTCCACCAGCAGGGGGGCCAGGCCCATGGACGGCTCGTCCAGCATCAGCAGCTTGGGCTTGGACATGAGGGCCCGGCCCATGGCCAGCATCTGCTGCTCGCCGCCGGACAGGGTGCCGGCGATCTGCCTGCGCCGCTCCTTCAGCCGGGGGAAGCGCTCATACACGTCGGCGATGCCGGGGTCCACCTCGCTGTTGGGGCGGGTGTAGGCCCCCATCTCCAGGTTCTCCTCCACCGTCATCTGCAGGAAGATCCGGCGCCCCTCGGGCACCTGGGCCAGCCCCTTGCCCACGATGCGGTGGGGCTGCACGCCGTTGATCCTCTCCCCCAAAAACTCGATGGAGCCCGTCTTGGAGTGGAGCAGGCCCGAGATGGTGTTCAGGATGGTGGACTTGCCGGCGCCGTTGGCCCCGATGAGGGTGACGATCTCGCCGTCGTTCACCTCGAAGGAGACCCCCTTGATGGCGTGGATGCTGCCGTAGTACACATTGATGTCGTTGACGTTCAGCATGGGGTCAGCCCTCCTTCCGCTTGCCCAGATAGGCCTCGATGACCGCGGGGTTGGCCTGGATCTCCGCGGGGGTGCCCTTGGCGATGATCTGGCCGAAGTTCAGCACGCAGATGCCCTCGCAGATGCCCATGACCAGCTTCATGTCGTGCTCGATGAGCATGACGGCGATCTGGAAGGTGTCCCGGATCTTGACGATGTTGTCCATGAGCTCGGCGGTCTCGGACGGGTTCATGCCGGCCGCCGGCTCGTCCAGCAGCAGCAGGGACGGGTTGGTGGCCAGGGCCCGGACGATCTCCAGCCGGCGCTGGGCGCCGTAGGGCAGGGAGCCCGCCTTGTGGTTGGCCAGATCCTGCATGTCGAAGATGGACAGCAGCTCCAGCGCCCGCTCGTGGGCGGAGCGCTCCCGCTTCCAGTAGCTGGGCAGCCGGAGCACCCCCTCGATGGCGGAGTAGCGCTCCTGGTTGTGCAGGCCGATCTTCACGTTGTCCTCCACCGACAGGTTGGAGAACAGCCGGATGTTCTGGAAGGTCCGGGCGATGCCCATGCGGTTGATCTGGACGGTGGTCTTGCCTGAGGTGTCCTTGCCGTCCAGCAGGATGGTGCCCCGGGTGGGCTGGTAGACCTTGGTGAGCAGGTTGAACACCGTGGTCTTGCCGGCGCCGTTGGGGCCGATGAGGCCGGCGATCTCGGTGCGGCCGATGGTCAGGTTGAAGTCGTCCACCGCCCGCAGGCCGCCGAAGTCGATGCCCAGGTGGCTGCACTCCAGGATGGGGGACTTGTCGATGTCCCGCTCGGGGATGATGGAGTGGCTGGGGACGGGGACCATTTTGGTGGGCTTGCGCCCCTCCTGCGCGCGGCTCATCTCGCGGCCTCCTTTCGGCTCAGCTTGCCCTTCCGGGGCGCGGCGTCGTCGTCATCGCCCCCCCGGCGGAACAGCCGGGCGAAGAAGCTCTGGAGGGTGGGGTTGTTGGTGGCCAGCATCACCAGGATGAGCACGATGGCGTACACCAGCATCCGGTAGTCCTGGAACTGCCGCAGGGCCTCGGGCAGGATGGTCAGGGCGGCCGCCGCGATGACGGAGCCCCACATGTTGCCCAGGCCGCCCAGCACCACGAACACCAGGATGAGGATGGAGGTGTTGAAGTCGAACTTGGTGGCCACGAAGGTGACCTGGCTGCAGCCGTACAGGGTGCCGGCGGCCCCCGCCAGGGCGGCCGAGGTGGCGAAGGCGATCATCTTGTACTTGGTGACGCTGATGCCCACGCTCTCGGCGGCGATGCGGTTGTCCCGGGCGGCCATGATGGCCCGGCCGGTGCGGCTGTTGACCAGGTTGAAGATGACGATCAGGGCGATCATCACCAGGATGAAGCCGGCGGTGAAGGTGGAGATGCGCTCCGAGTTCATCACGCCCACCGGGCCCTTGATGAGCTCCTTCCCGCCGTCCAGCAGCTCATTGCCGTTGGTCAGGAAGCTGAAGTGGAGGCCGGCGGAGTCCAGCCCCAGGTAGATGTTGGTGACCACGCCCTTGATGATCTCGCCGAAGGCCAGGGTGACGATGGCCAGGTAGTCGCCGTTGAGCCGCAGCACCGGGATGCCGATGAGGAAGCCCAGCACGGCGGCCACCGCCGCGCCGAACACCATGGCCACCGCCAGGCGCAGGGGGGCGGCGGGGATCACCGCCTCCAGCCCCATGGCCATGGAGCAGCCGGCGAAGGCGCCGATGCTCATGAAGCCCGCGTGGCCCAGGGACAGCTCCCCCGAGATGCCCACCACCAGGTTCAGGGCCAGGGCCATGGTGACGTAGGCGCAGATGGGGACCAGCTGCCCCTCCAGCAGGGGGCCGACCCCCCCGTCCCGGAGGCCGCGGATCAGCTGGATGACGATATAGGCCAGGATGACCATGCCGTAGGTGGCCATGCTGGTGCGGGTGGACCTTTTCATGCCGGTCAGGCGTTTTCCCACGTTGCTCATGCCGCCCACCTCACACTTTCTCCCGGATCGTCTTGCCCAGCAGGCCGGCGGGACGGACCACCAGCACCACGATGAGCACGGCGAAGACGATGGCGTTCTGCAGCTGGGTGGAGATGTAGGCGCCGGCGAAGATCTCGATGATCCCCAGCAGCAGGCCGCCCAGCAGGGCCCCGGGGATGGAGCCGATGCCGCCGAAGACGGCGGCGGTGAAGGCCTTGATGCCCGGCATGGAGCCGGTGGTGGGCGTCAGGGTGGGGTAGGCCGACATGAACAGCACCCCCGCGATGCCCGCCAGGGCGGAGCCGATGGCGAAGGTCAGCGAGATGGTGGCGTTGACGTTGATGCCCATGAGCTGGGCCGCCCCCTTGTCCTCGGAGACCGCCCGCATGGCCTTGCCCATCTTGCCCCGGCTGGTGAAGGTGGTCAGGGCGATCATGATGACGATGCACACCGCGATGGTCAGCAGGGTCACATAGCTGATGGACAGGGGGCCCACCTGGAGGCTGCCCCGGCCCACCACGGGGGTGAACACCTTGGGGTTGGCCGACCAGAGCAGCAGGGCCGCGTTCTGGAGGAAGTAGCTCACGCCGATGGCGGTGATCAGCACCGCCAGGGAGGAGGCCTGCCGCAGGGGCTTGTAGGCCAGCCGCTCGATGGTCACGCCCAGCACGGTGCACACCACCATGGCCGCCAGGGTGCCCGCCACGGCGGGGACCACCATGGCCGCCACGGAGCCCTCCTCAAAGTGGGAGGACAGGCCGCTCATGCTGAAGAAGCAGATGTAGCCGCCCACCATGATCACGTCGCCGTGGGCGAAGTTGAGCATCTTGGCGATGCCGTAGACCATGGTGTAGCCCAGGGCGATGATGGCGTACACGCTGCCCAGGCTCAGTCCCCGGATCAGGTAGTCCAGGATGACCGTAATATCCATTCTGTATCACACACCTTTTCTCTCCGGGGGGCGTCGGAAAAACGCCGGAGCCCCGCTCCGGCCCTTTTCCGACGCGCCCCTCTCTCTTCTCTCGGGAAACGCAGGCAGGAGGGCTGCCGGTGCTCCGGCAGCCCTCCGTGTCCGCCTGCGGTGAGGGCGCTTGGGTGATGTCGGGGCGGGAGATCAGTCCATGCCCACGTAGGCGCCGCCCTCGATGACCATGCCCTTGGGGGCCTTGGACACGGCGCCGGTGCTGTCCCAGGTGATGCCCTGGCCGTCGCCGGTCAGGCCGGTGAAGGTGATGGTGGGGAAGACCTCCATCAGGGCGTCGCAGAGCTCCTCGTTGCTCATGTCGGGGGTGCAGCCCGCGGTCTCCAGGGCCTGCTTCAGGGCGTAGACGCAGTCATAGGCGTCGGCGGCGAACTGGTTGGGGGTCTCGCCGTACAGGTCCTGATACTTGGTGACGAAGGCCACGGTGGCCTCGTCGGTGGCGTCGGCGTTGAAGGGGGTCAGCAGCATGACGCCCTCGGCCAGGGTGGCGTCGAAGCCCTCCATGGTCAGGATGCCGTCCATGCCGTCCACGCCGAAGAACTTGGGCTCATAGCCCATCTGGTCGGCCTGGGTCAGGATCAGGGAGGCGGGCTGATAGTACATGGGCAGGAAGATCAGGTCGGCCCCCTTCTGCTGGGCGTCGGTGAGCTGGACGGTGAAGTCGTTCTGGGTGTCCTCGGTGAAGGTGGAGTCGCCCACCACGTTCAGGCCCAGGGCCTCGGCCTCGGCCATGAACTGGTCCTTGATGCCGGTGGAGTAGATGTCGTCGTTCTTCCAGATGATGTACACGCTCTCGCCCAGGCCCTGCTCATAGATGTACTGGGCGGAGGCCAGGCCCTGGTTGGGGTCGGAGAAGCACATCTGATACACGTTGTCCTTGCCCGCGATGACGTCGGGGGAGGAGGCGGACGGGGTCAGGGCGAAGATCCGGTCCTCGTAGTTCAGGGCGGAGGTGGCGATGCCGGGGGTGGAGGTGACGGAGCCCAGGGAGATCTGCATCCCCCAGCCCTTCAGGGTGTTGTAGGCGTTCACCGCGGTCTCGGCCACGTGGACGTCGTCCTCATAGCGCAGGTCGAACTGGATGTCGCCGCCCGCCTCGCGGATCTCGTCCACGGCGATCTGGGCGCCCCGCTGGGCGGCCAGGCCGTAGATGGACGCGCCGCCGGTCAGGGGGCCGGTGCCGCCCAGCTTGAAGGCGGTGCCGTCGGCGGGCGTCTCGCCGGTGTTGTCGCCGGTCTCGGCGGGGGCGCTGCCCGTCTCGGCGGGGGTGTCGCTGCTGTTGCCGCAGGCGGTCAGCAGGGTGAAGCACATGGCCACGGCCATGAGCATCGCAAGAAGCTTCTTCATCGTTGGTTCCCTCCATATTTCTGAATGCCAGGCGGCGGGCCGCCCCACGGGCCGCCGGCCGCCCTCCTCCGGGACGCGGGCCCCGCAGGATGTTGACAATTATAGTCTTGCGGGGGCGAAATTGTCAACCGTCAAAATAGACAAATGCCTCCCCCGGACGGGGGAGGCATTTGCACGGTTCGTAAAACCTCCGGCCCCGCGGCCCTCAGATGACCAGGCCGCCGTTGGGCTGGAGCACCTGCCCGGTGATAAAGTCCCCGCCCTCCCCGGCCAGGAAGAGCACCGCCCGGGCCACCTCCTCCGGGGTGCCGATGCGGCCCAGGGGGGTCTCGTCCGATAGCGCCGCCAGGTCCTCCGGCCCAAGGTTCGCGTTCATCTCGGTGTCGATGACCCCGGGGGCCACGCAGTTCACCGTGATGCCCGAGGGGCCCAGCTCCTTGGCCAGGGCGCGGGTCAGGGCGATCACCGCCCCCTTGGTGGCGGAGTAGCCCGCCTCGCAGGAGCCGCCGGTGACCCCCCACATGGAGGACAGGGTGACGATCCGGCCCCACTTCCGGTGGACCATGTGGGGCAGCACCGCCTGGACGCAGTGGATGACCCCCTCCACATTGACGGCGAACAGCCGCCGCCACTGCTCTTGTGTCATATCACAAAACATCCCGGTGAGGCCCACCCCGGCGTTGCATACCAAAGTGTCAAGTTGACAAAATTTTTCTAACACATTGTCAACCATGCTCCGGACCTGCTCCCGGTCGCTGACGTCGGCCCGGACGGCCAGGGCGGTGTGCCCCTCCCGGCGCAGCCCGTCCACCAGGGCCTGGGCCCGGTCCCCGCTGCGGCAGTAGTTCACCGCCACCGCCCAGCCCGCCCGGGCGAACTCCCGGGCGGCGGCCGCCCCGATGCCCCGGGACGCCCCGGTGATCAGCACCGTCTTTTTCCCGCTCATGTCATCGCCTCCCGCAGCAGTCTGGCCATGGCCGGGCCGTCCAGCGGCCGGTCCAGGAAGAACTCCAGGGCCAGGACGGCCTGCCAGATGAGCATGCCCAGCCCGTTGGCCGCCGGCAGCCCCCGCCCCCGGGCCCGGCGGAGCAGCCCGGTCTCCGCCGGGCTGTAGATGAGGTCGAAGACCCCCGCCCCGCCGGGCAGGGCGTCCACGAAGGACAGGTCATCGAACTGCCCCCCGGTCCCCTCCATGCCCAGGCTGGTGCAGTTCACCAGCAGGGTGCACCGGGGGGCCAGCCGGGCCAGGGTCTCCCCGTCCATCCCCGCCGGGGCCAGCCGGCCCGCGGGGTCCCCGGCGCACAGCTGCGCCGCCCGCTCCGGCGTGCGGTTGCAGACGTACACCCGCTCCGCCCCGGCCCGGGCCAGCTTGGGGGCCGCCGCCCGGGCGGCCCCGCCCGCCCCCAGCAGCAGCACGGTCCGGCCGGCGGGGTCCAGCCCCGCCTCCCGCAGGGCCCGGAGAAAGCCCTCCCCGTCGGTGTTGTGGCCCTCCGCCCGGCCATTCCGCAGGCGGACGGTGTTCACCGCCCCGTACCCCCGGGCCTCGTCGGTGAGGGTATCCATCAGGGGGACCAGGTGCTCCTTGTGGGGCATGGTGGCATTGAAGCCCACGACGCCCTCCGCCCTCGCCGCCGCCAGGAAGGCGGCGGTGTCCCCCCCCGGCACCCGGCGGGCGGTGTACGCATACTCCCCGTCCAGCCCCAGCGCCCGGAGCATGGTGTTGTGCAGGAAGGGGGAGCGGCTGTGGGCGATGGGGTCGCCGATGACGCAGAGCTGCCTCATCTCCCGCCCTCCAGGAACCAGTCCATGGCCATGAGGTAGCCCTGGAACCCGTGGCCATAGATCTGCCCCACGCAGGCGGGGGCGGTCACCGACACGGCCCGGAAGGGCTCCCGCTGGTCGATGTGGCTGATGTGGACCTCATAGGCGGGGACGCTCACCGCCTTCAGGGCGTCCAGGATGGCGTAGCTGTAGTGGGTGTAGGCCCCGGGGTTGATGATGATGGCGTCGTACGCCCCGTCGGCGGCGTGGATGGCGTCGATGATGGCCCCCTCGTGGTTGGACTGCCAGCAGTCGGCGGTGGAGCCGCGGGCGGCGGCGTGCTCCCGGATCAGCCGGCACAGGGACTCGTAGTTCTCGGTGCCGTAGATGCCGGGCTCCCGCTTGCCCAGCAGGTTCAGGTTGGGCCCGTTGATGACCAGGAATCTCATGTGGCGCACTCCTTCCGGTACAGCTCCGCGATGCGCTCGGCCGCCTCCTCCGGGGTGTCCGTGTGGGAGATGGTATACTGCGCGTATTTGCGGTATAGTTCGATACGCTCTGTATAGAGCTTTTGCAGCCGGTCCCGGTCCGACCCGATGAGGGGCCGGCCCGAGTGGTCCTCCCGGGCGATGTCGGCCAGCGGCCGGTCCCGGAAGAAGACCACCCCGGTGGCCGACAGCAGGCGCATGTTCTCCTCCCGGAGCACCATGCCCCCGCCGGTGGCGATGACCACCCCGGTCATGGCGGCCGCCCGGCGGGCGGCGTCGGTCTCCAGGTCCCGGAAGGCGGCCTCCCCGTCCCGGGCGAAGATGTCGGGGATGGAGCGCTCCGTCCGGGTCTCCACCAGGTGGTCGGTGTCCACCAGGGGCATCTTCAGCCGGCGGGAGAGGACCTCCCCCACCCGGGTCTTGCCGCAGCCGGGCATCCCGATGAGCACGATGTTCCTCTTCATCCCCGGCCCCCCTCTCCGTCCAGGTTGGACGGGAAGTTGCCCAGCACCCGGAAGTCCTGGGTGGTCTGGGTCAGCTCGTGGAGGATGCCCTCCAGGGCGGGGTCCAGCAGGCTGCCGGCGAACTCCAGGAAGAACATGTACTGCCAGCTGTGCCCCGGGATGGGCCGGGACTCCAGCCGCATCAGGTTGAGCCCCTGGGCGGCGAAGATGGTGAGGATCTCGTGGAGGCTGCCCGCCTCGTGGGCCACGGTGAACACCGTGCTGATCTTGTCCGCCCCGGGCCGCAGCTCCATCCGGGGGGAGACCACCACGAAGCGGGTGGTGTTCTCGCTGTTGTGGTTGATCCCCCGGGCCAGGATCTTCAGGCCGTACAGCTCGGCCGCCCGGGCCGAGCAGATGGCCGCCTTGGTGGGGTCGCCGCTCCGGGCCACCATCCGGGCCGAGCCGGCGGTGTCCGCCTGGGGCACCCGGCGCCAGCCGGGGTGGGCGTTGAGGTAGCGCTCGCACTGGAACAGCCCCTGCTCGTGGGAGTACACCGCCGTGATGTCCTCCAGCGCCGCCCCGGGCAGGGCCATGAGGCAGTGCTCCACCCTCACGGTGGTCTCCCCCACGATGCAGAACTCGTACCGGGTCAGCAGGTCGTAGATCTGCCGGATGGCGCCGGTGGAGCTGTTCTCGATGGGCACCACGGCGTAGTCCGCCCGGCCCTCCCGCAGGGCGGCGAAGGTGTCCTCGAACTGCTCCAGCCCCTCACAGTCCACCCCCGGGCCGAAGAAGTCCAGGCAGGCCATCTCGCTGTACGCCCCGGGCTCCCCCTGATAGACCACCCGGGGGCGCTCCACCGGCTCCCGCCGGCGGGCGAAGGCGTCGGCGAAGCGGCGGAAGTTGGGGTGGTCCTCCGACTCCCGGACCAGGGCCCGCTGCTGCCGCCGGGACAGGCCCATGACGGTCTCGTACAGGGTGGTCACCGCCGTTTTGAGCTCCGGCGTGTCCACCAGGGCCCGCTTTTTCTCCAGCACCTGCCGCTCCCGGGCCACGTCCAGCACCGGGATGCCGTGGGCCTGCTTGTACTCCCCCACCGCCCGGGTGACCGCCATCCGCCGGCAGAACAGCTCCACCAGCTCCCGGTCGATGCCGTCGATCTGGTCCCGCAGCGCGTCCAGCTCGCTCATGTCGTCTCCTCCTCCCGATAGCGCTCCTTCAGGGCGGCGTACTCCTCCGCCGACCGCACCAGCGAGGCCCGCTCCGCCCCGGTGAGGGGCCGGACCGCCCGGGCCGGGCTGCCCAGCACCATGGAGCCCGGGGGGATGACGCTCCTCCCCGTCACCAGGGCCCCCGCCCCCACCAGGCAGTCGCTGCCGATCACCGCCCCGGTGAGCACGACGGCCCCCATGCCGATGAGCACCCGGTCGCCCACGGTGCAGGCGTGGACCACGGCCCCGTGGCCGATGGTCACGTCCTCCCCCACGGTGCAGGGGGCGCCGTCGTCGGTGTGAAGGACGGCGCAGTCCTGGATGTTGGTGCGCCGGCCGATGGTGATGCCCTCGGGCCCGCCCCGGATGACCGCGTTGTGCCACACGGAGCACTCCGGGCCGGTGAAGGTCACGTTGCCCACCACCTGGGCCCCGGGCATGATGAGGACGTTTTCGTCGCTGTGGTGTCTGCGGCGCAGGGCGCCGTCGTGCTGGTCCATCTGTTCTCTCTCCTTTGCCGGCGGATGGATTTCAGTGTGAAGCGTATGCGGTACAGGGGGCGTAGCCCCATTTTCTCCCCCGAAGGGGGTGGGGGTCATAGGGGGTGAAACCCCCTATACCAAAATCGGGTGGTGGGCGGGTTTAGATATTTTCGCCTGAGGGCGAGTTTCTTTCTGCGCGCGCAGAAAGAAACCAAAGACGCGCTCAGAGGGGCGCGGGCCCCCTGACCCCCATCTTCACTCCCCACTCTTCACTCTCCACTCTCAATTCCTGATTCCTAATTGTGGAAACTATCTCCCAAGAGCTCCACGGCTGCCAGGGCGGCGGCGGCCTCGATGACGGGGACCGCCCGGTGGACGATGCAGGGGTCGTGCCGGCCCTTGATGGCGAGCTCGGTCTCCTCCCCGGTGCGCAGGTCCACCGTCCGCTGGGGCAGGGCGATGGACGGGGTGGGCCGCAGGGTGA
>CALXCP010000028.1 GCA_944386845.1 uncultured Oscillospiraceae bacterium | reverse complement strand
GGCCAGACCCTGTCGGTGAACGGCACCCCCCTGACGGTGGTGGGGGTGTTCTACCAGAAGGACGGCGGGGCCGAGGAGAGCATGGACGACGCGGTGGTGGTGCCCTACACCCTGAACCGGCAGATGCTGGACACCGACGTGGTCTCCCAGTTCACCGTCAAGGTGGCCTCCTCCACCGATATGACCACCGTGATGAACCAGGTGGAGTCCTGGTGCGTGGAGAACGTGGACACCAACACCGGGGAGTACACGGTGGAGAACGGCAACGACGCCATGCAGGCCGCCGAGGACGAGACCGCCTCCCTCCAGGTGGTGCTGGGGGGCGTGGCCGCCATCGCCCTGCTGGTGGGCGGCATCGGCATCATGAACATCATGCTGGTCACCGTCACCGAGCGCACCCGGGAGATCGGCATCAAAAAGGCCATCGGGGCCCAGCGGCGGGTCATCATCAGCCAGTTTTTGGTGGAGTCCACCGTGCTGTCCGGCTGCGGCGGGGTCATCGGCATCGCCATCGGATACGCCGGCTCCCTCGTCGCCGGCAAGCTGATCTACGACCTGATTTTGATGCCGGCCCTCTGGATGGCCCTGGCCGCCTTCGCCTTCTCCCTGGCCATCGGGGTGGGCTTCGGCCTGTATCCCGCCGTCAAGGCCTCCGGCCTGCAGCCGGTGGACGCCCTGCGGGCGGAGTGACATCGTAAAGAAGAAAAGAGAGGTACGAACATGAAAGGAAAGCTGTGCGCCCTGTCCCTCTGTCTGGCCCTGTGCCTGTCCCTCCTGCCCCTGCGGGCGGGGGCGGCCTTCACCGACATCCCCGACGACGCCACCCAGACGGCGGCCGCCGCCCTCCAGGGCCTGGGGGTGGTCAGCGGCACCTCGGACACCACCTTTTCCCCCAGCGAGACCCTGACCCGGGCCCAGATGTGCACCATGGCGGTGAACGCCATGGGCCTGTCCGGCCAGGTGGCCACCGCCGGGCGCAGGACCCTGTTCTCCGACGTGGCCCCCTCCTCCTGGTACAACGGCTATGTGAACGTGGCCTACGGCGAGGGGCTGGTCAACGGCTACGGCAACGGGACCTTCGGCCCCGACGACCCGGTGACCTACGGTCAGACGGCCACCATCCTCCTGCGGATGCTGGGCTACACCACGGCGGAGATCGGCTCCCTCTGGCCCCTGGACTTCACCGACCTCTGCGACGAGCTGGGCCTGTCCGAGGGGCTCTCCCTCTCGCCCAATGACCCCCTGACCCGGGGCGAGGCAGCGGTGCTGCTCTACCGGGCCCTGCTGGAGAACGTCAACGGCACCGGCCAGCCCTATTACGAGACCATCGAGGGGGTGTCCTCCACCGCCGAGGCCATCCTGCTGGACACCGACGCCTCCTACGGCGGCAGCGGCGGCCTGCTCATGGCCTATCTGCCCGACGGGGGCGGCATCACCTACTACGCCCAGGACCGGCGGCAGAGCGACGCCCTTGAGGGCTGCCTGGGCACCCTGCTCTTTGACGGGGCGGGAGAGGTCACCGGATTTATCCCCGGCGACGGGGAAGTGCGGGACGTGACCATCGGCAGCGCCACCGCCTCCACCCTCACCGCCGCCGACGGAACCAGCTACCGCATCTCCTCCGGGGCGGTGGTCCTCTCGGGAGGCGAGAGCTATGAGTACAGCGGCAGCGGCTATCTCCAGCTCAGCGGCCGCGCCGGGGCCACCGTCCGCCTCTTTGCTGACGGCAGCGGGGCCATCCGCTACCTCTATCTGGCCGGCGGCACCACCAGCGCCTCCCAGGCCGCCGTGGCCGACACCTCCTCGGCGGCCAGCTCCCTGGCCCGGACCCTGGGCCTGACGGGGAGCTCCTACTCCATCACCAAGAACGGCGCCGCCGCCGGCAGCGGCGACCTGGCCAAGTACGACGTGGCCTACTACGACGCGGCCACCAACACCCTGCGGACGTCCGACTACAAGGTCACCGGCTACCTCTCGGCGGCCAGCCCCAACGTCACCGCCGCCGAGACGGTCACCGTGGCGGGCTGCGAGTTTTCCGTGCTGGAGTCGGCCTGGGACTCCCTGGACGGCTTCCGGGTGGGGGACCAGGTGACCCTGCTGCTCACCGACGACGGCAAGGTGGCCGGAGTCCGCAAGCCCTCGGAGGTCCGGGCCGACATGGCGGGCATCCTGTCGGAGGACGGCCGGAGCGTCACCCTCTGCGGCAGCGGCGTCACCCTCTCCGCTTCGGATGTGGACTATGACGAGGACATGCTGGGCAGCCTGGTAAAGGTCACCTGCCCCGACGCCTCGTCCCTCACCTGCAGCACCCCCGCCGCCGCCGGGCGGGGGGTGGACCTGGCGGCGGGCACCCTGGGCGGCACGGAGCTGGCCCCCGGCTGCCTGATCTATGAGTGGGCGGGCAGCGGCTTCGTCTACGACCTGGAGGGCAACCAGGGCGCCGCCTCCGCCGACTTCTCCGCCATCGACTGGACGGACGAGATCGGGGCGGGCTCCGTCTCCTACTACCGCACCAACAGCGCCGGGCAGGTGGACCTGATCCTGCTGGACAGCGTCACCGGCGGCTGCTACGACTACGGGAAGCTCACCCGGTACACCGGCAGCAGCGGCATCAGCGCCGGCTCCTTCAACGGCCAGGCCATCTACAACAACGCCGCCACCGTCACCAACGCCTCGGGCATCAGCCAGAAGTACCTCTACGCCCTCTCGTACACCGACCGGTACGCGGGCGTCGCCCTCGGGCAGAGCGCCTCGGGGGACCAGCGGATCGCCGCCGTGCAGACGCTGACCTCCGCCAAGGCGGACCGGGACGAGTTCTTCCTGCAGGACGGCGACTGGTACGTGGAGAGCGGCGGGCAGGAGTTCCGGGTGTCTGACCAGGTGCAGATCCACCTCACCGGGGCCGACGTCTGGCTGGAGGGGGCCGGGGGGCTGGAGAGCGTCCTGGCCGACGGCTACGACCTGACGGTGTACTATGACCGCGCCGCCGACCAGGGCGGACAGGTACGAATCATCACCGCCGGCTGACCGGGCGGCCGGCACACGGAAAGGCCCCGCGGCAATATTGCCGCGGGGCCTTTGGCGTCCGGACGGACCCGCGGCGCGGGCGGGAAAAGGCCGGCCCGCCGCTCCCGTGGGGGGAGGGCGGACCGGCCGCGTCAGCAGGACAGGGGAGGGGCCGTCAGGGGGCGGCGTACTCGAAGAAGGCCATGGTGGCCTCCATCCGGACAGCGCCGTCCGTCTCCTGGACGAGGGAGATGTCCTCCAGCTGGCAGCGCAGAGGGCAGTCGCGCAGGCGCTGCAGGACGGCCCGGGCGGAGTCATAGCTGCCGCAGGTGACGGACAGCTCCGCCACCCGGGTCAGCACGCGGTCCTCCGCCTGCTCCGTGGTGAAGTGCAGGGAGTAGGTCTGGGCGTCGCCGGGGACGTCCTCCAGGGTGGCCATCACCGCCTGGATGTTGTTGTAGTCGGGCATGGCCACGGGGGCGGGGTCGGCGGCCCGGAGGGCCTCCAGCTCCCGCTCCATCTGCTGCTGCCGCTCCACCGTGGACCGGGTCTGGGCCAGCAGGTCCTGGCTCTCCTGGATCCGGACGTCCAGCTGGGCCAGCCGCCCCTCCATGGGCAGGTGGAACAGGAACACGTATCCGCAGATCAGGGCCAGCAGCACCAGCGCCGCCAGCACCGCCCGCTCCCGGGCTGTCAGCTTTTTCACGGCTCGTCCTCCTCTCCGGTGGTGAGCTGGATCAGCAGCTCCACATCCGCCGGGGCGCCCGCCGCGGCGGAGACGGCGCTCACGGCGGCCCGCTCCACCAGGGGGGACTGCTCCAGCTGGATCACCAGGGCGGCGGTCTCCTCCAGGGTGGCGCCGGAGAACTCCACCAGCGCCTGCTGCCCGCGGATGGTGACCCGGGAGAGCTTCGCCGCCGGGCGGATCACCCGGTCGATCAGGTCCAGCACCTCCGCCCGGTCAGCCAGCGCCCGCTCCCGGTCGGTGGGGGCCAGGCGGACATAGTCCTCCTCCACCGCCGGATACTCCTCCAGCTGCAGGGTGACCTGGGCGGCCTGGGCCTCCAGCCGGGCGGCCTTTTCCGCCAGTTGGTCCTCCTCCGCCAGCCGGTCGAGGATCAGGAGCTTGCCCAGCACGGCCAGTATGGCCAGCGCCACCAGCAGGCCCGCCAGGACGGCGGCGGGCCGGGCGGCCCGGTCCTCCCGGAAGTACAGGTTCATGGTGGACTTGGTGGGCCAGCTGTCCCGCTTCCTCCGGGCGGCCCCGCCCATATCCAGGCTCCGGCTCATGGCGCATCCCCCTCTTCCGGCATCGCCGCGCCCACCGCGCAGGCGCAGGATGCAAACAGCTCCCCATGCTCTCCCGCCGGGATCAGCTCCTCCAGGGGCAGCACGGGCAGATCCAGCCGCTCCGCCACCGCCCGGCCCAGGGGCGGGAGGTTGGCCCCCCCGCCGATGAGGTAGACGCCGGGCAGCTGGCTCTTCCGGTAGGCGTAGCGGTAGAAGTTCACCACCTTCAGCACCTCCACGGCGATCCGGTCGTACACCGCCTGGCACAGGGGGTGGCCGGTGACGTCCTCCCGCCCCGCCCGGAGGTAGGAGCCCGCCAGCCGAACGTCCACCTGGATGGCCTCGGCCACCGCCGCCTCCAGGTCCCGGCAGCCCACGGGCACCTGCCGCTCTGCCTGGAGCCGGTCCCCGGCGATGAGGGTGATCCGGGTGGACCGGCGGCCCAGGTCGATGAAGCAGCGCTCCTGTCCGTCCCGGGCGGCAGCCAGCCGGATCAGGGCCATCTCTTGGGGCAGGATCCGCCGCAGGCGGAAGCCGCCTCCCGAGAAGATGCGCACATAGTCCCGGATCAGCTGCCGCTCCGCCGCCGCGGCCATCACGGCCAGCTCCCCGGCGGGCGCCCCGCCGTCCGCCGCCAGGGGGCGGCAGACGGCGTAGTCGCAGTGGTAGCGGCCCACGTCGTCCCCGATGAAGTCGCTGAACTCATAGGGCAGGTTCAGCTCCAGCTGGGCCACCGTCATCGGGGGCAGGGTGACCAGCCGGCAGATGCAGCGGTCGTAGGGCAGCACCAGGGCAGCCGGTCCCACGGGCAGCTGCAGCTCCCGCTGGACGGAGCGCAGCAGGCTGGAGAAGGCGTGAGGCATGGCCACCGCGTCGTCCTCCACCAGGTTCTCCGGCAGGGGGAACTCCAGCAGCTCCAGGGCCTTCCCACGCCAGACGGCGACCTTCAGGGCGCTGTCGCCCACGTCGAAGGCAAGCTTGGTCTTGTTGGACATGTGATCCTCTCTCCTTTTTCGGGGCGGGCGCCCCTCACCGGGTGAGCAGCGGGGCACAGACGGGCAGCAGCAGGGCCAGCACCGCCAGGACCGCCGCGCAGAGGATGGCGGGGGCCAGCCGCCGCATGGCCCGGGCGGCCAGGGCGTCCGCCGCCTCATCACAGAGCTCGGCCTGGGCCGCCAGGGCGGGGGCCAGATCGCCGGAGGCCTCTCCCAGAGCGGCCAGGCGCACCAGCACGGGGGGCAGACCGGGACACCGCCGCAGGCAGGCTGCCAGGGGCTGTCCCTCCTCCACCACCGGGAGCACGTCCAGCACCTGCTTGCACAGACAGGCGCTGCCCATGTTCTGGGCGGCGGTGGACAGAGCCCGGGGAAGGTCCGCACCGGCAGACACCATGACCGACATGGTCCGGGCGAACTGGCTGACGGCAGCCGTCTGGGCCAGCGGCCCCAGCAGGGGCAGGGACAGGTGGAGCCGGGACAGGCGGACCGCGCCGACGGCGGTGCGGCCGTACAGCCGCAGGCCCACGGCCAGCAGGGCGGCCAGGGCCGCCAGCGCCCAGCCGTACCGGGCGCAGAAGCGGGCTGCCGCCACCGATGCCTGGCCGGCGGGGGAGAGGGACAGGCCCAGCGACCACACGGCCCCGGCCAGGGCGGGCACCGCGGCCACCGCCGCGGCCACCGCCGCCACCGCCGCCGCGCACAGCAGGGCCAGGCGCACCAGAACGCCCCGGGCCCGGGCCCGGATCCGGGCCATCCGGCCGCAGCTGTCGCTCAGCCGGGAGAAGGCGGCGGCCAGGTCCCCTGACGCCTCACCGGCCTGAAGGACCTCCAGAAAAGCATGGGGCAGCCGGGTCCCGCCCCGCCGGGCGAAGCTGGCGGACAGCCCACACCCGCCGGCCAGGTCCTGTGACACCTGGGTCAGCAGGGCCCGCAGCGCACGGTGGGGGGCCTGGGAGGCCGCCAGATCCACCGCCTGGGCGGGGGGGAGCCCCGCCCGCAGGAGGATGGCCAGCTGCCGGCACAGGAGGGAGAGCCGCCTCAGATCCAGCCACCGCAGGCCGGCCGGAGCGCGCTCCCGCTGGGCGGCGAGCTCCTTCAGATCCAGCACCGCGTCATAGCTGCGGCGGAGCTGGGCCACCGCCGCCGCAGCGCTGGAGGCGTCCACCACTCCCTCGTCCCGCCCCCCGTCGGGGCGCAGGGCCTCATATCGATAGGTCGGCATGGTCTCCCTCCCCCCCGCCGCCGGGTCTCCGCCCGGCGGCCTGTCATTGGTCCTGCTCTCCCATGGCCCGGAGGGCCTCTTCCGCTGTGGTGACCCCCTGGACCACCAGCCGGGCGCAGTCGTCCCGCAGCGTGCGGGGGACGGCGGCGGCCAGAGCCGCCTCCAGCCCGTCCCGGGACCGGCCGCGGATGGCCTGCCGGAGGGCGGGGGAGACGGGGAGGATCTCAAAGGCGGCGGTCCGGCCCCGGTAGCCGGTCTGGAAGCAGGCGGGGCAGCCCGCGCCCCGGCAGAAGGTGTAGGGCCTGTCCGCCGGAAGGCCCAGCCGCTCCAGCTCCTCCCGGCCGGGGGCGTAGGTCTGCCGGCAGTGGGGGCAGACCCGGCGGACCAGCCGCTGGGACACGATGCCCCGCAGGGCGGCGGCCACCAGGGGGGGCTCCATCCCGGTGTCCAGCAGCCGGAGGATGGCCTCCAGAGCGCCGTCAGCCCGAAGGGTGGAGAGCACCGTGCGGCCGGTGAGGGCCGCCTGCATGGCCAGCCGGGCGGTGCCGGCGTCCCGGAGCTCGCCCACGGCCACCACGTCGGGCTCCTGCCGCAGGGCGGCCCGGAGGGCCTCGGCGAGGGTCAGGCCGGTCCGCTCGTCCACCTGGACCTGGTCGATGCCGTCGATGGGGCGCTCCACCGGGTCCTCCAGGCAGACCAGGTCCACCGACGCTCCCCGCAGGTGGCCGATCATGGCGTAGAGGGTGGAGGTCTTGCCCGCGTCCGCAGGGCCCACCGCCAGCACCAGGCCGCCAGAGGCGGGGGCCAGCAGGTCCAGGAAGCGCTGCCGCGCCTCCCCCTCCAGGCCGATGCCCTCCGCCGACAGGTCCTCCCCGCGGCGGATGAGGCGGAGGACCACCTTCTCTCCGCTGAGGGTGGGCAGGGTGGTCACCTCCAGGTCCAGCGGCTCCCGGCCGACGGTGAGCTGGATGCGGCCCTCCTGGGGGCGCTGCCGCTGGTCCACATCCATCTGCGCCATGGACTTGATCCGGGCGGTGAGGGGACCCTGCAGCTCCCGGGGGACGGCGGCGATCTCCCGCAGGACGCCGTCGATGCGCATGCGGAGGCGGGCCTGTCCGCCCTGGGGCTCCAGGCGGATGTCGCTGGCCCCCTCGGCGCAGGCCCGCTCGGCCAGGGCGGCCACCAGCCGGACGGTGGGGGCGGCGTCCTCGTCGGTCTCGCCGGCGGAGAGCTTCCACCGCTCCTGCACCGGGATGGGGGCGGCCGGCCCGCCGCCGGACAGCTCCCGCTGCAGCTCCTCCACGGCCCGCCGGGAGGCCGGGCCGCCGTACAGGGCCTGCACCGCCCGGTCCACCGCGGCCGCGTCGGCGATCATGGGGATCACCTGCCGGTGGGTGGCGGCGGCCGCCTCCTCGATGGCCATGAAGTTCAGCGGGTCGGCCATGACCAGGTACAGCTCCGCCCGGCTGGCCCGGAGGGGGACCACCTGATGCCGCTGGGCGATGTTCCGGGGCAGGAGCCGGGCCATGCCGGCGGGGATGTCCACGGCGTCCAGGTCCACGTACTCCAGCCCCAGCTGGGCCTGGAGGGCCTCGATCACCTGCTTCTCCGTGATGGCCCCATCCTCCACCAGGATGGTGCCCAGGCGGCGCCCGTCCTCCTTCTGCCGGCGCAGGGCCTGCTCCAGCTGCTCCCTGGTGATGGCGCCGCGGCCCACCAGCAGGTCGCCCAGCCTCGTATAGGTCATATGCCGCCCCTCCTTCCCGGCCCGCCGGGGCGCGGGCCGTTTTTGTGATTATACTCCCTTTCCGCGGGCGTGGCAAGGGGCCGCCGGAGCGGAGGGGGAGGGGCGGGCGCTGCGTCCTCCGACACGGCGCCCGCCCCCTCTGTGCCCGGTGCCCGGGCCGTGCGGCGGGCTTCCGCCGGCCTCAGGTGGCGGCGGGCGCCCCGTCCTGCGGGGGCAGCGGGGCGGCGGGCCTGGGCTCCTTCACGGTGCCCAGGGAGTCGATGATGGTGATGACCAGCCCGCGGATGCTGTTCTCCGTGGTGCGGTAGGGGGCGATGCGCAGGGTGTAGCACCGGCCGTTCATGGCGGTGACCTCCCGGTCGATGGACACCAGGTCCTTGAGCACGGTGCGGCAGTCGTTTTCGATGGCCTCCTCCGGAAAGCTGTGGGCGAAGATCTGGATGGGCCGGCCCACGTCGTGGTCCATGAGCTGGAACTCCCGGCCCACGTACTCGGTGAACTTGCGGATGTTCAGATCCCCGTCCACGAACAGAATGCCGATCATGGTGGAGGAGAGGAAGTTGGACAGGTCGTTGGTCATCATGGTCAGCTCGTCCAGCTTCAGCTGGTGCTCGGTGTTGACGGTGTAGAGCTCCTCGTTCACCGACTGCAGCTCCTCGGTGGAGGATTGCAGCTCCTCGTTGGCGGTGAGCAGCTCCTCATTGGCGGCCTGGAGCTCGCCGTTCACCGTCTCCAGCCGCTGGATGGTGGCCCGCAGGTCCCGCTGGGAGACCTGGAACTCCCGCTCCAGGTCGGCGATGCGCCGGGCGGCGGTGGCGTCCAGGTCGTACTTTTCCACCACGCCGCCGGTCTCGGCAGCGGCGCTGTCCCGGAAGAGGACGGCCACCAGCTCCGCCTCGTCGTCTCCGTCCCCGTCGCCGGGTATGGGCTCCACGGTCAGGTCGATGACCTTCCGGCCGGAGGGGACGTCCACCGCGATGCCGGTGTAGGTGACGGCGGTGTGCTCGGTGCGGCAGCGGCTGACGGCGGTGGCCGCCACCAGGCTCAGGTCCTTGCACAGCATGCTGAAGAAGTTCAGGGAGGCCTTTCCCGGGGCCAGGGTGAGGTAGTCGCTGTAGCTGCCGAAGAAGTGGAGCACCGTGTCGTCGGCGCTGACCACCACCGAGGCGGGCAGATGCTGCTCCAGGAAGCGGGTGTAGCGGCTCTCCACGGCGGAGTCGTCCCCCTGGCTGATGCCGGCGTGGATGTTCTTCAGGGAGATGTTCTGCACGTTGGGGATGTTGAAGGTGGGGGGCGCCAGGTCCTCCACCTTGCCCTCGGCCTTGTGGAGGTAGATCTTCTCGGCGGAGCACACCGGCTTGAAGAGGCTGACGTACTCGCCCGCCGTCTCGCTCTTGCCCAGGAAGAGGAAGCCCCCGTTCTTCAGGGCGGAGTGGAAGATGGCGAACAGCCCCCGGCGCATCACCGGCTGGAAGTAGATCATCACGTTGCGGCAGCTGATCAGGTCCAGCTTGCCGAAGGGCGGGTCGGAGAACATGTTGTGGGTGGCGAAGACGATCATCCGCCGGATGGACTTGGAGATGTGGTACTGGTCGTTCTGCTTGATGAAATACTTGGCCAGCCGGTCGGGGGTGACGTCGTCGATGATGTTCTCGGAGAATACCCCCTTGCCCGCCTGCTCGATGGCCCGGCTGTCCACGTCGGTGGCGAAGATCTTCACGTCCCGCTTCACCTGCATCTCCTCCATGGCCTCCTGGAAGAGGATGGCGATGGAGTAGGCCTCCTCGCCGGTGGAGCAGCCGGCGGACCACACCCGGATGGGCTCGTCCTCCTTGGCCCGCTCCACGATCTTGTAGATGGCGTTGTACTTGAGCTTCTCAAAGAAGGCCGGGTCCCGGAAGAAGCTGGTGACCCCGATGAAGATCTCCCGGGTGAGGATGTTCACCTCCTCCGGGCTGTCCCCCAGCAGCCGGGCGAAGTCGGCCAGGGTGGCGGTGTGGGTGACCAGCATCCGCCGCTCGATCCGCCGCAGGATGGTGGAGCGCTTGTAGTAGGTGAAGTCGATGCCGCTGGCGTTTTTCAGGATGGTGTAGATGTGGGAGAGGGTCTCCTCCTCGGAGAAGAGGGCGTCCTCCTCGGACAGGATGCCGTCGCTGCGCAGGGGGTGGAGCAGGATTGGGGTGTTGGAGCAGTTGAGCACCTCCTCGGCGATCTCCTCCGGGGAGAGGACGAAGTCGGCCAGCCCGGCGTTGATGACGCTGCGGGGCATCCCGTCGAACTTGGCGCTCTCCGGGTCCTGGGCGATGACCAGGCCGCCCAACTCCTTCACCGCCTTGACGCCGTTGGTGCCGTCGGTGCCGGTGCCCGAGAGGACCACGGCGATGGCGTGCTCCCGCTTCTCCTCCGCCAGGGAGTGGAAGAAGGCGTCGATGGGGTGGTTCAGGGTGCCCGGCGCGTCGGACAGGACCAGCCTGCTGTCCTTGACGGTCATGTACTTCTTGGGCGGGATGAGGTAGACGGTGTCCGGCTCCACAGGGGTGCCGTTGTCCGCCTGGCACACGGTCATCTCGGTGTGCTTGCTCAGGATATCGGCCATGAGGCTCTTGTAGTCGGGGGAGAGGTGCTGGACCACCACGAAGCTCAGGCCGCTGTTGGGGGGCATGCAGCTGAAGAACTGCTGCAGCGCCTCCAGCCCGCCGGCGGAGGCCCCGATGCCGATGATGACGGGCTCCTGGGGGAGGGCGTCGGCCTGCGCGGGCTGCCGGTCGTCAGGTCTCTTCATGTGTAACGCTCCTTTCGTGGATGCTTTCCTGTTCAGACTCAGAGGGGGAGACCCTCATCAGGTATTTCTGGGCAAAGGCGGCGGCGGGAAGGGGCCGGTCGTAGAGGAACCCCTGGGCGTAGGTGCAGCCCATATCCAGCAGGGCGTCGGCCTGGGACTGGGTCTCCACCCCCTCGGCCACGCAGGTCATGCCGCCCGACTTGCAGATCTGCACCAGGTCCCGGACCAGGGCGCGGTTCATGGGGTTGCCCTCCAGCTCGGCGATGAGGCTGCGGTCCAGCTTCACCGTTTCGAATCTCACGCTGGTGAACAGGGAGAGGTTGGCGTACTGGGAGCCGAAGTCGTCCAGGGCCATGCGCAGGCCGCAGGCGCGGAACCGCTCCACGATCTCCCGGAGCTCGGCCGTCCGGATCCCGTCCCCCCGCTCGGTGACCTCCAGCTCCAGGGCCGGGGCCGGGATGAGGGGATAGCGGCTCTGCACCGCCAGCACCGAGGCCAGGGTGGAGGGGTGGACCAGGGTCACCCGGGACAGGTTCACGGCTATGGGCACCGTCCCCAGTCCGGCGGCGCGCCACTGGTCCGCCTGGGACAGGGCCTGCTCCAGGACGTACAGGTCCAGATCCCGGATGGAGCCGTCGGCCTCCAGGAAGTCGATGAACTGACCGGGGGGGACGATGCTCCCGTCGTTGGCCACCGCCCGGACCAGGGCCTCCGCCCCCGCCAGGGAGCCGTCCCGCATATCCAGCTTGGGCTGGTAGTAGACGATGAACCGGCCCGCCCGGGTGGCCTCCGCCACCGAGGAGTAGTCGTCGGACTGGAGGGGGACCCGCTCCCCGCCCCGCTCCCCGGATCCCGAGCGGATGGCGGCCCGGGCCTCATCGGCCAGCCGTTTGCCGGAAAAGGACCCGTCGGACCAGGCACGGCCGATCCGGATCTGCTGGGGGTAGCGCCGCTGGAGGATGGAGCGCAGCCGGCCGCACCGGCCCAGGAACACGTCCCGGGTGGTGTTGGGGTAGAAGATGACGAACTCCGACTCCCAGGTGCGGAACAGCAGCGCCCCGCCGAAGATCTCGGTGAGGGTCTTGGCCACGTACCAGAGCATCCTGCTGCCGTACTCGAAGCCGAGGCTGCTGTTGACGGAGGCCAGGTCCGGGATATCCAGGCACACCACCCCCAGGGAGCTGTAGTGCTCCGGGGTGAGGGAGTAGACCGTCTGGGTATAGGCCCGCAGGTCGGGCAGGCCCATGAGCCGCTCGGTGGTGTCCCCGGGCCGCTCCCGGGCGCTGAACCGCTCCCGCTGCTGAAGGATGAGAGGGATCAGGGCACTGAAGAGGGCGGTGTCCCTGGAGTGCTCCCGGGCGTTTTCGATGCACAGGAAGCCGTCCGCCCGGTCCCCCCGGATCAGGGGGATGGCGGCGAAGGACCAGGGGCGGTCCTCCCGGGCATCCCCGGTCAGGTCGATGGGCTCCTTCCGGTTGAGGAAGACGGGGGTCCCCTCGGCCATGCAGCGCTTCAGCAGGGGGAAGCGCTCCAGGCTCATGCCGGAGACTACCTGCTGGATGCTGCGCTTGCTGACGCTGGTCCACTCGAAGGTCATGACCACCGCCCGGCGGTCCTCCACCAGCATCAGGGTGTACACCCGGTCAGCGCGGTAGAACTCTCCGATGGTCCGCAGGACCCCCAGCAGGGAGGCGTCCAGCGTCCGGGCGTTGAGCATGGTGGACATGCAGCGCAGGGCCACGTCCTTTTCCTGCTCCGACATGGGCAGGGCGGCCTCCTCCGCCGGGGCCACGGCGAACTGGCCCTTCTGTCCGGACTGAAAGGGCAGCTCCCCGGTCCAGTCCCGCTCCTCCGGGACGAAGGCGATGGTGTCGGCGGCGGCGTCCCGCAGGGAGGCGCACATCCGGGCCGCTTGGGCCAGCATGGCGCTGTACACGGCGGTGGAGGCGGGCATCAGGTGCACCCCCACCAGGAAGCGCAGGCCGGCGGAGGCGGCCTGCGTCCCCACCACCCGCCGCAGGAGGACCAGGGCCTCCGCCAGGCAGCGGTGGAGCTCCTCCCGGGATGCCATGGAGGGGAAGACGACCACGAACTGGTCGGCGCCGTACCGGCCCAGCACGCAGCTGCCCCCCAGGGCCAGGGACAGCCCGGCGGCCAGGTCATAGCGGAGCCGGTCCGCGTCCGGCCCCGGGGCGTCGGGCGCCTCCGCGGGCAGGCCGTCAGCCTGCAGGACGGCCACCGCCCGGTTGCCTCCCTTCCGGCGGGAGAACAGCTCCTCGGCGATCTGGCGCACCGCCTCCCGGCGGAACAGGCGGGTGACGGGATCCCGGGGGCTCCCGGCGCGGATGGCGTGCCCCAGCTGGTGGGCGGCGTCCAGCCGGATCAGGAAGGTGAACAGATGGAGGTGACGGGTGGCGGGGTCCTCGGCCAGGAAGAGCACCTGGCGGACCCAGCGGATGCTGCCGCTGTTATCCACCCGGCGGTACTCAGCGCACAGCCAGTGCTGCCCGGTCAGGAACAGCTTGCGGAGCTTTTTCCGGTCGAAGAGCTGGAGGAGGTCCTGCCGCTCCCCGGGGGAGAAGACCCGCTGCCGCTCCTGCTGCAGCAGGTGGGAGCACCTCAGATCCCGGGCCTGCCCGCTCAGGTCGGCCCCCTCCAGCCACAGGACCTCCACCGTGTCCAGGTCCAGGTCGGCCCGCATCCGGGAGATCAGGTCGGCCACCAGCCGTTCGGGCAGCGGGTACTGGTCCGGGGCCCAGCCGCCCCGGCCGCTGTCCTGGGGCAGCTCCTCCAGCACGCCCACAGCCCGCACGGCCCGGCCAACGGAGTCGTACAGCATCGGGTAGAAGAGCGGCAGCGAGTTGTAGAGGCCCGTCTCCTTGTACCGGACGGCGAAATTGCCGAAGCCCCGGGCCCGTCCGCCCAGCAGCTCCTGGGCGAAGACCCTGACCCGGGACACCGAGCTGGGGTGGACCCAGCCCCCCTGGATCAGGTCCTCCGGGAAGCGGACCGTCCGGCCGGTCAGCGGCTGGAACGTCCCGTCCCGGCTGTAGACACGGAAGGCCCCGGTGCCGACATCCACCTCCCACAGCCGCTTGGAGGTCTGCTCCAGGGCGGCCTTCAGCAGGCGGAGCTGTTCTTCCTGGCGGAGCTCGGTCTCCTTGAACCGTGAGATGTCGATGGCGGTGACCAGCATGAGGGGGTCCGGGCTGTCCCGGTCAGCCTGGACGGCCCGGATGTGCCACCAGCGCCAGGTCTTGCCGCTGTCCACCGAGATCCGGTGGGTATGCTCCACCCCGGCGCCCTCCCGCAGCCCCTGCCGCAGGGCCTGCTCCAGCGGCACCAGGTCGTCCGGGTGGATCAGCCTGTCCAGGGGCATGGGAAGGGGGAAGGACCGTATGTCGATGTCCAGGATCCGGCAGAAGCTGGGGCTGACGTAGATCAGCTGGGGGTCGTCCCCCATGGCCAGGATCGCCACCCCGCTGTCCATCTCCCGGAGCAGCCCCCCCAGGGAGATGGCGTTCACCGGCCGCAGGGCGGGGTCGCCGGACTCCTGATAGCCCGTCCGGCTCTTCAGGCAGAAGCGGTGCTTTCCGCCCTTCTTGGCCTTATACAGGGCCAGGTCGGCCGTCTGGTAGAGCCCCTCGAACGCCTGCCCGCTGGACGCCAGGTAGACGCCCACGCTGGCCGTCACGTTCACGATCTCCCGGTCGCCCAGGGCCAGGTGCAGCTGCTCACAGATGGCGGCGGCCTTTTGCCGGACCAGCTCCTCCGTGATCTCGCCGCAGAGGAAGACGGCGAACTCGTCCCCGCCCAGGCGCCCCACGATGTCATTGGCCCGGAAGAGACCGGAGAGGATCCGGCCCGAGGTGCGGATGGCCTCGTCCCCCGCCATGTGGCCCAGGGTGTCGTTGACCCGTTTGAAGTCGTCCAGGTCCACGATGAAAAGGGCGCAGGTCTCCTCCCGGCCCATGGCCTGGAGCCTGGCCTTGATGTACTGCTCCATGGTGGCCCGGTTCAGAAGGCCGGACAGCGCGTCCTTGGCGGCCAGCTGCCGCAGCTTTTCGAATTGGTCCTGCAGCCCGCCGTTCCCGTCGGCCTGCAGGGGCGCGTTTTTTTCTCCCATACCCACACGTCCTATGCGCGCCCCGCCCCGCGGGGCCGCTGCCGGTATCCTGCCGCAGCCGATCGGGCTTTGGCAGGACGTCAGCGCGATATCGCGGATATTATACCATGTTTTTCAAAAAAGCGACAGCATTCTCCCGAATTTTTTGCCCTGCGGACCGCTTTGGGAGGGACGGAAAGGGCCCGCGGCGGGTCCGGCTGGATGCCGGACCCGCCGCGGGCCTGATCGCTTCCCCGTCCGGGGGCGGTCTGGATTCACTGAGGCAGCACGCCGGTGACCGCCAGCAGCTGATAGACCAGGGCCGCCGTCTCCTCCCGGAGGGCGGGGGCGCCGGCGGCGATGCTCCCGGAGTCGGTCCACAGCAGGCCGAAGGCGTCGCACAGGCTGACGGCGGGTCTGGCCCAGTCGGAGAAGTTGGGGTAGCTCTCCCCCTCGGGCGGCTCGTACCCGGCGGCGTAGCTCCCCAGGTCCATGTTCAGCCAGGCGCCCACCTGGGCCAGGATGGCGATGAGCTCCTCCCGGGTGATGGGCTCGTCGGGGCGGAAGGTGCCGTCCTCGTAGCCGGCGATGAAGCCCGCCTCACAGATGGCGTTGACCCCGCCGGCGTACCAGTCCCCCTCCTCCACGTCGGAGAAGTGGTCCGTCCCCACGGCGTCCAGCCGCAGCATGGAGGACAGCAGGCAGGCCAGCTCTCCCCGGGTGAGGGTGTCCCCGGGACGGAAGGCGCCGTCCCCGTCGCCGGCCAGCAGCTCATAGGTGGCCAGCGTCCCGATGGCCAGGGCGTAGTCGCTGTCCGCCGTGTCGGTGAAGCCCCGGTCGGCGAGGGTCAGCCCCCAGCGCTGGGCCACATAGCCGGGGTCGGAGGCCTCCCAGCCCGTCCCCCCCTGGCCGTACTCCACCGCCGCCACCGGAGGCAGGGCCTCCAGCAGCTCGGTGAGGGCGGCCCGGTGGTCCGCCGACGACGCCTCGGCCAGGTCCACATACCAGGTCAGCCCGTCGATGGTGAAGGCCATCCAGTCCCCGCTGTCCGCCGGGACAGCGGCGTGGAGCAGGGTGGCAAGGTCGGCGGCCGCCGCGTCGGACACCAGGATGTGGGGGATGACCCCCAGCTTGTCGTTGGTGGTGCCGTCGGGGGAGTAGAAGCGGTAGGTGGTCACCTTCAGGGCGTCCCCGTCCGGGAAGCAGTCGGGGTAGAGCTCGTCGGTGAGCAGCATCTGGGCCACCCCCTTGCCGAAGGTCCGGCTGCCCATGAGGGTGCCCACGCCGTAGTCCCGGAGGGTGGCGGCGAACAGCTCGGAGCCGCTGGCGGAATAGGGGGAGGTGAGCACCAGGGCCTGCTTTTCGGTGAGCCGCTGGAACCCGCCGGGGGCGAAGGTGTAGTTCACGTTGCCCGCCCCGTCTCGGAAGTAGACCAGCACCCCGGGCCCGGTGAAGTAGGCCGACGCGGTGGCCGAGGCCTGGGCGGTGCCGCCGGGGTTGGCCCGCAGGTCCACCACCCAGCTCTCCGCCTGTCCGTCGTATTCGGTGATGCCCTCGGTGAAGTGCACGGTGGTGTCGTCGCCGAAGCTGTCGCAGAGGATGTAGCCCTGCCCGGTGGGGAGCAGCTCCACCGTGGTGTTGGGGATGGGCACCTCCCGGCGGATGAGGGTGAACACGCCGGTGGTGCCGTCGGCCCGGAGAACGGTGAGGGTCACCTGGGTGCCCGCCTCTCCCCGGACCAGGGTGGTGGCGGCGTCCCCCATGCCGGCCAGCGACTGCCCGTCGGCGGCGATGATCAGGTCGCCGGGCACCAGGCCCAGCTCCTGGGCGGGGGAGTCGTCCAGCACCGAGGAGATGAGCAGCCCCTCCGCCGTGATCTGGCAGGTGACGCCGATGCCCACCACGCTGCCGTCATTGGTGCTGCTGACGAAGGCCTCGTACTCCTCCGCCGTCATATAGGTGGTGTAGGGGTCGCCCAGGGCGGCCGCCATCTCCTCCACGTCGGTATAGTTCTCCAGCCCCTCGGGCAGCTCGTCTACATAGTACAGCTCCAGCAGCTCATAGGCCTGCTGGGGGGTCAGGGCCAGAGCGGGGCACAGGGCCAGCACCAGGGCCAGCGCCGCGGCGCCCGCCCGGAGGGCGGTCTTGCGGATGGTGTTCAAAGCGGGTCGTCTCCTTTCCGGGGGAAACGGCCGGGCGCCAGTCAGGGCGCCCGGCCGCATCTGTCCTTGGTTCAGCGGGTGCGGATGATCTCCTCCCGGCGGGGACCGGTGGAGTACATGAGGATGGGCACGCCGATCTCCTTCTCCAGGAAGGCCACGTAGTCCTTGGCCTGCTGGGGGATCTTGTCGGGGTCGGTGATGCCCCGGATGTCGCATTTCCAGCCGGGCAGGGTGGTGTACACCGGCTTGGCCCGGCCCAGCTTGCAGGAGACGGGGAACTCCCGGGTGACCTCCCCGTCGATCTCATAGCCGGTGCAGACGCGGATCTCGTCCAGGTAGCCCAGCACGTCCAGGCAGGTGAGCACCACCCCGGTGGCCCCCTGCATCCGGCAGCCGTACCGGGTGGCCACCGCGTCGAACCAGCCCACCCGGCGGGGCCGGCCGGTGGTGGCGCCGTACTCGCCCTTGTCGCCGCCCCGGCGGCGCAGCTCCTCCGCCTCGTCGCCGAAGAGCTCGCTGACGAACTCGCCGCCGCCCACGGCGCTGGAGTAGGCCTTGGTCACCGCCACGATCTCCTTCAGCTCGGTGGGGGGGATGCCCGCCCCGATGCAGCCGAAGGCGGCCACGGTGTGGGACGAGGTGACCATGGGGTAGATGCCGAAATCGGGGTCCTTCATGGTGCCCAGCTGGCCCTCCAGCAGCACCGTCTTCCCCTGCTCCAGCGTCTTGCGCAGGAAGGTGAAGGTGTCGGCCACATAGGGGCGGATGAGCTCCCGCTGCTCCGCCATCTCCCGGTAGAGGGCCTCGGGGTCCAGGGCGGGCTTGTGGTAGAGGTGGACGATCATGGTGTTCTTCAGGGTGCACACCTTGTCCAGCCGCTCCCGCAGCAGGTCGTCGTCGAAGAGCTCGCACACCTGGAAGCCGATCTTGGCGTACTTGTCGGAGTAGAAGGGGCCGATGCCCGACTTGGTGGAGCCGAAGGCCTTGTCGCTGAGGCGCTCCTCCTCATAGGTGTCCAGCAGGGGGTGGTAGGGCATCATCACCTGGCACCGCTCGGAGACCAGCAGCCTGGGCTGGGGCACCCCCCGGGAGACCAGCTCGGTGAGCTCGGCGTGGAGCTTCCGGATATCCAGGGCCACCCCGTTGCCGATGATGTTGGTGACCTCCGGGTAAAACACCCCGGAGGGCAGGGTGTGCAGGGCGAATTTTCCGTAGTCGTTGATGATGGTGTGGCCCGCGTTGGCCCCGCCCTGGAAGCGGATGACCACGTCGGCCTCCCGGGCGAAGAGGTCGGTGATCTTGCCCTTGCCCTCGTCGCCCCAGTTGGCGCCCACGATCGCTTTTACCATAGGTCGTACCTCCGTGAGCCGGGATTCGCAACCGCCGCGCGGATTTGCCTTATCCGGCCCGAGACAACATCCTATATTATAGCCGATATTCCCCCCGGACGCAAGAGGGAACGG
>CALXCP010000027.1 GCA_944386845.1 uncultured Oscillospiraceae bacterium | reverse complement strand
GGACCAGGCGCTGAGCCTGTGCCGCCGCTTCCGCGCCGCCCCAGAGGCGGTGTACCGCGCCGTGCTCCGGGCCCTGGTGGACCGGCCCGATCCCGTGGAAGACGGCGGAGAGGGGTGAGGACATGGCCGAGCCCCTGCTGTTCCAGACCCCGCTGTCCGCCCTGTTACTCTACTTCATCCTCTATTCCTTCCTGGGCTGGGCCATGGAGACCGCCTACTGCTCCGTCCTGCAAAGACGCTTCGTGATGCGGGGTTTTCTCTACGGGCCCATCTGTCCCATCTACGGGGTGGGCGCCCTGATGATGATCCTGTTCTTCAAGCCCCTCACCGGCAACCTGGTGGTGTTCTATCTGGTCTCCACCGTGTCCATGTCCGCCTGGGAGTACTTCGTGGGCTGGCTGCTGGAGACCACCACCCACATGAAATACTGGGATTACAGCAACCACCGCTTCAACCTCCACGGGAGGATCTCCCTGTTCATCTGCCTGTGGTGGGGGGTGCTGTCCTATGTGACCATCTTCCACATCCATCCCTTCATGGAGGGTCTGGTGGCTCTCGTCCCCACTTTGGTCCGGCAGATCCTGGCCCTGATCCTGGCCGCTGCCCTCCTGGCCGACGCCGTGGCCACCGTCCGGCATCTGGCCCTGGCGGCCCGGGTGATGAAAAAGCTGGAGCAGACCGCCGACGAGCTGGCCCTCCAGTCCGCCCTGGCCCGGGCCGAAGTCCGGGACCGGGTGGCCGACGCCCGGGAGGAACTGGAGCGCACCCTGGCCGAGGCCCGGGCGGGCCGGGCCCAGCGCCTGGAGCGCATCCAGGCGGAGCAGCCCCAGCTCTGGGCCCGCTATCAGCGGCTCCAGGAGCTGGCCGAGCGCAACACCCGGCACCTGCGCCGGACCTACGTCAAGCTGTCCTCCTCCCGGTATGCCGGCTCCCTTCGGGACCTGAAGCTGGACGCCGGCGATATCCGCCGCAGGGCGGAGCAGCGCCGGCAGGCCCGGAAGGCAGCCCGCCGGAGGAAGTCCTGACCGCATGGAAAACGCCCCCTGACCCCAAAACGGGTCAGGGGGCGTTTTATCGTCGCTTTTCGGGCCGTCAGCCGTCACATCATGGGGGCCAGGATACGCAGGATGCTCCGCCACAGCTGCTTCAGCAGGCCCATGGACCGGTGCTCCTCCCGGGTCATCTCCAGGGTCATCTCCTCGCTGACCTGTTGGGTGGCCAGGAAGTCACGTTTGATGTCCTCGATGCTGGAGGTGCCACACAGCCACACGCCGTTCTCAAAGTGGAGGAAAAAGCTGCGGTAGTCCAGGTTCACCGTCCCCACCGCGGCGAACTGGTCGTCGGCCACCATGTTCTTGGCGTGGATGAAGCCGGGGGTGTACTCGAAGATGCGCACCCCCGCCTCCAGCAGGGGCGGGTAGTGGGCCCGGGTGACCTCGAACACCGACTTCTTGTCCGGGATGTGGGGGGTGATGATGCGCACGTCCACCCCGGATTTGGCCGCGTTGCACAGCACGGTGTTCATGGCGCTGTCGATGATCAGATAGGGTGTGGTGATATAGACGTACCGCTTGGCCCGAGCCACCATGTTCAGGTAGACGGTCTGACCCACCGCCTCATGGTCCAGTGGGGTATCCAGATAGGGCTGGACGAAGCCGGGGCAGTCCTTCAGCTGGGGCTTGGGGCGGTAGAGGTCGAAGTTCTCGTCCGCCTCCGCCAGGTGCTCCCAGGTGGCCAGGAACATCACCGTCATGCTCCAGGCAGCCGCCCCCCGGACCAGGATGCCGCTGTCCTTCCAGTGGCCGAAGCGCTCCACCCGGTTGATATACTCGTCAGCCAGGTTGATGCCCCCGGTGAAGGCGGTCTCCCCGTCGATGATGCACAGCTTCCGGTGGTCCCGGTTGTTCAGCCGGATGGAGGCGATGGGGACGAAGGGGTTGAACACCTCACAGCGGATGCCCATCTCCTCCAGTCTCTCAGCATACCCGTCGGGCAGCTTGTAGATGGAGCCCAGGTCATCGTAAATGACCCTCACGTCCACTCCCTGAGCCACCTTCATCTTCAATATCTCCAGGATGCTGTTCCACATCAGCCCCTCCTGGATGATGAAGTACTCCAGGAAGATGTACTTCCGGGCCTTCTTCAGCTCCTCCAGGATCCGGGCGAAGAAATCCTCCCCCTCGCCGAAGTAGGCCGTCTCGGTGTGGTCATAGACGGGACATTTGGCCGCCCGCTCCAGATAGCGGGCCTGGGCCACCGCGTCGGGCCCCAGCTCCTCCAGCCGCTCCGCTCCGAAGTCCGGCGCCAGGGTCTGGGTCATCTTGCGCTCCATGTGCTGCATCTTCCGGACGGTGCGCCGGGACACCCGGTTCCCGCCCAGGAACAGGTAGAGGATGCCGCCGAACACCGGGAAGGCCATGATGGGGATGATCCAGGCGATCTTGTAGGCCGGGTCGCTCCGGTTCAGGACGATCCACAGCACCACACAGGCGGAGATGAACAGACAGACCCAGTTGAAATACCGGTAGTACTGGGAAAACCACACGGTCATCACCACCAGCACCGCGATCTGGGCCGCCAGGGCGATGGCCACCAGGCCCGCCCGGTGGAACAGCAGGGCGCCCAGCCGGTTCAGCATCTTCTTCATCTTCTCCGCCTCCCCTCTCCGGATCGGTCACTTCACCACCACGTTCTCCTGCCCCAGCAGCGCCCGGAGCTCGTCCACCATGGTGCGGTACAGTCCGCAGGGGGCGCCCCAGCGCTTTCCGCTGTCCGCGAAGTAGACCACCGCCTGCTGCTCTCCGGGGAACATGTCCAGGATGGCCGCCGTCTTGCGCAGCCGCGGGTCTTCCGTGCTGGCCAACCTGATGTAAAGCTTATCCCCTTTATACATCTTCTCGTCGCTGGGCCTGCTGTCGGCCGGGGCTGTGCCGTCCTCTGCGAGGGGACGGATCCGGTCGCAGAGGATCTGGGGCGGCTTGTCCTCCCGCACAGAGACCTTTCCGGTGACCAGAACGGGAAAGTTGTTCTTGATATAGCTCCCGCTCTCCCCCAGCACCCGGGAAAACACCAGCAGCTCCATGGAGCCGGTGTCGTCCTCCAGGGTGACATAGGCCATGAGGGTCTGATTCTTGGTGGTCTTGGTCCGGTGGGCCGAGATGACCCCCGCCACCGTGACGGTCTGCCCGTCGACGTATTGGGTGGGCCCCTCTGCCCCGGAGAAGTCGGACAGGATGGAGCCGATGGTCACCGCCCCCTGCCGTCGGGCGGCCTCCCGATAGGCGTCCATGGGGTGGCCGCTGAGGTAGAGGCCGGTGGTCTCCTTCTCCATGGCCATCCGCTCCTGGGGGGAGACCTCCGGGATGTTGGGCAGCACCATCTCGGGCTCCCGGTGCTCACCGCCGCCGTCCCCGCCGAAGAGGTCGAACTGGCCCTCCAGGTTCTTCCTCTGGCTCTCGGCGATGGCGTCCAGCACCTGCCCGAACACCTGGAGCAGCTGGGAGCGCTTGTAGCCCAGGCTGTCAAAGGCGCCGCACTTGATGAGGCTCTCCAGCACCCGGCGGTTCAGGTCGGCCCCCAGCATCCGCCGGCAGAACTCGGGGAAGGTGGCAAAGGGGCCGCCCCGCTCCCGCTCCCGGCGCACCGCCTGGATGAAGCCCCGGCCCACCCCCTTCACCGCCGCCAGGCCGAAGCGGATGTGTCCCTCGTGCACGGTGAAGGAGTCGTCCGACTCGTTGATGTCCGGGGGGAGCAGGGGGATGCCGCTCTCCCGGCACTCGGCGATGTACTCGGCCACCTTGTCGGTGGAGTCCAGCACCGAGGTGAGCAGGGCGGCCATATACTCCCGGGGATAGTGGCACTTGAACCATGCGGTCTGATAGGCCACCACGGCGTAGCTCACCGCGTGGGCCTTGTTGAAGGCGTACTGGGCGAAGTCCTCGATCTCGTCGTAGATGGCCTCGGCCGTGGTCTCGGGGATGCCGTTGGCCACACAGCCGGCGATGTTCCGCTCTGGGTCTCCGTGGACGAAGGACTCCCGCTCCTTCTCGATCTGGGCCTTCTTCTTCTTGGAGATGGCCCGGCGGACCATGTCCGCCTGCCCCATGGTGTAGCCGCCCAGCTTCCGGAAGATCTCGATGACCTGCTCCTGGTAGACGATACAGCCGTAGGTCACCGACAGGATGGGCTCCAGCATGGGGTGGCGGTACTTCACCAGGTGGGCGTCGTGCTTGCAGGCGATGAACCGGGGGATGGAGTCCATGGGCCCGGGGCGGTAGAGGGCGATGATGGCGGTGATGTCCTCGATGTCCTTGGGCTTGAGGCCCACGCACACCCCCGTCATGCCCGCCGACTCCATCTGGAACACGCCGGAGGTCTTGCCGTCGGAGAGCATCTTCATGGTCTCCGGGTCGTTGTCCGGGATGTCGTCCAGGGTAAAGCCCGGCCGGCTCCGCCGGACCATCTGCACCGTGTCGTCCAGCACCGTCAGGTTGCGCAGGCCCAGAAAGTCCATCTTCAGCAGGCCCAGCTCCTCCAGCGTGGTCATCACATACTGGGTCACCACCGACTCGTCGTTCTTGGCCAGGGGGACGTACTCGTACACCGGCCGGCTGGTGATGACCACCCCCGCCGCGTGGGTGGAGGCGTTCCGGGGCATCCCCTCGATGGCCATGGCGGTATCGATGAGCTTTCTGACCCGCTCGTCCCCCTCGTAGCTGTCCCGGAGCTGCTTGGACAGCTTCAGGGAGTCTGCCAGGGTGATGTGCAGGTTACCCGGCCCGCCGGGCACCTGCTTGGCCAGAACGTCCACCTCGGCGTAGGGGAAGTTCAGCACCCGGCCCACGTCCCGGATGGAGCCCCGGGCGGCCATGGTGCCGAAGGTGACGATCTGGGCCACGTGGTCGGCGCCGTACTTCTTCTGGACATACTCGATGACCTCCTGCCTCCGGCGGATGCAGAAGTCGATGTCGATATCGGGCATGGAGATGCGCTCCGGATTCAGGAAGCGCTCGAAGTACAGGGAGTACTTCATGGGGTCGATGTTGGTGATGTTCAGGCAATAGGACACCATGGACCCCGCCGCCGAGCCGCGGCCCGGCCCCACCGGGATGCCCCGGCCCTTGGCGTAGCCGATAAAGTCGGAGACGATGAGGAAGTACTCCACGAAGCCCATCTGCCGGATGACCCCCATCTCCATCTCCAGCCGCTGGCGGTAGTCCTCCGGCGCGTCGGGGTACCGGCGCGCGAACCCCTCCCGGCACAGCTTTTCAAAATAGCTGTCGGCGTCGTAGCCCTCCGGGCAGTCGAAGCGGGGCAGGTGGTACTTGCCGAACTCGAAATCCACCCGGCACATCTCCGCGATGGCGGCGGTGTTGTCCGCCGCCTCGGGCCACTGGGGAAAGAGGGCGCGCATCTCCTCCTCGCTCTTCACATAGGACTGGTCGCTCTCGAACTTCATGCGGTCGGGGTCATCCACCAGCTTGCCCATCTGGATGCACATGAGGATGTCCTGCATCTCGGCGTCCTCCCGACGCAGGTAGTGGGCGTCGTTGGTGACCACCAGGGGGATGCCGGTCTCCCGGTGGATGCGGAGAATGCCGGTGATGACGGTCTGCTCCTCCTCCAGGCCGTGGTCCTGGAGCTCCAGGTAGAAATTCCCCCGGCCGAACAGCCCGTCCATCTCCTCGGCGAAGGCCCGGGCCCCGTCGTAGTCCCCGGCCAGCAGCCGCCGGGGGATCTCCCCCGACAGGCAGGCGGACAGGGCGATGAGCCCGCCGCAGTGCTTCCGCAGCAGCTCCATGTCGATCCGGGGCTTGATGTAGAAGCCCTCCAGAAAGGCCATGCTCACCAGATAGGACAGGTTGCGGTAGCCCTCCTCATCCTTGCACAGCAGCACGAGATGCCGGGAGGCGGCGTCCAGCTCGTGGACCCGGTCAAAACGGCTCCGGGGCGCCACATAGACCTCGCAGCCAATGATGGGCTTGATGCCCTCCGCCTTGCAGGCGCGGTAGAAATCCACGGCGCCGTACATGACGCCGTGGTCGGTGATGGCCACCGCCTCCTGCCCCAGCTCCTTCACCCGCTTCACCAGATCCTTGATGCGGCAGGCTCCGTCCAGCAGGGAGTATTCGGTATGCAGATGCAGATGGACGAAGGACACCTTGCTCCCTCCTCTCAGCTCCGGTCAGACCCGTCCTCCTCCGGCCGGTCCTCCGCCGGGGGCTCGGCCTCCGGGTACTTGCAGTAGCCCAGGCAGTAGAACATGCAGGCCGCGATGGCGATCACCGCCGCGTAGGAATAGATTTTCTTCAGCGGCTCGTACCAAACGGCCAGCACTGCCGTCATGGCTGCCAGCACCAGGAACATGATGCCCACCGCCCGGTACAGCTTCTTCTTGTTGTACTTGGCCTTCACCTCCGGCGGGGCAGTATTGTAGCCGATGATGATGAAGCCGCATTTCCCACAAAAAAGCAGGATGGCCAACAGCACGCATATCCCCGCCGTGATCCACAATCCGATCATTGGTCTGTCTCCTTATTCTCTCTCTTCTCCCGCCAGGGCCATCAGCTTGCGCAGCCGGTGGTTCAGGGCGGATTTGGTGATGGGCGGGTCGAACAGCTCGGCCAGCTGGCTCAGGGTGAGCTCCGGGTTGTCCAGCCGCAGCCGGGCCGCCTCGGACAGCTTGTCCGGCAGGGCGTCCAGCCCCGGCCGGCGCTCCAGCCGGCGGATGGCCTCGATCTGCTCCTGGGCGGCGTCCACCGCCTTGGTGAGGTTGGCCGAGTCGCAGTTCACCCGCCGGTTCACCCCGTTGCGCAGGTGCTTTTCCGCCTTGGCGTTCATCACCTCCATGGCGGCCAGGGGGGCGCCGATGGCGGTGAGAAAGTCCTCGATGGACTCGCTGTGCTTGAAGTAGATGACGTAGTTGGACTTCCGGGTGGTCTCCTTGGGGGAGAAGCCCGCCTCCAGCATCAGGGCCTGCATCTCCCGGCTGACGCTGTAATGAGAGGTGAACAGCTCCAGATGGTAGCGCTTGGCCGGGTCGGTCACCGACCCTCCCGCCAGAAAAGCCCCCCGCAGAAAGGCCGCCCGGCAGCACTCCTCCTCCAGCACGGCGAAGTTGATGTGGTGGGCCACCACGCCCCCGGGGTCGATGCCGAAGGTGTCCAGGATGAGGCCCAGCTTATAGGGGTCGGTGATGGACAGGATGCGCTTTCCGCCCCGCTCCCCCTCCGTCACGCTGTCAAAGTCCACCCGGAAGGCCCGCCGGAACAGCGGGGGCAGCCGCCGGGCAAAGTCGGCGCACTCGGTGACGATGCGCACCCCGGTGCTCTGGAAGGTGTTGCAGTAGAGCAGCACGCCATAGGCCTCCGCCTGTGTGCAGCTGCGGTGGGCGAACTCCTGCCGGCACAGCTCTCCCTTGGTGTCGCCGGAAAATGACATGGCCGCTCCTCCTTCCCTCCCGGTCTATCGGAAAATGCGCATATCGCCCCGCTCCTGGTACAGCTCCACGATGGCCCGGGTGAGGCAGGCGGGGTCGTGCCGGGCGAACTCCGACGTCTCGGAGACCAGCGGCCGCTCCACCACCTCCACCCCCAGCTCCGCCAGGCGCTCCCGGTCCACCGCCAGCGGGGCGGCGTCCTCCCGGCGGTAGCGGTCGGCCACCTCGGGGGCCACCGGCCGGGAGTTGGCCAGCACCACGTCGATGAGCCCCTCTCCCCCGTGGGCGGTGAGGGCCTCCAGGTGGTCGGAGAGGGTGTAGCCCTCGGTCTCCCCCTCCTGGGTCATGATGTTGCTGACATAGACCTTCAGGCCGTCGCTCTCCCGGATGGCGTCGGCCACCCCATCCACCAGCAGGTTGGGGATGATGCTGGTGTACAGGCTCCCCGGCCCCAGCAGGACCAGGTCGGCCTCCCGGATGGCCCGCAGGGTGTCGGGCAGCGCCTTGGGCCTCCCGGGCACCAGACGCACCCGCCGGATGCGGCAGTCCTGCCGCTTCTTGCACTGGAAGATGCGGGACTCCCCCAGCACCCGGGCGCCGTTCTCGAACTCGGCCTCCAGAGCCACGTCCTCGTTGGTAACGGGGAGCACCTGCCCGGTGATGGCCAGCACGTGGCTCATGCCGGCCACCGCCTGGTCAAAGGTGTCGTAGATGCCGTTGAGGGCGGCCAGCAGCAGATTGCCGAAGGCCTGCCCGGCCAGCCTCCCCTCGGAAAAGCGGTAGCCCAGCAGCTGCTCCATGATGGGCTCCACATTGGCCAGCGCCTGCATGCAGTTGCGGATGTCCCCCGGCGGGGGCATCCCGAGGTCGTGGCGCAGCATGCCGGAACCTCCCCCGTCGTCGGCCACCGTGACGATGGCGGTGAGGTTCTTCGTCCAGCTCTTCAGTCCCCGGAGCATGGTGGACAGTCCCGTCCCCCCTCCGATGGCCGTCACCCGGGGGCCCTGCTCCCAGCGCAGGCCGGCATTCCCCGTCTCTTCCGTCACCGCGGCCGCCTCCTTTCCCGGTCCTCAGCCCCGGGTCATATCCCGGTGGTTCTCCACAGCCTGATAGCCCAGCTCCTTGATGTGGTCGGCCAGCGCCCGGGTCACCGCCACCGAGCGGTGCCGCCCGCCGGTGCAGCCCACCGCGATGACCAGAGCGGTCTTCCCCTCCTCCACATACTGGGGGAGCAGGAAGTCCACCAGGTCGTTGAGCTTGGTCAGGAAGCGCTCCGCCTGGGCCCCCTGCATGACGTAGTCCCGCACCGCCGGCTCCAGCCCGGTGTGCTCCCGGAGCTCCTCCACATAGTAGGGGTTGGGCAGGAAGCGCACGTCAAAGACCAGGTCGGCCTCGATGGGCAGGCCGTACTTGAAGCCAAAGGAGATGACGCTGACGCTCATCTCCCGGGCCCGCTCCCCGCTGCCGAAGAGCTCCATGAGACTGCCCCGCAGCTTGGCGGTGGAAAGGGCGGTGGTGTCGATGATATGGTCCGCCCGGGCCCGGACGGGGGCCAGGGCCTCCCGCTCGGCCCGCACCGCCTCCTCAAGGCTGGCACCGCCGTGAGCCAGGGGGTGGCTGCGCCGGGTCTCCTTATAGCGCTTGATGATGGTGTCATCCCCGGCCTCGATGAACAGGATCTTATAGCTGCACCGCATCCCCAGCAGGGTGTCCAGCGCCTGGAGCAATCCCTGTGGGTTTTGCCCTCCCCGGATGTCGCTGACCAGCGCCACCCGCTCATACACCCCGCTGCCCGCCATGATCAGCTCGGCCAGCTTGGGGATGAGGGGAACGGGCAGGTTGTCCACACAGAAGAAGCCCATGTCCTCCAGGAAGGAGGCCGCCTTGCTCTTCCCCGCTCCGGACAGGCCGGAAATGATGACGAATTCCATCTCTCTCACCTCTTGTAAAGGGGTCCCGCCTTACTGCAGGACCCGGACCTCCAGCTCCAGCTCCACCCCGGTCTGACGGAGCACCTCTTCCCTCACCCGGTCGATGAGCTCCAGGATGTCGGCGCAGGTGGCGCCCCCCCGGTTGATGAGGAAGCCGGCGTGCTTCTCAGACACCTGGGCGCCCCCCACCGTCAGCCCCTTCAGGCCGCACTGGTCGATGAGGGCGGCGGCGAAATGGCCCGGAGGCCGCTTGAAGGTGCTCCCCGCGCTGGGGAACTCCAGGGGCTGCTTCTCTTTCCGCCGGGCGGTCAAGTCGTCCATCCGGGCGCGGATGGACGCCGGGTCCCCGGGTGTCAGACGGAAGCGGACCTGTGTGATCAGCCAGTCTCCCGGGGAGAAGGCACTTCTCCGATAGCCAAAGCCGCACTCCTCCGGCTGGAATACCCGGCACTCCCCTGTCCGGTCCAGAGCGGTCACCGAGGCCACCACCTGGGCCATCTCGCCGTCATAGGCGCCGGCGTTCATGGTCGCCGCGCCGCCCACGCTGCCGGGGATCCCTCCGGCGAACTCCAGGCCGGTAAGTCCCATATCCAGGGCGGCCGCGGCCAGCCGGGACAGGAGCACTGCCCCGCCCGCCGCCAGGGTCCCGTCCGCCTCCCACACCCGGTTCAGCGGGTCCACGGAGTACCGGCCGGCGGGCTTGATCAGGAAACGGTCCACCCCCTCGTCGGGGACCAGCAGGTTGGACCCATTCCCCAGGAAAAAAGGCTCCACGCCCAGCTTCCGGGCGGCCCGGAGGGCGGCCTGTGCCTCTTCTTCCGTTTTGGGCAGAGCCATGAGGGCGGCGGGGCCGCCCACCCGGAAGGTGGTGTACTTGGCCATGAGCTCATTCTCCCGCAGCTCCAGCTCCGGGCATTCCCGGCGCAGCCGGCCGGCCAGTCTGTGCAGGTCCTCCATGGCGCTCCCCCCTCTCCGCATCTTGTTCCAGTATGGTATTCTAACATACTCCCGGCCAAAATAGAACCGCTTTCCCCCAAAAATCGCCGGGAAAATTCCAGGGCGTCTGGAAAAGGGCGGCCCCGCCGCCAGACGGGACCGCCCCTCAGTTCCGGTCAGGGATGTCCGGGCAGGGGCACCGCCGCCCCGATGATGCCCGCGTCGTTGCCCAGGGCGGCCTTCACCAGCCGGGTCCTGTCCCGGGTGGGGTTGAAGCTCTCCGCGTCCACCATCCGGCGCAGGGGCTCCAGGAACAGGTCGTCCCCCTCGTTGCTCACTCCGCCCCCCAGGCAGATGACCTCCGGGTGGAAGCAGTTGACCAGATTGGCCAGCCCCAGCCCCAGGTGGAACAGATAGTCCTCCACCACCTCCCGGCCGGCCTCATCCCCGCGGCGGGCGGCCTGAAAAGCGGTTTTCCCTGACACCCTTTCGGGAGAGCCGGCCAGCTCCCACATCAGGCTGTCCGGACGGCGGAGCATCGCCTCCCGGGTGGTCTGCTTCAGGCCGGTGGCCGAGGCGTACCGCTCCCAGCAGCCCTTTCGCCCGCAGTTGCAGGGCCGGCCGCCGGGATGGATGACCATGTGGCCCGCCTCAGGCCCGATGCCGCCGCAGCCCAGGAACAGGGCTCCGTCCACGATGAGTCCCGCCCCCACCCCGGTGCCCAGGGTGACCACCATGGCGGAGCGGTGCCCCCTGGCCGCCCCGGCCAGGTACTCCCCGGCGGCGGCGCACCCCGCGTCGTTCTCCAGGGCCACGGGCACCGGCCACTCCGCCCGGATCAGGTCGGCCACCGGGGCATTTTCCATGCGGATGTTGGGGGTGTGGAGCACCACGCCCCGGGCGCGGTCCACCGCCCCCGGGATGCCGATGCCCAGGCGGACCACCTCCTCCGGCCGGGCGCCGGCGGCGGCGGTCACCTCCCGGGCCAGGTCCAGGATGGCCCGGCACAGGGTGCCGTCCTTGGGGGTCTTGCGCCCCGCCCGGGCCAGGATGCGGCACCGGTCGTCCACCAGTCCCGCCGTGAGGTTGGTCCCTCCCACGTCCACGCCCACATAGACTGCCATGGAACGCCCTCCTCCCCTGTTCTGCGCTTACTGCTTCTTCTCCCTCTCCTGCTCCGCCATCACCTGTTCAAAGTGGGCGTTGATCTGGTCGTTGAAGGCCTGGGCCGCGTTGTAGCCCATCTTCTTCTGCCGGTCGTTCATGGCGGCCACCTCCACGATGATGGCCAAATTGCGCCCCGGCTTCACCGGGATGGTCATAGCTGGCAGCTTCACGTCCAGCAGGGTGGTGAACCGGTCATCCAGCCCCAGCCGGTCGTACTGGGCGTCATCCCGCCATTGCTCCAGGTTTATGACCAGGTCGATCTCCTGATCCTTCTTCACGGCGCTCATGCCGAACAGCCGCTGTACGTCCACCACCCCGATGCCCCGCAGCTCGATATAGTGGCGGATGAGCTCCGGGGCGGTGCCGATGAGGGTGTGGGTATTGACCCGACGGATCTCCACCGCGTCATCGGCGATGAGGCGGTGTCCCCGCTTCACCAGCTCGATGGCCGTCTCGCTCTTGCCCACGCCCGACTCTCCCATGAGCAGCACCCCTTCGCCGTACACCTCCAGCAAGACGCCATGGCGGGTGATGCTGGGAGCCAGCTCCGCAGTGAGGTAGGTGATCACCGAGCTGATCAGCTCGGCGGTGGCCAGCTGGGAGCGCAGCAGGGTACGGTCGTGCTTTTCTGCCGACTCCACCATCTCCGGCAAAGGTTCCATCCCCCGACTGATGATCACCGCCGGAAAGTCATACGCAAAGAAATCGTTCAGCCGCATGGCCCGCTCCTCCGGGTCCATGCCCTGGAGATAGGTGGTCTCCACCTGTCCGATGACCTGGAGCCGCTCCGGGTTGAAGTGCTCGAAGAACCCCTTCAGGGGCAGGCCTGGGCGGATCATCTCCTCGGTGGTGACCAGCCGGTCCTCATAGCCGCTTGCCCCCCGGAGCACCTCCAATTGAAACTCCCGGATGATCTTTCCCAGTTCCACGCCCTTCACAGCGACTCCTCCTCCCGTGAACTCCCGCGCATACCGCAGCTTTCTATCTCCAGTATAGCGGATACCGCCCTGTTTCGCAACACTTTGCCCCGAAAAGGCCAAAAGAAAAAGCTCGTCGCAAGCGATATGACGCTTGCGACGAGCTTTCCTGTGTTGATGAAAAAGATGCAGGTGCCGCGGAAGGACAACACCGGCCTTCTGGCCGGCGGCGTGAGTGCGCCGTAAATTCGGAGCCGCCGGAGGCGGCGGAGAATTGCGCAGGGGCGGCTTTGCCGACCCCGAGCATTGAAATGCCGAAGGGTGGAGCCGCCCTTTGGGCGGCGGAACCCAAAACGAAAGGACATCCTTTCGGATGTCCTTTCGTTTTGGCGCAGAAGGGGGGATTCGAACCCCCGCACGGTTTTACCCGCCTACTCCCTTAGCAGGGGAGCCCCTTATAGCCACTTGGGTACTTCTGCATGGCTGTAAGCTGGCCCGGCCGGTCCAATGAGAGAAAAAAGTGGCGGAGAGAGTGGGATTCGAACCCACGGCTCTTGCGAGTCACCGGTTTTCAAGACCGGCTCCTTAAACCACTCGGACATCTCTCCGTCTCGGCGGACCCATGACCAAAGGCGAAAGCTATCTTACCACGGAAGCAGGAAAAAGTCAATGCAAAATATAAAAAATCCGCCCGCCGGGCCCCGGGGCTCCTGACGGCCCGCGTGACCCGACGGGTGACCGCACGATCAAAGGGGCTTGCCCGCCAGCACCTCCTTGAAGTCCTGGTAGTTTCGCTGCAGCAATGCGGGGGTGTCCAGTCCGTAGGGGCACTTGGCGGCGCACTGACCACAGTTCACGCAATGCTCGATCCGGGCCATCTTCGCCTGTCCCTCCGGGGAGAGCATGGTCCCGGCGGGAGCCCGGCGCAGCAGCAAAGAGGCCCGGGCACAGGTATTGATCTCGATCCCATGGGGACAAGGCATACAGTAGCCGCAGCCGCGGCAGAACTCTCCCCGCAGCTCACGCCGGTCTGCCTCGATGATCGCCGCATATTCCGCTGTCATCGCCGGCGGTGCCGGGATGCAGGACAGGAACTGGTCCAGCTCGCTCTCCCGTTGGATCCCCCAGATGGGCAAGATCCCGTCGTGCTGCGCCATCCAGGCCGCGGCGGCATAGCCGCTGGTCAGCAGCCCGCCGGCCAGCGCCTTCATGGCGATCAGCCCCACGCCGGCATCGCGGCAGGCATCCTCCAGCGCCAGCTCCTCCGGTGCGCTGAGGTAGCTCAGCGGGAACTGCAGCACGTCGTACAGGCCGGACGCCACCGCCTCTCGGGCCACGGCCAGGCGGTGGTTCGTGATGCCGATGAAGCGGATCTTCCCCTGCTCCCGAGCCTGCACCATCGCATCATACAGCCCGCTCTCATCCCCGGGGCAAGGGCAGAACGCCGGGTTATGGAGCTGGTACACGTCGATGTGGTCGGTGCGCAGCAGGCGAAGGCTCTCATGCAGCTGCTCCCAGAACTGCTCCGGCGTCTCCGCCATGGTCTTGGTGGCAAGGATCACCCTGTCCCACCGGCCGGCGAACGCCTCCCCCAGCTTCTCCTCACTGTCCGAATAGGCCCGGGCGGTGTCGAAATACGTCATGCCGCCGTCCAGCGCCTTCTGAAGCAGATAGACGGCCTCCGCCTTCCCGATCCGCTGTATGGGCAGCGCGCCAAAGCCCATCTGCTCTGCCGACAGCCCTGTTTTCCCGATCGCGATGACCGACATACCGGTCTCCCCCTCTCCATGTTCCTGCCGCCCCGGCTAAACTGCGGCCGGCGCCGTGAGCATATCATACCACATGCGGGCACAAAAGTCGATCAGGCCCTGTCTTCTTCCACCTTTCCCCCGGCGCCCCAGACCGGCGAGAGATATTTCGCACAGAAGGGCTTGATGGCCCCGTTGTCATAGACGTGGAGGCTGCAGCGGTGGAGCCGCTCGATGTTCAGGTTCATGGCGTCCTGAAACGCCATGGCCGACAGGAGCAGGCTTCCGTGGCGCAGGCGGTAGAGAAAGGTGTCGAAGTCCATCTCCCCGGACAGGTCGGCGCCGGCCGAGGGCGCCGGCCCCTCCGGGGCCCGGCGCCAGTGAAGGGCGACATATTCCCGGTTCTCCCGGGCGGTGCCCCGGGTCCGGGCGGCGTGGGTGACCAAGCTCAGCGGGGTCAGTCCCCCGGCCGGGTCGATGAGGAAATTGGCGTGGAAGCCGCACAGGGGGTGGTCGCACCGGGAGGGGAGGAAGCTCTCCGCCGGGACGCCCGCCTGGGCGCTGAGGTCGGCCATGAGCCGGTCCAGGGTGTAGCGCTCCTCTCCCCCGGTCCCGCGGGGATAGCGGCCAAAGTAGGACACCGGCTGGAAGTGGACTCCCCGGACGCCGGGGGCCAGAGAGCGGGCCAGAGCCACCAGCTCCCCCAGGTCGTCGTCGTTGACCCCCCTCACCACCGTGGGCACCAGGGTCACCCCCACCCGCAGGTCGGCGCAGACCCGGACGGCCTCCAGCTTGGTCTTTAACAGCGGGACGCCCCGGAGGGTCTCATAGATGTCGTCCCGGGTGCCGTCGAACTGCAGGAAAACGATGTCCAGTCCGGCCTCCGCCAGCTTTTTGGCATAGTCGGGCTCCCGGGCCAGCCGGATGCCGTTGGTGTTGAGCTGCACATAGGCGCAGCCCGCCTCCTTGGCATAGCGCACCAGCTCGGGCAGGTCGTCCCGCAGGGTGGGCTCTCCCCCCGAGAGCTGGAGCAGCGGCTTGCCGCAGCGGGCCGCGATGGTGTCCACAGCCCGCTTCAGCTCGCTGAGGGGCGGGTCCACCTCCTCCCTGCCGCCGTCGGCGAAGCAATAGCGGCAGCGCAGGTCGCACCGGCCGGTGACCTCCAGCAGGGCGCAGCAGGTGCCGCAGTCGTGCTCGCCGCAGATGCCGCAGCTCTCCGGGCAGCGCAGTCCGCTGCCCTCCGGCAGGGGCCCGGCCCCGAGGGTCCACTGCTCGAAGTCCAGCAGCCCCTCCCACACCAGCACCCGGAAGTGCCCGTGCTCGGGGCAGGTCTTCTCCAGCCAGATGCGCCCGTCCTCCTCCCGGCACAGCTCCGCGGGGAGGTTTTTCAGGCAGACGGGGCACACCGACCGGGTGGCGCGGATGGCCGTTCCCATCTCTCAGCCCCCCATGCCGAAGCACTCCCGCTTGAACACGGTGAGCTCCAGTTGATACCGGTCGGACACCGCCTCCACCACCCCGGTGATCAGCCGGTCCAGCTCGTCGGCGGGGCAGGCGGCGCTGGCGTTGAGCACCGCCGCCACGGCGGTGCAGGGCCGGGCAAAGCGGCGGGTGACCTCGATGTCCCGGTCGGTGCCGATGAGGTCCACCTTGCCGAAATCGCCCTCGGGCTCCCAGGCCAGCAGCTTCAGGTGTGGGATCTCACGGCCCGCCGCCCGGATGTCCTCCCGGGCCTGCCTGGCCATGTCCACGAGGTAGGCGCTGCCGTCGAAGTCGTTGCAGCAGACCACGGCGTGGTACTGGAGATAGTACTCGCTGAGCCTGCCCATGGCGGCCCGGAAGGCCTCGCCGCCGTAGCCGATGTCGGGCCGGCGCATGGACGCCTCCCCCCGGATCAGCGCCTGGGACAGCTCCTCCAGCCCCCTCTCCTCCCGGGCGCTGATGGCGATGACCGACGCCTCGGGGTAGCGCCCGGCCAGCCACGCCTTGTCGGCCTCCGCCTGTTCACGAGTCAGCAGGTCGCACTTGTTGAGGACGATGAGGTCGGCCTCAACGAGCTGGGTGTCCAGCAGGTACGCCATGTCTCCCCCCTGCCCGCTGCGGAGCAGCTCCACCGTCCTGGGCTCCACCAGCACGGTGAAGGGGGCCAGCTGGAACTGCCCGGGGAACTTCCCGGCCAGCCCGTGGTACACATGCTCCAGCGCCCCCACCCCGAAGCCCGGGATGTCCGAGATGACCAGCTGGCAGCCGTCGTCGTAGTACTCGTTGAGCCGCCGGGCCAGGTTCTCGTTCTGATAGCAGATGCACTCATCCGTCATCCCCGAGGCGTTGCAGCCGCTGAGCCGGGCCAACCGGTCGTCGGCCAGCTCCACCCCGTGGCCCAGGTCGTTGGAGATCATGGCCGCCTTCCCGTGGCGGGCCGTGTGGTACCTGGTCAGGGCCATCATGGTGGTGGTCTTCCCCGAGCCCAAAAATCCGCTGAACACCGCAAACTTTCTCACATTCACCGCTCCTCTTCGTCTGGAAGGATCGTGCGCAGACCTGTGGTGCCCTGCGGCGCCGGTCAGCTGCCGCATATTATATCACGGCCCGGCCGGGGATGTCCACCTGGCCGGGCCGTCTGCCGCTCACAGAAAACCGGGCGCTCCGCCCCGTCACTTCGCCGTCCAGAGCAGCCGGCTGTCTTCGAACACCGCGTCCACCTTCCCGCTGTCCCTCAGCCAGGAAAGGTAGGAGCGCACCGTGCTGCCCACCAAGACGTACTGCTCAAAGTTCATGGTCAGCTGATACCGCTGGAACAGCTTTTGCAGGATGGTCTCGAACCCCGTTGCGTCCCGCAAAGCTCCAGGATGCGCCCGGCGATCTCCCACACCTTGTCGATGTTGTACTGGGCCAGCCCGGCCACATCCTCCGCCGCCGGAGCGTGGGCGGGGATGAACATCCGGGCCTCCATCCCCTTCACCCGCTCCAGGGTGTCCAGATAGGCGGCCACGTCGTACACAAAGCCGATCTGGTACTTGTCCAGGGTCTCCCGGCTGGAGAGGCAGTCGGCCAGATAGACCACATCGTCCGGGGTGCGGAAGCCCACCATGTCGAAGAAATGCCCCGGCAGCGGGATGAGCCGGAACCCCTCGGGCAGGACGTCCTGGGTCAGGAGCCGGGCGTCGCTCTCCTGGGCCATCAGGAACTTGTGCCGCAGGTCCCGACACGGATAGCCGCCGTACAGGAAGGCTGGCTCCAGCTCCGGATGCCGGGTGAAGGCGCACTCGATGCCCGGGGCGTACACCGCGCACCCGGTCTGTCCCTGGAGATACCTGTTCCCGCCGATGTGGTCGGCGTTGGAGTGGGTGTTGTAGATGGCGGTGAGGCGCCAGCCCCGGGCGTCCAGCAGCTGGCGGACCTTCCGGCCCGCGTCCTTGTCGTTTCCGCTGTCGATGAGACACACATCGGTGTCGTTCAGCCGCACCAGCCCGATCTTGGCCGGGCTCTGGATATAAAAGCTCCTCTCGGTGACGGGGATCAGCTCGTACATGTCGTCCTCCTCCCCCGGGCCGCGCCCGGCGTTCAGATGAAAAAAGCATAGCACAGTGCGGGAGGAATTGCAATTTATCCGGAGGCCATTTTTCGGCGGGCGGCTCCTGGCTGTGCCGCCCCATCCCCCCGGCGTCCCTCTCGGGATACAGGAGGTCCGCCGGCCGATGTCCCAGAAATACGTCTTGCAGTGCGCGCCCGAATGCTGTATCATGGACGCAGGAAGCGCCAGCGCCGCGTTCCATCCGCAGAGGGGGTATCGGTATGAGCATCCGGGAAGCATTGGTGGGCGTGTTCACCGACGATCCGGTGAACTGGGCCAAATGGGCGGTCGTATTCGCCATCCTGATCGGGGGGTATTTCATCGCCATCCCCCTCTACAAGAAGGTCTCCCACAGCGTGAGCCTGGAGCGGAAGCGGGACATCGCCCGGAGCCGGGACCACGTCATCAAGGCGTCCCTGGTGCGAAAGCACCCCATCGGCGAGACTGGTCATTACAACTGGCGCGGCTATTACCGCTACACCCTGGACGGCGAGGAGCGGGAGTACCATGCCTACTTCAAGCACCCCGCCACGCCGCCGGTGTATCTGTATCTTTACTACCTGGACGACCCGAAAAAGCTGTTCTCCTACGAGGAGTTCCACTATGAAAACCACAAGGCCGCGATCCTGCTCCCGATCATCTTCCTGCCCTGGATCCTGGCCCTCGCCGCCATGGTCCTTCTGGGGATCGAACGGCCGGGCCTTTGAACGGGGAGCAGCGGCCCGGGCAGCACCGGAGGCCGTGCGCCCGGCGATCAGCAGACGGGCGGGACACATCTTACGAAAAAGGCACCGCTCAAATTGAGCGGTGCCTTTTGGCCGGTCATCCTGCTGTTTATTCCCATTCGGCAAATTCAGATATAGTAGGGTGTATTTGAGGTGGTTTCACAGGAAAAACTTTCGCAAATATGTTAATATTTCACTTGCTATTTAGGACACCTCGTTTTCTTAGTATCAAAATAGTATCACAGAAAGCCTGCGATTGCAAGGGATCTAGGCTTTGCAATCCCCTGCCGAAATTGGCCTCAATTTGAGGCCAATTTCGGCTACTGACCTCCGCCCAAAATTAAAGGAGGCGGGCAAGCACCCCTAGGGCTTGCCCGCCTTGATAACCGCAGGGTAAGACCGGGCGGGGCGGTCAATGGCGGCGCACTTGTGCGCCGTTCATCTCGACCATTGACAGCCCGACAGGGAGTGCTATCTCCCTACTAAATCGAGATTTATCTATTACTCTATAAATTAGTATTTTCCATTTTTACTGAACAGATAATATATTAACATTCCACCACCAAGCAAAGCGCAAACGCTTCCAACAACTGGAATCCATCCTGCAACTTCGCTGGTCATAAGAATAGCTCCACCAACGAAAAGGAATCCACCTGCCTGTAAATTTTTCAAAAGTACACCGCTCCTTTCAAAGCGATATTTTATTCACTACAAAGAAATATACAAGAGCTGCAATCTCAAAGCAAATAGCAAAAATACCGAATATTCGGCAAACGATCAAAAACAGTTTTGTTGGGTCTCCATCTTTGCTAGAAAGAAAATGCTGAAATTCCCATGCCTTCTGGGGACATCGAATCATGACCATACCAGCAGCTATACAAATAAAATAATCATATCATCAATCATATTGCTTCTCTGTATTAAATTAGGCTTAACTCTTTATAATTTACAGGTAGTATATCATGCCGCCGCTTATAAATCAACCTTTTACCGCCCTTCCCGGTCAATAGAACGCCGTGGCCGTTTGCGGCCTTTCTCCGCCTGCTCCGGGCCAAAGTTCCAACCATAGGAGAAAACCCGCGGGTTCCTTTGAAAAAGGACCCGCGGGCTGAATATTTATTCCCACTCGGCAAATTCAGATATATGGGAGCGTATTTAGGGTGATTTTGCAGGCAAAACATTCGCAAATATGTTAATGTTTTGCCTGCTTATTTGAGGCAGTACGCTTTCTTAGTATCAAAATAGTATCACAAAAACCGAGAAATTGCAAGGGTTTCAGGCCATAAACGGCCACAATCAAAACTTCCCTCAATTTGATGTAAGTTTCTGTCGAAATGGGTCTCAAATCGAGACCCATTTCGACCACCGCCTGGGAGCGTAAACGCTCCCAGGCAATAGGGGATTGATTTCCGCCCCGGCGGAAATCAATCCCACCATGGGACGCAATTCGACCTAAAATCAAAGGAGGCGGGCAAGCACTTCTGGTGCTTGCCCGCCTTGATAACCGCAGAGCAAGGCCGGGCGGGGCGGTCAATGGCGGCGCACTTGTGCGCCGTTCATCTCGACCATTGACAGCCCCGACTGGATTTGCTATCCATCTAAAGAAGTGCGTTGTGTTCTATTCGATTTCTTAGATTATCAATTTTTTCTTTGATAGACTGGATTATCTCCAAAAATGCTTTGTCTGATTTTCCTGTCGGATCGTCAAGCCCCCAATCCTCCCGGTGCTTGCAGGGTAGATAGGGGCAGGCCACATTGCACCCCATTG
>CALXCP010000026.1 GCA_944386845.1 uncultured Oscillospiraceae bacterium | reverse complement strand
GTCTTGTTCTGGGTGAACATCTTGCGGTAGATGGAGTAGATGTGCTTCACCCGGCCGTAGACGGTGCACTGGATGCCGTCGTCGGCCAGGCGCTTCTCGATGGCCGCCTGGGTGGAGGCCAGAAACTCCTCGTGGGCAGCGGAGCGGGAGTTCAGCTCGTCCTCGATCTCCTTGTAGCCGATGGGGTCCAGATAGCGCAGGGAGGTGTCCTCCAGCTCCCACTTGATCTTCTGCATGCCCAGCCGGTGGGCCAGGGGGGCGTAGATCTCCATGGTCTCCAGGGCCTTCTCCCGCTGCTTCTTGGGGGTCTGGTACTCCATGGTGCGGATGTTGTGCAGCCGGTCGCAGATCTTGATGAGGACCACCCGGATGTCCTTGGCCATGGCCAGGAGCATCTTGCGCAGATTCTCCATCTGCTCCTCTTCCTTGGAGGTGTACTGCACCCGGGTCAGCTTGGTGACCCCCTCCACCAGGTCGGCCACCGTGGGCCCGAACTTCTTGGCGATCTCGTCGTGGGTGCTCTCAGTGTCCTCGATGCAGTCGTGAAGCAGCGCCGCGATCACCGACTCCAGGTCCAGCCCCAGGTCGGCCACGATCTCGGCCACCGCCAGCGGGTGGGTGATATAGGGAGAGCCGTCCTTGCGCTTCTGCCCCGAGTGGGCGTTGTCCGCGTAGATAAAGGCGTTGTACAGCAGCTGCTGGTCAAAGTTGGGCAGGTAGGAGCGGATCTTCTCCTCCAGCTCCTGATACCGTTCCAAGATCGGGTCCATGCCCAATCACCTCTCTTCCCCGCCGCCGGCGGCCGTGCCGGACAGCGATCTCAGCCGGCGCATGAGCCGGCTCTGTTCCAGGTCCACCTTGCCCTCCACCGCGTTCAGCGCGATGGTCAGCCTCCCCGCCCGGCGCTCCTGGCGGATGAGGCCCAGCTCATCCATGACCTCCAGGCACACCAGGGTGCGGCCGTAGGCCTCCCGCCGGCCGCAGGCCCGGGCCACGCTGCGGCTGAGCTGGGCGGGCTCGGTCTCCACGGGGCCCTCCGCCGTCTGCCGCCGGAGGTAGCGCCACAGGTCGGAGAACGCCTCCCGGCCGGGGAGCAGCTCGGCGGCCTGGCCGGGCTCCAGGTCCATCCCGTCCATCACCCGGCGGAAGAGCTGGCTCTCCCACTGGGCCCGGGTGCGGGCGGGACGCAGGTCGGTCAGCTGGAGCTGCACCTCCCGCCGGCCCCGGAACTCGTTGACCTGGGCCTGGAACGCCGCGTCGATCCGGTCGCCCGGGACCACCTGGGCCTCTCTGGCCGTGACCGAGAAGAAGATGGCGTCCAGCACCTGTCCCCCCCGGCTCAGCTTCATCTTCAGGTGGCGGCCGCCCCCCACGTCGGCGGCGGAGAGCACCTCCGCCCCCGCCAGGGTGAACACCGGCCGCTCCATCCCCGCGCCGCAGGGCTCCAGCAGCTCCAGGCTCTCCACATTTTCCAGGGAGAGCAGCGCGGGGTCGTCGATCTCCACGTCCACCTCCAGCACCGAGGGCAGGGGCTCCCCCCCGGTGGCCTCGTTCACCAGCTCCTCCAGCCGCCGACGCAGGGCGGGGATATTCTCCCGCCGCACCGTGAAGCCGGCCGCCAGCTCATGGCCGCCGAAGCCCTCCAGCAGGTCGCCGCACCGGGACAGGGCGGCGAAGAGGTTGAAGCCCCCGTAGGACCGGCAGGAGCCCTTCCCCCGGTCCCCGTCCAGACAGATCATGAAGGCGGGGCAGTGGTACTTCTCCGCCAGGCGGGAGGCCACGATGCCCACCACCCCCTGGTGCCAGCGCTCGTCCTCCAGGACGATGACCCGGGGCGAGGGCCCCGGCGCGGCCGCCAGGCGGGTGACGCACTGCCGGAGGATCGTCCCCTCGATGGACTGCCGCTCCCGGTTCAGCTCGCACAGCTGCCGGGCCAGCTCCTCCCCCCGGGCGGGGTCGCCGGTGAGCAGCAGCTCCACCGCCAGCCCGGCGCAGCCCAGCCGGCCGGAGGCGTTGATCCGGGGGGAGAGGACATAGCCGATGGCGCCCGAGGTGACGGGCTTTCCCTCCAGCCCCGCCTCCCGCAGCAGCATGGCCAGGCCGGGCCGCTCCCGGCGCTCCAGCACCCGCAGCCCCCGGCGCACCAGGGCCCGGTTCTCCCCCACCAGCTTCATCACGTCGGCCACCGTGCCGATGGCGGCCAGGTCGGCGTACTCCTCCAGCAGCTCCTCCCGCCGGTCCGGCCCGCCCAGGGCCAGCGCCAGCTTCAGGGCCACCCCCACCCCGGCCAGATGCTTGAAGGGATAGGGGCAGTCGGGCCGGTGGGGGTCCACCACCGCCGCCGCGTCGGGCAGGCGGTCCTTGCACTCGTGGTGGTCGGTGATCACCAGATCCATCCCCAACGCCCGGGCCTGCTCCGCCTCCGGGCCCACGGTGATGCCGCAGTCCACGGTGACGATGAGCTTCACCCCGTCCGCCGCCAGGGCGGACACCGCCTCGCCGTTGAGGCCGTAGCCCTCGGCCAGCCGGTCGGGGATGTACCAGACCACGTCGCCCCCCTCCCGGCGGAGGAACTGGGTCAGCAGAGCGGTGGCGGTGATGCCGTCCACGTCGTAGTCGCCGTAGACCGCGATGCGCTCTCCGCCCTCCAGCGCCCGGCGCACCCGGGCCACCGCCCGGTCCATGTCCCGGAGCAGCCCGGGGTCCAGCGACCGGTCCGCCTCCCCCTGGAAGAAGTCGCGCACCTTTTCCATTGTATCCAGCCCCCGGGCGCACAGCACCGCGGCCGCCAGGGGCGGGACGCCGTCCCGCTCCAGGGCGCTCCGCGCCGCCGGCGCGCAGGGGGCGCAGTTCCATTCCTTGTATCTCATGGCTGTGCCTGCACACCCGATCTCATTTCAGTCTCGCCCCTCCGCGGGGAGGGGCCTATCACACCAAGTTAACAGTATACCACGGATCGCGCCCGGGTACAAGGTTTTCCCTCCCCTTTCCCGGCATTTTCTTGCGGAAGCGGCCCGCTTTGTGCTATACTATGGGAACGCTGCAAGGAGGTCCCCATGAACACCGCGAAACGAAAGAGACCGTCCCGCCTCCCCCGGCTGGCCGTTCTGCTGGCCGCCCTGGCCGCGGCGGCGGGACTTTTCCTCTGGTGGCAGCAGACCGCCATCCAGACCGAGACCATCTCCGTCTCCTCCCCCCGGCTGCCCGCCGCCTTCGACGGGCTGCGCATCGCCCTGATCTCCGACGTCCACGGCGCCCGGTTCGGCCCGGACAACGGGGAGCTGCTCGCCGCCGTGGCCGGGCTGGAGCCCGACCTCATCGCCGTCACCGGCGACCTGGTGGACAGGTTCCGGGCCGACCTGTCGGGGGTGGAGACCCTGGCCCGGGGGCTGACCGCCGTCGCCCCCACCTATTACATCACCGGCAACCACGAGTGGTCCCTGGGCACCGGGGCGGTGCGGGAGCTGAAGGAGCTTCTGACCGCCTGCGGGGTCACCGTCCTGTCCAACCAGTACCTCACCCTGGAGCGGGAGGGGCAGACCATGGCGCTGGCCGGCATCGACGACCCCAACGGCTACGCCGACCAGAAGACGCTGCCCCAGCTCATGGACGAGCTCCGGGGGGAGCTGGGGGACCCCTTCGTCCTGCTGCTGGCCCACCGGAACGACGACTACCCCCTCTATGAGCGGTGCGGGGTGGACGTGACCCTGTGCGGCCACGGCCACGGGGGGATCGTCCGCCTGCCCTTCACCGACGGGCTGCTGGACACCGACCGGACCCTCTTCGCCGACCACTCCGCCGGACTGTACCAGCTGGACCCCGGGCAGCTGGTGGTCTCCCGGGGGCTGGGCAACTCGGGGCCCTCCCTCCGGGTGTTCAACCGCCCCCACCTGCCCCTGGTGGTGCTCCACACCGCCCCCAATCCCTAATTCCTAATTCCTCATTCCTAATTCTCCAAAAGAAGGCTGGTGATCCCATGACGACCTACGACGCGGGACGATTCGACATCGCCGTCATCGGCGCGGGCCACGCCGGCATCGAGGCCGCCCTGGCCGCCGCCCGGATGGGCATGAGGACCCTGTGCTTCACCGTCAACCTGGACAGCGTGGGCAACATGCCCTGCAACCCCGCCATCGGGGGCACCGGCAAGGGCCACCTGGTCCGGGAGCTGGACGCCCTCGGGGGCGAGATGGGCCGGGCCGCCGACAAAGCCTGCATCCAGTACCGGCTGCTCAACCGGGGCAAGGGCCCCGCCGTCTGGTCCCTCCGGGCCCAGGCCGACCGCAGGGAGTACCAGAAGGTGATGAAGCACACCCTGGAGCGGCAGGAGAACCTCTGGGTGAAGCAGGCCGAGGTGGTGGACATCCGCACCGAGAACGGCGCCGTCTCCGCCGTGGTCACCCACACCGGGGCGGTGTACGCCGTCAGGGCCGTCGTGGTGGCCACCGGCACCTATCTCGGGGGAAGGACCATCGTGGGCGAGGTGGTCCGGGACTCGGGGCCCGACGGCCTGGCCGCCGCCCTGCCCCTGACGGACAGTCTGGTCCGCCTGGGCCTCTCCATCCGCCGGTTCAAGACGGGGACGCCCCCCCGGGTCAACGCCCGCTCGGTGGACTTCTCCAAAATGGAGCGGCAGGACGGCGACCCGGACGCCCAGCCCTTCTCCCTCTCCACCAAAGAGCCCCCCAGAAATCAGGCGGTGTGCTGGCTCACCTACACCAACGGGGCCACCCACGACATCATCCGGGCCAATCTGGACCGCTCCCCCCTCTACGACGGCACCATCGAGGGGGTGGGCCCCCGGTACTGCCCCTCCATCGAGACCAAGGTGGTCCGCTTCCCCGACAAGGAGCGCCACCAGCTGTTTATCGAGCCCATGGGGCTGGACACCGAGGAGCTGTACATCCAGGGCTTCTCCTCCTCCCTGCCCGAGGAGGTCCAGCTGGCCATGCTCCACACCATCCCCGGCCTGGAGCGGGCCGAGATGACCCGGTGCGCCTACGCCATCGAGTACGACTGCGCCGACCCCACCCAGCTGCTGCCCACCCTCGAGTGCAAGACCGTCCCCGGCCTCTACGGCGCCGGGCAGTTCAACGGCTCCAGCGGCTATGAGGAGGCCGCCGTCCAGGGCTTCATGGCGGGGGTGAACGCCGCGCTGAAGCTCCAGGGCAGAGAGCCCCTGATCCTCCGCCGGGACCAGGGGTACATCGGGGTGCTCATCGACGACCTGGTCACCAAGGGGACCAACGAGCCCTACCGCATGATGACCTCCCGCACCGAGTACCGCCTGCTCCACCGGCAGGACAACGCCGACCGGCGGCTCACCGCCATCGGGCACCGGCTGGGCCTGGTGCCCCGGGAGCAGCTGACGGCGGTGGAGGAGAAGTACGCCGCCGTGGACCGGGAGACCGCCCGGCTGGAGCACACCGGCGTCTCCCCCTCCCCCGCTCTGGACGCCCTGCTGGCGGAGCGGGGGGAGCCCCCGGTGAAGGACGGGGCCCGGCTGGCCGACCTGCTGCGCCGCCCCCGGGTGGGCTATGACGACCTGGCCCCCTTCGACCCGGGCCGGCCCCTCCTCCCCGCCCCGGTGCGGGAGGCGGTGGAGATCGACGTCAAGTACCGGGGCTACATCGACCGGCAGCTGCGGCAGGTGGAGGAGATGCGCCGGCTGGAGGACCGGCCCCTCCCCTCCGACGCAGACTATCTGTCCATCCGGGGCATCCGGCTGGAGGCCCGGGAGAAGCTGGACCGCATCCGCCCCCTGAACCTGGGCCAGGCCAGCCGCATCTCGGGCGTCAGCCCCGCGGATGTGGCCGCCCTGATGGTCTGGCTGGGAAAGCGATAGAGGATAAGACGAAGGCAGAGGCGGCACCATGTGCCGCCTCTGCCTTTACCCTTGCCGCAGCAAAGCATCCCGGATCATTCTGCTCCTGGAATTTTTGAAATACTTTTTGCAATGCGGAACAGCTCATTTTTTACGTCGTTCTCCGCGCTGTGATAGGTCAGACTGAACGCCATCTCCTCGTCCTGGTCATACCACAGCAGAGTTCCGGAGGAGTGGTCCTCCCGGCCATCTATTACCGACCACAGAAGATATCCTGGCTTTCCGGCCACCCGGGTCTCCTGGCAGGTGTGGTTTTCCGCCGGGCCGTGGAAATTCTGATAGCGGCCATAGCTGAAGAAGACCTTATCCTCAACGCCCACCCGGTACTCCAAGATCACCGTCTCATGGACCGCCCGGCCCTGGTAGAGATCGTCCCGCGTTTTTTCCGCCCCGTCGGGGAGCCAGGACGGCTCGTAGAGGGGGAGCTCCCCCGTCTCCTCATAGTCCGGATCCCCCACCTCGACGAACCACTGCTGCCCGCCGTCCGGCAGCTCGGCCTGGGTCGCCTGGGGGAAGGCGGGGTCATCCAAGTCTGTGAGCCGGACATTCATGAGATAAACATGCGCTGCCGCGGCGGTACAGACCGCCAGCACCGCCACCGCCGCCGCGGCGGCCAGCACCACTCGCCCCCACTGCCGTCCGGGCCGCCGGGCGGGGCGGGGGGCGGCCCGGCGGGCCAGGAAGTCCGTCTCCCACGCCCCGAAGCCCGGGGTGGGGTCCATGGCCTCCCCGCCGGCCCAGACCGCGCCAAACTCCTCCCGGGCGGCGGCCAGCAGGGCGTCCCGCAGCTGTGTGTCAGTGTATCGTGTCATCGTGATATCCCTCCTTCCGCAGGATCTCAACCAGCAGGGCGCGGCCCCGGCGGAGGCGTCCCGCCACCGCCCCGGGGGTCAGCCCCGTGCGCCGGGCAATGGCCCGGTCGTCATATTCCAGCACGAATTTCATCTCCAAGATCTCCCGGTAATTCTCCGGCAGGGCGCGGATGCGCGCCACCAGCTCCCGGTAGCGCGCCGCCCCCTCGGTGTCGTCGGGGGCGGGGGCGTCCCCGCCCGCCTCCAGGGGGAGGTCGTCCCGCTCCTTCGCCAGCGCGTCCAGCGCCGCGTGGCGGGCGGCGGTGATGAGATAGCCCACCAGCCCGTCCCCCTCCGGCAGCGGCCCCCGGGCGGCCCGGCGGAGCACCCCCTCCCAGCACTGCTGGACGGCCTCCTCCGCCAGGGCCGGGTCCCTGGTCACGGCCAGACAGACCCGGTAGGTGTTGTCCCGATAGGTCCGATAGAGTTCCTCCACCACGATGGCGCTCCCCTCCCTTCTTTTGAAAAGGCCCTTTCATCCAGGTAAACGGATTTTCCCCCGGTTTTGGTCCGCGGCGGCCCAAATTTCTTTAAAAAATTTTAGCACGGTCCGCCGGGAAAGGGGAAGCCGCGCCCGGTACTGGCGCGCGGCAACAGGCAGAGGCGGCACACAGTGCCGCCTCTGCCTTGAGTCTATACCGCCTGGGCGCTCAGCTGCCCCGAGAGAGCCGCCTGACGCCGCGGGCCCGCCCGCTTATGGAACGAGCGTTACGCTCTCCGCCACCCGAAGCGCTTCCTCCGCGCTTGGCCCGAGATAGATCAGCGAAAATCCCACCTGCTGTTCCTCGTCGATCCAGACCAGATGATGGTACGTCCGGCCGTCTGTCCAGGCGTATCCGGAGCAGCCATTCACTGCGATCTCGACCGCGGTCAAGCCGGTCTGGGAGCCGGTGCGGACCTCAAAGTTCTCATCCAGGGCGTCATACCACAGGGAGAGGTAGGCGCCGCCGTCCTCCGGCGCGGCGGTGTCGTCCCCGTCATCATAGACGATCATGCTGCCGTTCCCCGTTTCCTCATGGACGGAGCGCAGCACCAGCCCCTCGGGCAGCCAGGTGGGCCGCCAATCGCCCAGGGGCAGGGGCTCCGTGCCCGCCGGCGTATAGATGAAGTCCACGGATTCACCGGATGTCCGGAGGATTGCGTTCTCGATCCACGGCGCGGCAGCCACCGCCCCGGTGACCAGCACCGCCAGCACCGCCGCCGCAACCAGCAGGACCCGTCCCCGCCGCCGGGGGGGCCGGGCCGGGGCGGAGCGGCGGGCCAGGAAATCCGTCTCCCAGGCCCGGTACGCCGGGGACCAGTCCGGCTCCTCCCCCTCGGGGGCGGCCCACAGGGCCGCCAGGTCGTCCTCCATCGCCGCCCGCAGGGCGGCGGTCAGGGTCTCTTCCCTCATACGTCATATCCCTCCTTCCGCAGGGCCGCCCGCAGCCGCTCCCGGCCCCGCTGGGCCCGGGTGGCCACGGTGCTCTCCGGGATGCCCAGAAGCCGGGCGATGTCCCGGTTGGTGTAGCCCCACAGGTGCTTCAGCTCCAAAATGTCCCGATACTCCGCGGGCAGGGCCCGCAGCTGCTCCCGCAGCGCCAGGGCGGCGGCCCGGTCCGCCGGGTCGTCTCCGCCGGGGGGCTCCCAGCTCTCGGGCAGGGGGCCGCTCCGGCTCTCCCGCCGCAGCAGGTCGATGGCGGCGTTTTTGGCCATGACGGGCAGCTGCCGCTCCAGGTCCTCCCCTTGCCCCCGCCAGGCCACCGCCCGGAGCCAGACCTCCTGGGCGGCCTCCTCGGCCAGGGCGGGGGACTTGAGCACCGCCAGCGCCGTGCGGTACACCCGTATCCGGTACCGGCGGTAGAGCTCCGCCGCCAGTCTGTTTTCCGCCGCCACGGGACCGCCGCCCCTCGTTCTCGATCTGCAGATCTCACCCATATAACGCACCAGCCGCCGAAAGTATCCCAGCCGCCCCGAAAATTTTCCGGTCAGTCGGCCCTCCCGGCACAAGGAAACGCCGCCCCGTGGGGGGCGGCGTTTTTATGGGCCGGCGGGTCAGGCCCCGGGGGCCGTCCTTTCCTCTTTCGTCCGGAACAGGCCGAGCTGGATGGTGACGCAGGTGGCGATCAGCAGGGCGAAGGTGTAGAAGGAGTACCCCATCACCGCCAGCGGGGAGACGGCGGAGCCGGTGGCCGAGGCGGTGAAGCCCTGGATCATGAGCATCCCGCCGTCGTGGGGCATCAGGGAGAGGAAGGCGCAGGCGAAGATGTCGATGAGGCTGGCCAGCCGCCGGGGGGCGATGCCGTACTTGGCGCCGATCTCCTTGGCCATGGGGGCCGAGATGATGATGGCGATGGTGTTGTTCACCAGGGCGGCGGCCAGCACGCCGGACAGCAGCCCGATGCCGTACTCCGCCCCCCGCCGGGTGCGGATGCGGCCGGTGATCCTGGCCACCACCCAGTCCACCCCGCCGTAGGACCGGATGAGCCCGATGATGCCCGAGATGAGGATGGCCACGATGGTGATGGAGAACATGTCGCTCATGCCGGTGCCGATGGCCTGGACCCAGTCGAAGAAGGTGATGGTCCCCTGGAGCATCCCGATGACGCCGGCCATGGCGGTGCCCAGCAGCAGCACCCCCACCACGTTGAAGCCCATCAGGGCGGTGACCAGCACCACCACATAGGGCAGCACCTGCACCAGGTCGAAGGACAGGGCGCTGTGGTCCACCGCGCCGGAGCCGCCCATGACGCCGAACAGGACGCAGGCCACCACCGCCGCCGGGGCGGCGATGAAGAAGTTGGTCTTGAACTTGTCCTTCATCTCGGAGCCCACCCCCTTGGCGGCCGAGATGGTGGTGTCCGAGATCATGGACAGGTTGTCCCCGAAGTAGGCCCCGCCGATGACGGCGGCGCAGGTCAGGGCCATGTTCAGCTCCGCCTGGGCGGCGATGCCCACGGCGATGGGCCCCATGGCGGCGATGGTGCCCATGGAGGTGCCGATGGCGGTGGAGATGAAGCAGCTCATGAGGAACACCCCGGGCACCAGCAGGGCGGGGGGGATGACGCTCAGGCCCAGGTCCACCACCGAGTCCTTGCCCCCCATGACGGTGGCGGCCGACTGGAAGCCGCCGGCCAGCAGGTAGATCAGCCCGATGAGCATCACCCCGGGGTTGCCGGCGTGGATGCACAGGGTGTCCAGCTTCTGGTCCAGCTTCACGTCCCGCCGGATGAGCAGGGCCACGGCGATGCCGGCCAGCAGGGCCACATGCCGGGGAAATTTGTCGAAGGGGTCCTCATAGCCCAGCACCGTGAAGGTGATCCCGCAGCCCACATACAGGGCCAGGAACACCAGCAGAGGGAGAAAAGACCAGATACCGCGCATATCCTCCCGTTTCATTGAGCGATCAGCCTCCCAGCCCGCCCTCACGGCCAGATCCGGCGCCGGAAGAGCAGGATATTTTATTTATTGTAACATGGGCTGTCGAAAAAGCAAGAATGAAAGAAAGAACGGAAAAGCGAAAAATCAGAAGGAACGAAACGATTTCTCCCCTTCTTTGACTTGCCAAGGCCGTTTTTTCATGTTAGAATAGAAAAAACGACTGTTTTAAAGGGGAGGCAACGGATGAATAAGATCCTCATGGAAAAAATCAAGGAGTCCCTGAGCTCGGTGCTGCCCATCACGGCCATCATGCTGCTCCTGTGCGTGACGGTGGCGCCCATGCCGGTGGGGACCATGGCCATGTTTTTGGCCGGGGCGGTGCTGCTCATCCTGGGCATGGCGCTGTTCTCCCTGGGCACCGACGTGGCCATGACCCCCATGGGGGAGGGCATCGGCACCCAGATCGCCAAGAGCCGGCAGGTCATCGTGGCGGTGGTGGTCACCTTCGTCATCGGCGTGCTCATCACCATCGCAGAGCCCGACCTGCAGGTGCTGGCCACCCAGGTGCCCTCCATCCCCAACCTGATGCTGGTGCTGACGGTGGCGGTGGGGGTGGGGCTGTTCTTCGTGCTGGCGGTGCTGCGCACCCTGTACCGCATCGGGCTCAACCGGCTGCTCATCCTGTTCTACATCGTGGTGTTCGCCCTGTCCGCCCTGGTCCCCCGGGAGTATGTGGCGGTGGCCTTCGACTCGGGCGGCGTCACCACCGGGCCCATCACGGTGCCCTTCATCATGGCCCTGGGCGTGGGCCTGGCCTCGGTCCGCGGCGACAAGGGGGCCCAGGAGGACAGCTTCGGCCTGGTGGCCCTGTGCTCCATCGGGCCCATCCTGGCGGTGCTGATCCTGGGCATCTTCTACCGGGGGGGCGACCCGGCCTACTCCCCGGTGGAGATCGTGGACGTGGCCACCAGCCGGGACCTGGCCGCCGCCTTCGTGGCCGAGCTGCCCGACTACACCTCGGAGGTGCTGGTGGCCCTGCTGCCCATCGTGGCCTTCTGCGCCGTGTTCCAGCTGGTCTTCCGCCGCTTCCACAAGCTGCAGCTGGAGAAGATCGGCGTGGGCTTCGTGTACACCTTCCTGGGCCTGGCCCTGTTCCTCACCGGGGTGAACGTGGGCTTCCTGCCCGCGGGCTACTTCCTGGGCGGCGCCCTGGCCGACGCGGGGAACAGCTGGTGGCTCGTCCCCATCGGCATGGTGGTGGGCTACTTCATCGTCACGGCGGAGCCCGCCGTCCACGTCCTCACCAAGCAGGTGGAGACCATCACCGACGGCGGCATCCCCCGGCGGATGATGATGCTGGCCCTGTCCATCAGCGTGGCGGTGTCGGTGGGGCTGGCCATGCTCCGGGTGGTCACCGGGATCTCCATCTACTTCCTGGTCATCCCCGGGTACGCCGCCGCCCTGATCCTGACCTTCATCAGCCCCCGGCTGTTCACCGGCATCGCCTTCGACTCGGGCGGAGTGGCCAGCGGCCCCATGACCACCTGCTTCCTGCTCCCCTTCGCCATGGGGGCCTGCGAGGCGGTGGGGGGCAACGTGCTCACCGACGCCTTCGGCATCGTGGCCATGGTGGCCATGACGCCGCTGATCACCATCCAGGCCCTGGGGGTGTTCCACCGGGTGCAGCAGCGCTACCGCGTGGAGGAGACCGAGATCGCGGCCCCGGCGGGGCTGGGCTGGTCCGATCTGGACGACGACGAGATCATCGAGCTGATGCCGGAGGAGGGATATCATGGCGGGAACTGACCGGAACATCGTCCCCATCCACGCGGTGGCCGCGGTGGTGGACGCCGCCCAGTGCGAGAAGGCGGTGCGGATGTGCCAGGCGGGGGGCGCCCTGTTCAACTTCGTGAGCCTGTGCCACGGCACCGCCCGCACCGAGGTGCTGGACCTGCTGGGCCTGGGGGAGACGAAGAAGGGGACGGTGATGTGCCTCGTCCCCAGCGGGCTGGTGCCCCGGCTGCTCAGCTGCCTGGCCGACGGGCTGCAGATGCGCTACCCCGGCAAGGGGATCGCCTTCGCGGTGCCCCTGAGCAGCATCAACGGAAAACTGTACCGGGCGGTGACCGCGTGGAGCGAGAACGCCGCCCCGGAGGACGGAAAGGAGAGGACGCAGGTGGAGGAGACCCGAGGGAAATACGAGGTGGTGGTCACCGTGATCAACCACGGCTACACCAACCTGGTGATGGACGCCGCCCGGCAGGTGGGCGCCCGGGGAGGCACCGTCCTCAACGCCCGGGGCATCGCCCGGGAAGAGGTGGAGCAGTTTTTGGGCGTCTCCGTCCAGGCGGAGAAGGAGGTGGTCTTCATGGTGGTCCCCCGGGAGGCCCGGCTGGACGTGATGAAGGCCATCAGCGAGACCGCCGGCCTGAAGACCCCGGGGAAGGGGATCGTGTTCTCCCTCCCGGTGAGCGACGCCATCGGGCTGGCCTGAGCCGAAGCAGAACGGCGCCCAGCGGCTTTGCCGCTGGGCGCCGTTTTCTCTATGTCCCGCCAGCCCGACAGGCGGCGGTGAAGGCGGAGAAGAGGGCTGCGGCCCCCTCGTCCTCCCGGTACAGGTCCTCCGGGTGCCACTGCACCCCCAGCACGAACCGGGCGCCGGGGAGGGCGACCGCCTCCACCAGGCCGTCGGGGGCCCGGGCCTGGACGGACAGGGCGGGGGCCGTGTGCCGCACCGCCTGGTGGTGGTAGCTGTTCACCGCCAGCTGCTCCCGGCCCACGATGCGGTACAGCGGTCCCCCGGGGGAGACGGAGACGGCGTGGACGGGCAGCTCGTAGGGGGGCTGCTGCCGGTGGGGGACCCGGGTGGGGAACTGGGTGTCCAGGTCCTGGTACAGGGTGCCCCCCAGGTGGACGTTGAGCAGCTGCATCCCCCGGCACAGGGCCAGCACCGGCTTGTCCAGCCGGAGGAAGCGCTCCAGCAGGGCCAGCTCCGCCCGGTCCTTGGCCGGGGAGAGGGGGCCGCAGCAGGGGAGCAGCTCCTGCCCGTAGCGGGCGGGGTCCACGTCGTGCCCCCCCGAGAGGAGCAGGCCGTCCAGCCGGCCGGAGAGCTGGTCCAGCACCTCCCCGTCGTCGGTGAGGGGGAGGAGCACCGGCAGGGCGCCGGCCTCCTCCAGGGCGGCGGGGTAGTGGGGGAGGATCCAGAGCCTGCCCCGCCGGGGGTCGTGGAGCGGGGTGATGCCGATGAGGGGTCTCATAGCCATGCCTCCCGTCTCAGATATAGGGTGGATACCATCAGTATAGCAGAGCGGGGGCGCTTTTTCCACCCATTCCCCGGGAAAGCCCGGAAAAATAACGCGCCCGCGCCGCCCAAGCTGCGGCGCGGGCGCGTTTTTGCGCGGCCCTGGTCAGGCGCGGCTGTCCAGGGGGATGAACTGCCGCCGGGGGGCCACCGCCTTGTAGGCGGGGCGGATGATCTTGTTGCCCGGGTTGTAGACCTCCTCCACCCGGTGGGCGCACCAGCCCACGATGCGGGCCACGGCGAACAGGGGGGTGTAGAGCTCCTCGGGGATGCCCAGCATCTTGTACACCAGGCCGGAGTACAGGTCCACGTTGGCGCAGATGACCTTCTCGTTGCCGGTGATGTCCCGGAACACCTCGGGGGTGAGGCGCTCCACCGCCTCGAACAGCTCGAACTCGGCCAGCATCTGCTCGTCCTTGGCGGCCAGCTTCTTGGCGAAGCGCTTGAGGATGACGGCCCGGGGGTCGGACAGGGTGTAGACGGCGTGCCCCATGCCGTAGATGAGGCCCGACCGGTCGCCCCCCTCCTTCCGGAGGAGCTTCACCAGGTAGTCCCGGATCTGCCCGTCGTCCTTCCAGTCCTTCACCTCCGACTCGATGTAGGAGAACATCTCCATGACCTTCTTGTTGGCGCCGCCGTGCCGGGGGCCCTTCAGGGAGCCCACCGCCGCGGCGATGGAGGAGTAGATGTCGGTGCCCGAGGAGGACAGCACCCGGCAGGCGAAGGCGGAGTTGTTGCCGCCGCCGTGCTCCATGTGCAGCACGAGGCACAGGTCCAGCAGCCGGGCCTCCTCCTCGGTGTACCGGTTGTCCCGGCGGATGGAGTGGAGGAAGTTCTGGGCAACCGACAGGTCGTCCTGGGGCCGGTGGAGGTAGAGGCTGTCGTTGTCGAAGTAGTGGCGCTTGGCGGCGAAGGCGTGGGCCACGATGGTGGAGAAGCGGGCGATGAGCTGCATGGCCTGCCGCAGCTCGTTCTCGATGCCGTTGTTGTCCGGGTCGCTGTCGTAGGAGTACAGGGCCAGCACCGACCGGGCCAGCTTGTTCATCACGTCGTGGCTGGGGGCGGAGAGGATCATGTCCTCGGTGAACCGGTCGGGCAGGGTGCGGTACTCGGCCAGCGCCCGGGTGAAGGCGTCCAGCTGCTCCCGGGTGGGCAGGCTGCCCAGCAGGAGCAGATAGGCCGTCTCCTCAAAGCCGAAGCGGTGCTCGCTCATGAAGCCCCGGATCAGGTCCTCCACGTCGATGCCCCGGTAGATCAGCCGGCCGGGCATGGCGGTCTTCTCCCCGTCCTGCATGTAGTAGCCCTGGACGTTGCCGATCTGGGTGATCCCCGCCAGCACGCCGGTACCGTCGGCGTTGCGCAGGCCCCGCTTCACCTCAAAGCGCTGGTAGAGGGAGGGGTCGATCTGGTTATGTTTCTGGAACTCGCCGCATAGGCTGTGGATGAAGGCGGCGTTGGACTGGCTGTGCTCGTCCGGCATGGGGAGGACCTCCTTCGCGTCTGAAAATGGGTGGGTAGAGAAAAAATTATATCCCATTTTCTCCCGGGGGTCAAGGGAAAACGGACAAAAGAGCGCCCCGCAAACGGGGGGAAAGGGAGCGTGGACGGGATGCGGAAGGTGATCGTGCTGGCCCTGGGGCTGTATCTGCTGCTGTATCTGCTGCCTCTGGCGGCCATGGGGGAGGAGGGGCTGTCCCGCCGGCCGGAGGAGAACCCGGCGGCCACCCTGACCCCGCCCCGGGCCCAGGGGGACGGGAGCGCCGACGGGGCCCGCACCGTCCGGCTGCTGCTGGAGGACGGGACGGTGGAGGAGCTGGCCATGGACGAGTACCTGGAGGGGGTGGTGGCCGCCGAGATGCCCGCCTCCTTCCACCAGCAGGCCCTGAACGCCCAGGCCGCCGCCGCCCGGACCTACACCGTGCGCAAGCAGCTGACGGGCACGTCGGCGCACCCGGAGGCGGAGCTGTGCACCGACACGGGCTGCTGCCAGGCCTACCGCCCTCTGGCCGAGACGGCGGAGAGCTGGGGGGAGCAGGCCGGCGTCTATGCCGAGAAGATCCGCCGGGCGGTGGCCGACACCGACGGACAGGTCATCCTCTACGACGGGGAGCCCATCCAGGCGGTGTTCTTCTCCACCGCCGCCGGGGAGACCCTGCCCGCCGCCGAGGTGTGGGGCAGCGAGGTGCCCTACCTGACCGGGGTGGAGAGCCCCGAGGGGGAGGAGGTGCCCAACTACCGCACCCGGGTGACGGTGGGGGCAGAGGAGTTCCGGGAGACGGTGCTGGCCGCCCACCCGGAGGCCGACCTGTCCGGGGCGCCGGAGGACTGGCTGGGGCCGGTGGAGCACGGCAGCGGGGGCAGCGTGGCCTCCCTGACCGTGGGGGGCGCGGCCATCCCGGGGACCGAGCTGCGGGAGCTGTTCTCCCTGCGCTCCGCCTCCTTCACCCTGACGGCGGAGGGGGAAGAGCTGGTCTTCGACGTCACCGGCTACGGCCACGGGGTGGGGATGAGCCAGTACGGCGCCGACGCCATGGCGGAGGCGGGGGCGGGCTGGCGGGAGATCCTCACCTGGTACTACACCGGGGTGACCATCGGGGACTGCCCGGCGGGGTGACGGAGGGCGCAGTCCGCCCTGCAAAAAAACCGGCGGCAGCCGCCGGAGGGCGGTTGACACCGTTATGGGTTTGACACGGGATCATTCACCCCCGTTCCGCCGGCCCGCGGAGGAAAAAGGGCTGGCGGGGCGGAGGTTTTCCACATTTTCCACAGGGTTTCCCACATCCGCCCCGGAGGTTTTTTCTCCGTCCGTATGCAGAAAACGGGTGACATAATATCTGTCAAGGCCGCCAGGAGACAAAATTTACACAAACTTTATTTTTGCAGGAACGCGGTCAAACCGGCCGGCGGGGCACGGGGCTCCGCCGGCGGAAAATGCTTCCCTTTCTGGGGCGGGCATGGTACAATACAAAATCAAGAGAGCGGAACATGAAGACAAGAGACAGGAGACGGGAGATATGACGGATACCATCGCGGCGGTGGCCACGGGGGCGCGCCCCTGCGCCATCGGGATCCTCCGGCTGTCCGGGCCGGGGGCGCTGGCGGCGGCGGACGGGGTATTCACCCCCCTCCGGGGCGGCCCCCTGTCGTCCCGGCCCGACCGGCAGCTGGTCTACGGCGTCCTCCGCGACCGGGAGGGGGCGGAGATCGACCGCTGTCTGGCCACCGTCACCCGGGGGCCGGGCAGCTACACCGGGGAGGACACCGCCGAGATCCAGTGCCACGGCTCCCCCACCGTCCTGGCTCTCGGGCTGGAGGCGCTGTTCGCCCACGGGGCCCGGCAGGCCGGGCCCGGGGAGTTCACCCGCCGGGCCTTCCTCAACGGGCGGCTGGACCTGACCCAGGCGGAGGCGGTCATCGACCTCATCGACGCCCAGACCCCCGAGGCGGCCCGCCAGGCGGCGGGCCAGCTGGCCGGGGCCCTGTCCCGGCGGCTCGGGGAGGTCTACGACGGGCTGGTGGACCTGATGGCCCACTTCCACGCGGTGCTGGACTACCCCGACGAGGACATCGAGCCCTTCCGGGCGGAGGAGATGTCCGCCGCCCTGGACCGGGCGGCCCGGCAGCTGGAGGAGCTGGCGGCCACCTACCGCCGGGGGCGGCAGCTCACCGAGGGGGTGCCCTGCGCCATCGTGGGCCGGCCCAACGCCGGCAAGAGCACCCTGTTCAACGCCCTGCTGGGCTATGACCGGGCCATCGTCACCGACGTGCCCGGCACCACCCGGGACACGGTGGAGGAGCGGGTGCGGCTGGGGGGCGTGCTGCTGCGCCTCATCGACACCGCCGGCCTGCGGGACACGGAGGACCGGGTGGAGCGCCTCGGGGTGGAGCGCAGCCGGGCGGCCATGGAGGGGGCGGAGCTCATCCTGGTGCTGTGGGACGGCTCCCGGCCCCCCGCGGAGGAGGATGGGGCGCTGCTGGAGCGGGCCCTGTCCCTGGCCCCCACCGTCCTGGTGCGCACCAAGGCCGACCTGCCCCCCGCCCCCTGGCCCGGGCGGGACCCCATGCCCCCCGCGGTGGCGGTGAGCGCCAGGACAGGGCGGGGGCTGGACGAGCTGGAGGAGGCGGTGGCCGCCCTGTTCCCCCCGGACCGGGCCGCCCCGGCGGGGGAGCTGCTCACCAACGCCCGGCAGGCCGGGGCGGCGGCCCGGGCGGCGGAGGCGGCGGAGCGGGCCCGGGGGGCCCTGGCCGCCGGCGTCACCCCCGACGCCCTGCTCACCGACGTGGAGGAGGCCCTCTCCGCCCTCGGGGAGCTCACCGGCCGCACCGTCCGGGAGGACATCACCGACCGCATCTTTGAGCGCTTCTGCGTGGGAAAATAAATCAGACACAAAAGAGGAGAGATCGACATGGCAAGCTGCTTCATGGCGTGGGAGCCCCTGACCCGATTCATCACCGCCGCCTTCGAGGGCTGCGGCGTGCCGGCGGAGGACGCCGCCATCTGCGCCGACGTGCTGCTGGAGTCGGACCGCCGGGGCATCGAGAGCCACGGGGTCAACCGCTTCAAGCCCATCTACATCGACCGCATCCGGGCGGGCATCCAGCGCCCGGTGACCCAGCTGGAGACGGTGCGGGAGACCGCCACCACCGCCGTGCTGGACGGCCACCACGGCATGGGCCAGGTCATCGGCTATAAAGCCATGTCCCTGGCCATCGAGAAGGCGAAGCAGTACGGCATGGGCATGGTGGCGGTGCGCAACTCCACCCACTACGGCATCGCCGGCTACTACGCCACCATGGCCACCAGGGAGGGCTGCATCGGCATGACGGGGACCAACGCCCGGCCCTCCATCGCCCCCACCTTCGGGGTGGAGAACATGCTGGGCACCAACCCCCTGACCTTCGGCCTGCCCACCGACGAGCCCTTCCCCTTCGTGCTGGACTGCGCCACCTCGGTGAGCCAGCGGGGGAAGATCGAGTACTACGAGCGCATCGGGAAGGACACCCCCGCCGGCCAGGTCATCGGCCGGGACGGCAGCGTCCTCACCGACTCGGCCTATATCCTCAGGGCCCTCACCGAGGGGAAGGCCGCCCTGGCCCCCCTGGGGGGCGTGGGGGACGAGATGGCGGGCTACAAGGGGTACGGCTACGCCACCGTGGTGGAGGTGCTCTCCGCCGCCCTGCAGCAGGGGAACTATCTCCACGCCCTGTCCGGCGTGGCCCCCGACGGCTCCAGGCGCCCCTACGGCCTGGGACACTTCTTCCTGGCCATCGACACCGAGGCCTTCCTGGGCCGGGCGGAGTTCGAGCACACCTGCGGCGAGATCCTCCGGGCCCTCCGGGCCAGCGAGAAGGCCCCGGGGCACGACCGGATCTACACCGCCGGGGAGAAGGAGCATCTGGTCTCCCTGGAGCGGAAGGACGGCCTGGAGATCAACGAGGCGGTGCAGCGGGAGCTGTCCGCCGTCCGGGACGACCTAAGGATGGACTTCCCCTTCCCCTGGGACGGAAAATAAACGGCGGCCCCGGGCGGGGAGACCCGCCCGGGGAAAAAAAGAGGCCCGCCGGTCGGCGGGCTGCTCAGGTCTTCTGTTCAAACACGGTGCCGCAGGAGCGGCAGGTGACGTGGATCTTGCCCTTCCCCTTGGGGGCGCGGAGCATCTGCTTGCATTGGGGGCAGGTGAAGTAGCAGTAGTCCGGGTCCCGCCGGGCGCAGCGGCGCAGCTTGAACCACCGGATGAAGGGGCCGGCCAGCCGCAGGAAGGCGGCGTTCTCGGCCCGGCGGCGCTCATAGTTCCGGGACAGGATGCGGAACAGCCCCCACAGGATCAGCACGTCCCCCACCAGGAACAGGATGTCCCAGCCGGTGAGCAGGCTCAGCACATACAGCACAACATAGCAGCCCAGGAGGAAGAAGGAGAGGGCGTCGCTGCCGTAGCGGCCGTACATGAAGCGCTGGAGGAAGTTCCGGATCATGGGGCACGCTCCTTTCCGTTCAGGCTGCTGTGCTCCGGAAGCGGACAGCCCCCCGGAGCATCGTACCTATGATAGCCTGTTCCGCCTGCGCCGTCAAGGAGCCTTTTGTAAACGAAATGTAAATAATCTCGAAAAACAGACACGCCTGCCCGCCCGCGGCGGACAGGGGGCAGAGGGAGGGAAGCGCCATGAAGCGCATCGACAAGGAGAACTACTATCTGGACATCGCCCAGGCGGTGCTGGGCCGGGCCACCTGCCTGCGCAAGTGCTACGGGGCCATCATCGTCCGCAACGACGAGGTCATCGCCACCGGCTACAACGGCGCCCCCCGGGGGCGGAAGAACTGCGTGGACCTGGGCATCTGCACCCGGGAGGAGCTGAAGATCCCCTCGGGGCAGCGGTACGAGCTGTGCCGCTCGGTCCACGCCGAGGCCAACGCCATCATCTCGGCCGCCCGGCGGGACCTGCTGGGCGCCACCCTGTACATGGCCTGCGTGGACCCCAACACCGGGGAGCTGGTGCCGGGGACCACGTCGTGCGCCATGTGCCGGCGGCTCATCATCAACGCGGGCATCAGCCGGGTGGTCATCCGGAACACCCCCACCGAGTACAGCGTGGTCCACGTGGAGGACTGGGTCCGGGAGGACGACACCGTGGCCGAGCCCCTGTGACGCCCCGCCGGGCGGCTGCTTCCGGGGCGAATTTTTTAGAATGCGAATGTTGCAGTTGACATCCCCGCGCCGGGGAATTAAAATGTAAACGGATCATTATGAAAAACATTCGGGGAAGGTTTTTCGATCTCATTCACCGGCGGGGCGGCCCAGCGGCGGCCCCGCGTCAGCGATAGGCCCCCGCCGGGGGCCGTCAAACCGGAAGAAAACGGAGGTGTACCATATCAGCCTATGGAGTTATTGCCAATCATCATCACCGGCGTGATCTGTCTGCTGGTGGGCCTGGCGGTGGGCGTGCCCGTGGGCATCCAGCGCCGCAAGGCTTCCGCCGAGCGGGAGATCGGCAGCGCGGAGGATGAGGCCAAGCGCATCATCAACGAGGCCATCAAAAGCGCCGAGAACAAGAAGAGAGAGGCTCTGGTGGAGGCGAAGGAGGAGATCCTCACCGCCCGCAACGAGTACGAGCGGGAGGTCAAGGAGCGCCGCAGCGACCTGCAGAAGCAGGAGCGCCGCCTGCAGCAGAAGGAAGAGAACCTGGACCGCAAGACCGAGAGCCTGGAGCGAAAGGAAGAGGTCCTCTCCGCCCGCCTGTCCGAGCTGGACGAGCAGCGGGGCGAGGTGGAGGCCCTGAGGCGCAGCCAGCTGGAGACGCTGGAGCGCATCTCGGGCTATACCGCCGAGGAGGCCAAGCGCTACCTGCTGGACCAGCTGGAGAGCGAGGTCACCCACGAGTCGGCCATGAAGATCAAGGAGATCGAGGCCCGGCTCAAGGACGAGGCCGACACCAAGGCCCGGGAGATCATCTCGCTGGCCATCCAGCGCTGCGCCGCCGACCACGTGGCCGAGGCCACCGTGTCGGTGGTCCCCCTGCCCAACGACGAGATGAAGGGCCGGATCATCGGCCGGGAGGGCCGCAACATCCGCACCCTGGA
>CALXCP010000025.1 GCA_944386845.1 uncultured Oscillospiraceae bacterium | reverse complement strand
GCCATGCGCAAGGACGTGCTGGCCAAGTGCTACGGCGGCGACATCACCCGGAAGAAGAAGCTGCTGGAGAAGCAGAAAGAGGGGAAGAAAAAGATGCGTACCCTGGGGACCGTCCAGCTGCCCACCGAGGCCTTTATGGCGGTGCTCAAGCTGGACGAAGAATGAGCCGCCGCAGGCGGCCCCAAACGGCAGCCCAGCGGCAGCGGGTGCCGTTTGGAGAGGAGAAGCAAGGGAGCGCAGCGAGGAATGCCCGCCAGGGCGTTCCAAGCGCAGCGGACTTTGCTTCGACGATATGGCAGTCCTGAAGCTGGACGAGGAATAGGACGGAACGCCGCGGGGCGGGCCCGACCGGGCCCGACCCGCTGTTTTATTTTTCCACCGTCCACCAGCCCTTCTCCCCCTCCGCCTCCGCGTGGCGGACGTACCGCTTCAGGATCTGCCGGACATAGCCCGACAGGGAGCGGCCGTTCTCCTCGGCCATCGCCTTCAGCCTGTCGTGGAGCTCCAGGGGGAGGAGCAGGGTGAGCCGCTTCTTCGGCCCGGAGATCATAGGGTATCACCTCAGTGCTCATTTTAAGGGATATTCCCTTAAAAATCAATAAGGGAATATCCCTTATCCCATAATGGGGCAACGAGGTGATCTTCATGCTGGACCATCTGCGGGGGCTGCGGGAGGACCGGGACCTGTCCCAGAAGGATATGGCGGAACTGCTGCACATCCACCAGACGACCTATTCCGATTATGAGCTGGGGCGGCTGAATGTGCCCATCCATGTTCTCACCGCGCTGGCGGAGTATTTTGACACCAGCGTGGACTATCTCCTGGGCCTGACCAATGTGCGGGAGCCCTACCCCCGGGCGTAGGGGGCGGGTCCGGTCCTGCCGTAGGGGCGGCCCCGCGTGGCCGCCCGGTGGCGTGTGGCTCCGGGACCCGTCACGCCCCGGCGAACTCGCAATATGTAGGGCGGGGGCTTGCCCCCGCTCTGGGGCGCGCTCCGTATCTCCCCCGAAGGGGGTGGGGGTCATAGGGGGCGAAGCCCCCTATACCAAAAAAGGGTGGTGGGTGGGTTTAGAAAAATTTCGCCTGCGGGCGAGGTACTTTCTCCGCGCGGAGAAAGTACCCAAAGACGCGCTCAGAGGGGCGCGGGCCCGATGGGTCCCTCGCCTTCGCTGCGCTGCGGCGGTGACCCATAGGCCCCGCCCCCTCCGAGACCTCCCCCATTTTACGGGGGACAGCACCCGGGCGCTGGCGCTCGCGGTCGGCGCGCAAGATCTCGCGGCCATGCCCCTCTTGCGCCGGCCGTTACGGCCTGAGCTGGCAGACGAAAATCCGCCTGCGCTGGTTCCACGGCGCCTGAGTGCCGGAGCTGACGGCGTGGGCAGATAACGAGAGTGGCGGGCCGGGCGGACGATATCCTTCCCTGTGAAGGGCGGCAGGGGCAAGCCCCTGCCCTACATGGTGCGGATTCGCCGGAACGCGTTGGGTATCGGAACCATCCACCGCCGGGCGGCCACACGGGGCCGCCCCTACGGCAAACCTGGAAACGTCCCAGCACGGTCTCCCACGCTCCGACGACCACCCGCGCAAGGCGCCTTGCCGTCGGGGGCAGACGGTTTTTCGACTGCCCACGGGCGGCAGCAGGCGGGAGAGCGCCGCGTCGGCTCACGGAGCGCCGGATTTGGTGGCAGGCAAGAAGCAGGTCTTGATGGGAAGGAGATCTTCAAGGACCATGGGTCCTTGAACCGGTCTTTGGTGACTTTCTGCCGGCTCAGAAAGTCACTCGCCCTCAGGCGAAACCGCGGTAGGGCGTTCCGCGACACACCACCCGATGCGGGAAGGGACCGCCCCCAGCAGGCGGCCACAGGGGCCGCGGCAAAAAAATCCCCCATCCCCCTTGACATTCCCCCTTCTGGAGGGTATACCATGGGGCGCGAAAGGAGCGATGCCACATGCCGGAACAGAGCTGGACGGTGCCCGGGAGCGCCATGGCCGTCATGGGGGCGGTGGGGATCTTCACGGTGGTCCTGCCCCTGTGCCTGGCCCTGTATTTTTGGAGGAAGGGAGGCCGGTGGCGGTTCTTCCTGCTGGGCTGCGCGGTGTTCCCCCTCTTTGCCCTGACGCTGGAGGGGAGCATCGACCGGGCGGTGCTCTACGGCCCCGCCGGAGGGACCATCGCCGGAAACCTGGCGCTCTACGCCCTGTACGGTGGGCTGATGGCCGGCGTTTTCGAGGAGTGCGGCCGGTGGTGCGCCCTCCGGCTGGGCCGCCGGTGGCTCCGGGGCCCCCGGGACGCCCTGATGTACGGGGCGGGCCACGGGGGGATCGAGGCGGTGCTGCTGGTTGGGGCCACCATGCTCAATGACCTGCTGGTGTGCGCCGCCCTGAGCGGGGGCGGCCTGGCGGGAGCGGAGGCCCTGCTGGGGCCCCTGTCCGACGCCCAGACGGCGGCGCTGGCCTCGCTGGTGACCACTCCGGCCGGGATGTACCTGTGGAGCGCCTTTGAGCGGGTGGTGGCCGTGGCCATCCACGTCTCCCTGTCGGTGCTGGTGTACCGGGCGGTGCGGCGGGGAGAGCCGCGGTGGCTGCTGTGGGCCATCCTCCTCCACGCCGGCGTGGACGCCACCGCCATCGCGGCCGCGGCCTTCCTGCCCATCGCCGGGGTGGAGCTGGCCGCCCTCCTGTGGGCGGCGGGGCTGGCGCTGCTGGCCCGGCGGGTCTGGCTCGCGGAAGAGCGGGAGGGCCCCCTGACCTTCCCCCAGGGGGAAGGAGCACACTGAGAGGAGGGGCGCGCCCGTGAAGATCAACGAGGTGGAGGCCCGGGTGGGCATCACGAAAAAGAACATCCGCTTCTACGAGGCCCAGGGGCTGCTCTCCCCCCGGCGCAACAGCGAGAACGGCTACCGGGACTACGGCCCCGACGAGGTGGAGACCCTCCGGCGGATCAAGCTGCTGCGGAAGCTGGGCCTCTCCCTGGAGGAGATCCGGCAGATGCAGTCGGGGGCCCACACGGTGGGGGACGGCATGCGCCGCCACCTGGTGACCCTGGAGCGGGAGCGGCGCAACCTGGACCGGGCCATGGAGCTGTGCGCCGCCCTCACCACGAGGGAGGAGCGGCTGGACGACCTGGACGCCGGCGCCCTGCTGGACGAGATGGCCCGGATGGAGCGGGAGGGCACCACCTTCCAGGACAAGCAGCGGGGGGACATCAAACCCCTGCGCTATGTGGTCCCCGGGGCCATCACCCTGCTCACCGTGCTGCTGATGGCGGGGCTCATCGCCCTGATCCTGTGGGGCTTCTCCATCGACACGGAGGAGGCGCCGCCCCTGCCCCTGCTGATCGTGCTCATGGCCATCCCCGGGGCGGTGATCCTGGGGGTGGTGCTGGCCTTGGTGCAGCGGGTGCGGGAACTGGGAAGGGGGGAGATGGACGATGCCCGGCAATACTGACCGGCGGAGGGCCCGCCGGGGCGCCTGGGCCAGCGCGCTGGCCTTCACGGCGGTGCAGGCGGCCACCGGGGCGCTGCTCCTGTGGGGCTGCGCCCTGCTGTGGGAGCGGCTCTGGCTGCGGGCGCTGCTGCTGCTCCTGGCGGCGGGCGACCTGCTGTCCGTCCCGTTCGTGTGGATCGCCTTGCGGCAACGACTGAAGGAGATCAAAGGAGGAGAAAAAGATGCTGCTGCTGAATATTGAATATGTCCCGGGAAAAGAGATCGAGGCCCTGGGCCTGGTCCGGGGCACCGTGGTCCAGTCCAAGAACTTCGGCAAGGACTTCATGGCCGGGATGAAGACCCTGGTGGGGGGCGAGATCACCGGCTACACCGAGATGCTCATCGAGGCCCGCCAGATCGCCACCAAGCGCATGGTGGACGAGGCCGAGGCCCTGGGGGCCGACGCGGTGATCAACGTGCGCTACGGCTCCGCCTCCGTCATGCAGGGGGCGGCGGAGGTCATCGCCTACGGCACGGCGGTGCGCTACCGGTGAGCCATCCCCCGGCACGCGGCAGGGCCCGGCGCCTTTCGGCGCCGGGCCCTGTGCTCACATGCGGTCACATGCGGTGCTTTTTCTGCAGGCGGATGTCCTCCCCGAAGAAGTGGAGGACGTGGAACTCCCCCTCCAGCCGGGAGGCGATCTGAGGGGAGTACCGCTGGCGGATGTCGTCCACGGTGAGGTTGGTGGAGATCACCGTCCGCCGCCCGGCGGCCAGCCGGCCGTTGAGGAGCTGGTAGAGGGCCGACTGGACGAAGGGGGTGGTCAGCTCGCTGCCCAGGTCGTCCAGGATCAGCAGGTCGCAGGCCAGGTACCGGTGGGTCTCGTCCCGGGCCTCCCGGCTGTCCTCCGGGTCCCGGGAGAACTTCTGGGCCTCGAACCGGGCGAAGACCCGCCCGGCGGTGTCGTAGACCACCGAGCGGCCGTTCTCGGCCACCACCCGGGCGATGCAGGCGGACAGGAAGGTCTTGCCCAGCCCGGTGCCCCCGGTGAGCAGCAGGTCGTCGAAGTAGAACCGGCCGAATTTCTGGGCATAATTCAGGCAGACCTCGTACACCAGCTCCATGTTCTCCCGGGGGGAGACCCCCATGTCCGGGTCGGGCTGGCTGCTGTAGTAGTCCAGGGAGAAGTTGTCGAAGCACTGGTCCCCCAGGTCCAGCAGGCTGGACAGGGCGGCGATCTGCTCCTGGGCGCACAGCTGCTTCAGGCAGTCGCACATCCGGCTGCCCACCCAGCCGGAGTCCCCGCACCTGGGGCAGGCGGGCAGGTCGTCCAGGGCGCCGGGGGGGAAGCCCGCCCCGGCCAGCAGCTCCTCCCGCTCCCGCTGGAGGTCCAGGTTGCGCTCCCGGGCCGCCCGGAGGGCGGGGGCCGGGTCGCTGCCCGTCTTCAGGGCGGCGGAGACCACCTCCGCCATGGTGCGGCGCAGCTCCCGGTCGATCTCGGCCACCCGGGGCAGCTGCCGGTACGCCCGGGCCCGGAGCTCGTCCTGCTCCCGCCGGCGGCGGGCGTTCTGCTCCTCCAGCCGGGCGGTGGCCCGGCGGAGCACCTCGCTGTCATAGGCCACGGGTCACTCCCCCTTTCTCTTCATCTCTTCCATGAGCCGGCGGGCCCGCTCCATGTCCTCCCGCACCTGGCTGGCGGGGGGCTGGTGGAGGGCGCCCGGGGGCGTCGCCGTCACCGTCCCGCCGGGGGCGCGGCGGGGATAGTCGGAGTCGGCGGCGGCCACCTGCCCGGCGGTGTGCAGTCCCTTCTCGTGCCACCGGCGGAGGATGCCGTTCATGTAGCTCCAGTCCATGGAGCCCTTCCTCATCACGGTCTTCTCATAGGCCAGGGCGAGGGCGTCGTTCTGGAACCCCTGCCCGATCCACTGGGCCAGGTACTTCCGCTCCCGCTCCACCGGCGCCCGGCCGGTGATGCCCACCAGGGGCAGCACCTCCCGCTCCCGGTCCTGAAGGGCGGTGAGCGCCCGCAGGTGGGCCTCCGCCGCCTCGGCGGTGGTGACCCCCTGCCGGTGCCAGCGGAAGGCCTCCTGCCGGATCTGGGCCATCCGGGGCCAGCGCTCCCCGCCGTACTTCCGGCGGAACTCCTGGACGCACCAGGTGGTGAGCATCAGGATCACCTCGGCGGGCAGGTCCAGGTAGTCATACAGGGTGTACAGGGTGCGCAGGTCGGCGGTGGACAGCAGCCGGCCCAGCCGCCGCTCCATCTCCCCCGCCAGGCCGGAGAACACCGGGTCCTGCTCCAGCTCCCGGGTCAGGTCGGCGGTGGAGTACTCGGGCGGGGCCTCCGGCTCGGGCGGGGAGGCCGGCGGGGCGGGCTCCTGCTCCGCCCGGGCCAGCCCCAGCTCCAGCAGCTTCCGGAAGGCGGCGCTCCGCCGCCCCTGGTCCCAGCCGAGAGGGGCCGCCTGGGCCCCCCGGAGCAGGTGGAGGTAGAGCAGGGCGGCGTCCCCGTCCCCCAGGCGGAGCAGCCGGTCGGCCGCCTCCCCCGTCATGGACAGGATGCCCCCGGGCAGTGTCTCGTTCACGGCGCGCTCCTCCTCTCCTCCGCCGCCGGCGGGTCTGTCGATATGTGGTATTATACCGCCTGCCGGCCCCCGCCGCAAGAGGGAAGGGGCTTTCGCAGAAAAAACGGGAAGAATTTGCAGAATTCATGATATTTTCATTTCTTTTTGGGGCCCATCCATGATATAATATCTGCCACAAGATCACAGGGCCCGCCGCCGGGCCCGGAGGAGGAAGATGGGGTCATGAAAAACCGGATCAGCGTCACCATCGCGGACCACGAGTACACCCTGGTGGCCGAGGAGGACGAGGGCTACATCCGCAAGGTGGCCCAGTTCGTGGACCAGCAGATCGCCCAGGTGATGGAGGGGGGCAGGCTGTCCCTGGCGGACGGCGCCATCCTCACCTGCGCCAACCTCGCCGACCTGTACTACAAGGAGCAGGAGGCCGCCGAGAACCTGCGCCGGCAGGTGAAGGAGGGGGTGGACGAGTCCACCAGGCTGAAGCTGGAGCTGTCCGAGGCCAAGCGGGAGATCTTCAAGCTGCAAAACCGCAAGTGAACGTCCGTCCGCGCGAACATCGCCGCGTCCCCCCGCCCGCCGGCGGAGGGGCGCGGCAGCCTGGGGAGGGACATCATGCTGGAGCTGCTGGCCCCCGCCGGCTCGCCTGAGGCGGTCACCGCCGCCGTCCAGGCCGGAGCCGACGCGGTCTATCTGGGATACGGGTCGTTCAACGCCCGCCGCAACGCGAAAAACTTCTCTCCGGAGGAGGCTGCGGCGGCGATCTCCTATTGCCATCTCCGGGGGGTGAAGGTGTACCTCACCCTGAACACCCTGGTCACCGACCGGGAGCTGCCCCAGGCCGCCCAGCTGGCCGGGGAGGCCAGCGAGCTGGGGGCGGACGCCGTGCTGGTCCAGGACCTGGGGGTGGCCCGGATGCTGCGGCAGACGGTGCCCGACCTGCCCGTCCACGCCTCCACCCAGATGACCATCCACAGCCTGGACGGGGTGAAGCTGGCCGCCGAGCTGGGCATGCGCCGGGTGGTGCTCGCCCGGGAGCTGGGCCGGGGCGACATCGAGTACATCTGCCAGCGCTCCCCCATCGAGATCGAGGTGTTCGTCCACGGGGCGCTGTGCATGTGCTGGTCGGGGCAGTGCTTCTTCTCCTCGGTGGTGGGGGGGCGCAGCGGCAACCGGGGCCTGTGCGCCCAGCCCTGCCGGCTGAAGTACGGCTGGGACGGCCGGGCCCGGGACTACCCCCTGTCCCTGAAGGACCTCTCCCTGGCCGGCTACCTGGAGCAGCTGCGGAAGATGGGGGTGGCCTGCGTCAAGATCGAGGGGCGGATGAAGCGCCCCGAGTACGTGGCGGTGGTGACGTCGGTCTACGCCCGGGCCATCCGGGAGGGCCGGGAGCCCACGGGGGAGGAGCTGGAGCAGCTGCGCCAGGCCTTCTCCCGGCAGGGGTTCACCGACGGCTACTACACCGGCCGCACCGGGCCCGGCATGTTCGGCGTCCGGGAGAAGGAGGAGGAGCCCCGGGAGCTGTTCCAGGAGATGCGGGAGCGCTACCTGAAAGAGGAGCCCCGGCGGGAGCCGGTGAAGCTGTACGCCATGGTGCGCCGGGACGAGCCCGCCCAGGTGGCGGCGGAGGACCGGGAGGGCCGGGTGGCCGCCGTGTCCGGCCCGGTGCCCGAGCAGGCCCGGAACGTCCCCCTCACCCGGGAGAAGGTGGAGGGCCAGATCGCCCGCACCGGAGGCACCCCCTTCTCCTGTGAGAGCGCCCGGGCCTATGTGGAGGAGGGGCTCTCCCTCCCCCTGTCCGCCCTGAACGCCCTGCGGCGGGAGGCGCTGGACCAGCTGGCCGCCCTGCGGACCGCCCTGCCCCGGCGGCGGCGGGAGGCGTTCCACGCCGGCGTGCGCTATGAGAACCGGCGGGAGCCCCCCGTCCTCACCGTCTCGGTGCGGCTGGCGGGGCAGGTGACCCGGGAGCTGTGCGCCCTGAAGCCCGCCCTGCTCTACCTCCCGGCGGAGGAGGGGGCGGCCTGCCCGGACAAGGTGGAGCTGGCCCAGCGGGCCGGGGTGGAGGTGGCCGCCCTGCTGCCCCGGGTGGCCTTCGACCGGGAGCGGGACCAGCTGGCCGCCGCCCTGGAGAAGCTGAAGGGGCTGGGGGTCACCCAGGCCCTGGCCGGCACCTGGGGGATGGTCCCCCTGGCCCGGGAGCTGGGGCTGACCCTCCGGGGGGACTACGGCCTCGGCGTGTACAACAGCCAGGCCCTGAAGGAGCTCAAGCGACTGGGCTTCGTCTCGGCCACCGCCTCCTTCGAGCTGAAGCTGGCCCAGATCCGGGATATCTCCAAGGCGGTGGACATAGAGATGCTGGTATACGGCCGGCTGCCCCTGATGCTCACCCAGAACTGCCTGATCCACACCCACACCGGCCGGTGCACCTGCGAGAACGACAACCGGCTCACCGACCGGCGGGGGGAGCAGTTCCCCGTGGTGAAGGCCTTCGGCTGCCGCAGCGAGATCCTCAACGGGAAAAAGCTCTTCCTGGCCGACAAGGGGGAGGACTGGCGGCGGCTGGGCCTGTGGGCCGGGCGGCTCATGTTCACCACCGAGAACGCCCGGGAGTGCGTCCAGGTGCTGGAGCGCTATCTGGGCCGGGGGAGCTACGCCCCCAACGACTTCACCCGGGGGCTGTACTACCGGGACGTGGAGTGAGGACATCTTGAACGCGGAGCGTGAGGAGAGAACGATGGAGCTGAAAGTCAAAGCGGTCTCGGAGAAGATCGGGCGGGAGATCCCGGCCCCCTTTTACGCCAGCGCGGGGGCTGCGGCCATGGACCTGCACGCCTGCCTGGACAGCGCGGTGACCATCCCCGCCGGCGGGCGGACGGTGGTGCCCACCGGCATCGCCATCGCCCTGCCCTCGGCGGACTATGTGGCCCTGGTGCTGGCCCGGAGCGGGCTGGGCATCAAGCACGGGGTGGTCCCATCCAACTGCGTGGGGGTCATCGACAGCGATTACCGGGGCGAGGTCATGGTGGGCCTCTCCAACTCCGGGGCGTCGGACTACACCGTCCGGCCCGGCGACCGCATCGCCCAGCTCATGGTGGTGCCGGTGGTCCAGGCCCGGGTGACCCTGGTGGATGAGCTGGACGAGACGGACCGGGGGGCCGGCGGCTTCGGCTCCACCGGGCGATAACGACGAGAGAGAGGAGAGCGGGCCATGTTCGGACTGTTCAAAAAGAAGGACAAGGAGACAGAGGCGGCGGCCCAGCCCGCCCCGGAGCGGGAGGAGCACCCCGAGCTGCGGGAGTTCGCCCGGCAGTTCGACCCGGAGGAGCTGGACATCCTGGCCGTCACCGGCCCCCGGGGGCTGGCCGGCGGCCGCCTGCCCGACAGCGCGCTGTGGACCGCATCCATCGGGGTGACCGCCTGGATGGAGGAGGACGGCCCCGTCCACCGGGAGGCGGCCGACCTGGTGGTGCTGGGGGACGACCGGCTGCTGGACTACTTCCGCCGCCGGGTGCCCCGGAACTTCATCGTGAAGGTGCGGGCCCGCCGGGACGCCTCGGGGGCCCCCCGCTTCCTGTTGGTGAACCTGCCCGAGCCCGCCTTCGACCCCGAGCTGAAGGCCATCGCCGAGGAGCAGAAGACCCCGGTGACCTTCCAGAGCGACGACCTGGGGGAGTTCGCCCTGAACCGCTCCCTGGGCCTGTTCCAGGGGGAGACCGACTGGCTGGGGGAGCCGGTGCGGCTGGAGTTCGAGCAGGACGAGGACCGGGAGGCCTGCCTGGGCCGGCTCCGGGCCCTGCTGGCCGCCCGGGAGGACTGGGACCGGCGGGTGCGGGAGTTCGCCGCCGACCGGATGCTGGACCAGGCCGCCGGCTGGGACGCCGGGGAGACGGAGGCGGAGCCGCTGCCCCTGACCCGGGAGAGCTTCCTGGACCGGCTGACCCTGGACGCCGTCCAGATGTCCGCCGACGGCGCCTTCACCTTCTGGTTCAGCGACGCCGTCATGCTCTGGCCCCACTCCGTCCGGGTCACCGGCCGGCTGGACGCCGGCCCGGAGGCCGCGGGGACCGAGGAAGAACTGAGCGAAGCGTGAACGGGGAAGCGTGAGGCGGCGGACGGAAGGCGTCCCGCCCCTCACGCCCCGCGCGATCCGGAGCGAAAGGTTGGTGCCGTTATGCAGATCATCTTGGCCTCTCAGTCGCCCCGGCGGCGTCAGCTGCTGGAGCAGATGGGGGTGCGGGACTTCACGGTCCGCCCCGCCGTCGGGGAGGAGAAGGCCGACCCCGGCCTGAGCCCGGCGGAGCTGGTGGAGGCCCTCTCCCGGCAGAAGGCGGCCGAGGTGGCCGCCGGGGCGGAGGAGGACGACCTGATCGTCGCCGCCGACACGGTGGTGGCCATCGACGGGCTGGTGCTGGGCAAGCCCCGGGACCGGGCGGAGGCGGCGGAGATGCTCGCCCGCCTGTCCGGCCGGGTGCACCAGGTGTTCTCCGGCCTCACCGTGCGCCGGGGGGACCGGACGGTCACCCTTCACGAGTGCACCCAGGTGCGCTTCCGCAAGCTGTCCCGCCGGGAGATCGAGGCCTATCTGGACACCGGGGAGCCCATGGACAAGGCGGGGGCCTACGGCATCCAGGGCTGCGGCGCCGTGCTGGTGGAGAGCATCTCCGGCGACTTCTACAACGTGATGGGCCTGCCGGTGTGCCGGCTGTATGAGCTGCTGCGGGAGTTCGGGGCCGACCCCCTGGCGGCGGGAGGGGCGACGTGAAGGACTTTTTCCGACAGAACGGGGCGCTGGTCCTGGTGGCCGCCGTGCTGCTGGCCGCCATCCTCGGGGTGGTCTCCCTCCTGCTGGGGGGGAACACCGACCCGCTCAGCGACCTGGTCCGGGTGGTGACCACCCCGGTGCGGGGGGCGGCCGCCCAGGTGTCCCGCTGGGTGGACCAGGCGGACAGCTACCTCACCGAGCACGACGCCCTGCAGGAGGAGGTGGCCCGGCTGGAGCAGGAGAACGCCCAGCTCCGGGAGCAGGCCCGGGAGGGCCAGGGCGCCCTGGAGGAGAACGAGCGGCTCCGGGAGCTGCTGGAGCTGCGGGAGCGGCGGCGGGACTTCGTCTTTGAGTCGGCCGCCGTCACCGCCCTGACCTCCTCCAACTGGGAGTCCACCCTCACCATCAGCAAGGGGACCGACTTCGGGGTGGCCCTCAACGACTGCGTGGTCACCGAGACGGGGGCCCTGGTGGGGGTGATCACCCAGGTGGGCGCCAACTGGGCCACCGTGTCCACCGTCATCGACACCAGCACCGAGATCGGCGGCGTGGTGGCCCGGACGGACAGCGCCGGCGTGGTGGAGGGGGACTTCGACCTCATGGGCCGGGGCCGGGTGCGGCTGAGCTACCTGCCCGAGGCCACCCAGCTCATCGCCGGGGACGAGGTGCTCACCTCGGGCCGGGGGGGCGTGTACCCCTCGGGGCTGGTGGTGGGCCACGTGGAGGAGATCCACATGGACGAGTCGGGGCTCACCCGGTACGCCGAGGTGGCTCCCGAGGCCGACCTGGGCCACCTGGTCCAGGTGTTCGTCATCACAGATTTTGACATCGTGGAGTGACCGCCGGAGGCGGCGGGAGAGGGGGCCGGGCCGGTGACCACACAGGATCAGGTGAAGAAATGGGCGGTCTACGCCCTGTGCCTGCTGCCCCTGTGCCTGCTGGACCAGTATGTGCTGGGCCGGGTCTTCCTGACGCTGCCCGCCCCGCTGCTCTACCCCCTGGCCGCGGCGGCGGCGGGGATGTGGGAGGGGCCCTTTCCCGGCTCGATCTACGGGCTGGGGACGGGCCTTCTCTGGTGGCTGGGGGGCGGCAGCCCGGCGGTGATCCTGCTGCTGACCCTGGCGGGGCTGGCGGCGGGGCTGGCGGCGGGCAGCGGCCTGCGCCCCAGCCTGTTCGGCTACCTGGTCCTCTGCCTGGGGCTGACGGCGGCGGGGGAGCTGCTCCGCTGCGCCCTGTGGCTGTTCCGGGGGCTGGCGGGGCCGGCCGCCCTGCTGCCCGCCGCGGGGGGGGAGCTGCTGTGCACCCTGATCTTCGCCCTGCCCGTGTACCTGCTCTACCGCCTGGCCTGGCGCCGGGTGGGGGGCGACCGCCTGGCCTGATCCCCGGCTTGGGAAAGGAGACCCTGGATGGAACGGAAACAACTGCTGCTGCGCATGGCCGCCCTGGTGCTGGTGCTGGCCGCCGTGCTCCTCGCCTACGGCGGGGTGCTCTACGACCTGCAGATCGTCAAGGGGGAGGACTATGCCCAGCAGTCGGTGCGCCGGATCACCGACACCGAGGCGGTGGCCGCCTCCCGGGGGTCCATCCTGGACAGCTACGGCCGGGTGCTGGTGTCCAACCGCACCACCTATCAGGTGGAGCTGGACACCGCCCAGATGGGGGACGCGCGCAACGACATCCTTCTGCGGCTGCTGGAGGTGTGCCGGGAGGAGGACGTGGCCTGGAACGACGGCCTGGCGGACATCCTCACCGTCAAGTCCCCGGCGGCCTACCTCACCGCCGACCCCTTCCGCGACGGGGAGGGGGAGCTCACCTGGCTGGGGGAGGTGGCGAAGGAGCACGGCTGGCTGGAGGAGGACGGCTCCGCCCCCGCCGCCGGGGTCCTGCTGGACCGGATGCGGGAGACCTATGAGCTGGACGGGGACCTCACCGACCGGGAGGCCCGGGAGCTGGCCGGGGTGCTCTACGCCCTGGACCTGCGCAAACAGGAGCTGACCTGGTCCGCCTACGTCTTCGCCCAGGACGTGGACATCGACTTCATCACCAAGGTGAAGGAGCGGGGGCTCACCGGGGTGGACATCGAGGCCACCAGCGTCCGGGAGTACAACACCCCCTATGCCGCCCACCTGCTGGGCCGGGTGGGCCCCATCTACGCCGAGGAGTGGGAGGACTACCGCACCCTGGACCTGAACGGGGACGGGCAGCCCGACTATCAGATGGACGACACCGTGGGCAAGGACGGGGCCGAGCAGGCCTTCGAGCGGTATCTCCGGGGCAGCGACGGGGTGCGCATCATCGAGAAGAACACCAGCGGCAAGACGGTGAATGAGTCCTGGCGCACCCAGCCGGTGCCCGGGGGCAACGTCGCCCTCACCATCGACATCGACCTGCAGGCCCAGGTGGAGCAGATCCTGGCCGACGGGGTGGCCAGCCTGGACAGCGAGGAGGTGGAGGGGGCCGCCGCCGTCATGATCGGGGTGGACGACGGGGCCGTGCTGGCCATGGCGTCCTACCCCACCTTCGACCTGGCCAGCTACGGGACCAGCTACAACGACTACGTGGCCGACCCGCTGAAGCCCCTGTTCAACCGGGCGCTCCAGGGACAGTACGCCCCGGGCTCCACCTTCAAGATGGTCACCGCCGTGGCCGGGCTGGAGGAGGGCATCATCGAGCCGGACACCCGCATCCTGGACACCGGCGTGTACACCTACTACGGCGCCAACGGCCCCCGGTGCTGGATCTACAACCAGGGCCGGGGCACCCACGGGCTGCAGACGGTGTCCCAGGCCATCCAGAACTCCTGCAACGTCTTCTTCTACGACGTGGGGCGGCAGGTGGGCATCCGCGGGCTGCAGCGGTACGCCGCCGCCTTCGGCCTGGGGGAGCCCACCGGCATCGAGCTCTTCGAGCGCACCGGCATCATGGCCGGCCCCGAGTACACCGAGTCCATGGGGAGCACCTGGTACGACGGCAGCACCCTCTCGGTGGCCATCGGGCAGGAGAGCAGCCAGTTCACCCCGGTGCAGCTGGCCAACTACATCGCCACCCTGGCCAACGGGGGCACCCGGTACCAGGTCCACCTGCTCCAGTCGGTGAAGTCCTACGACTTCTCCCAGGTGCTCTACGAGCACGAGCCGGTGGTGCTGGAGACCATCGACATCGCCCCGGAGAACCTGGAGGCGGTGAAGGAGGGCATGCTGGCCGTCACCACCCAGGGCTCCGCCGCCCGGTACTTCGCCGACCTGGACTTCCAGGTGGGTGCCAAGACGGGCTCGGCCCAGCTCACCAGCGCCAACACCAACTCGTCCAACGCCGTGTTCGTCTGCTTCGCCCCCTATGACGACCCGGAGGTGGCCCTGGCCCTGGTGGTGGAGAAGGGCGGCTCGGGGGCCCTGCTGGGCTCCATGGCCGCCGACATCCTGGACTACTATTTCAGCGCCGCCGACACCCAGGGCGCCGTCTCCGCCGAGGGGACGCTGATCCGCTGAAGGGAGGGCTGCCCATGCCCCCGGAAAAGGACTCCGCCGTCTTTGACCCCCGGGACCCCCGGTGCAAGCGCCCCTACGGCGCCGTGCCGTCGGGGACCCGGGTGGCCTTCGCCCTCCGCCCCCCCCGGGCAGAGGGCTTTTCCCGCGCCTGGCTCACCGCCCGGTTCGAGTTCTGGGACGACCGGACGGTGTCCGTCCCCCTGCCCTGGTCCGGGCTGGAGGGGGACCGGGACCTGTTCGCCGGCGAGCTGGACACCGGGGACTACGTGGGGCTGGTGTGGTACTCCCTGCGCCTGGAGGGGCTGGACGGCCGGAGCCGGGAGCTGGGGGAGTACCAGCTCACCGTCTACGACGGCGGCGAGACCGTCCCCCCCTGGTTCGGGGAGGGGGTCACCTACCACATCTTCCCCGACCGGTTCCGCCGCCTCTCGGTCCCCGACCCCGCCGGCATGGTGGGGGGGCGCACCGTCCACCAGAGCTGGGAGGAGGAGCCCGACTACCGCCCCGACGGGCGGGGGGAGATCCGCAACCGGGACTTCTTCGGCGGCAGTCTTGCGGGGATCACGGAGAAGCTGGACTTTCTGGCCGGGCTGGGGGTGGAGACCCTCTACCTCTGCCCCATCTTCGAGGGGGCGGAGAACCACCGCTACGGCACCGGGGACTATGAGAAGGTGGACCCCATGCTGGGCACCGGGGACGACTTCTCCCGCCTGTGCCAGGCCGCCCACCGCCGGGGGATGCGGGTGCTGCTGGACGGGGTGTTCAACCACACCGGCTTCGTCAGCCGCTACTTCAACGGGGACGGCAGCTACCCCGACCTGGGGGCCAGCCAGAGCCGGGAGAGCCCCTACTACTCCTGGTTCCGCTTCTCCCGCTGGCCCGACCGGTACGAGAGCTGGTGGGGCATCTACTCGCTCCCCTCGGTAGAGGAACACGACCCCGATTACAGAGAGTATATCTTCGGCGGGGAGGACAGCGTCATCCGCCGGTGGCTCCGGGCGGGGGCGGACGGCTGGCGGCTGGACGTGGCCGACGAGCTGCCCGACGACTTCGTCCGGGGCGTCCACCGGGCGGCCCGGACGGAGAAGCCGGACGCCGTGGTCATCGGCGAGGTGTGGGAGGACGGCAGCAGCAAGGTCGCCTACGGCGTGCGCCGGAAACACATCCTCGGGGGGCACTGCGACGGGCTGATGAACTACCCCTTCCGCTCCGCCGCCCTGGCCTGGCTGCTGGGGGGGGACGCCGCCGCCTTCCGGGAGGAGATGGAGACCCTGCGGGAGAACTACCCCCCCTTCGCCTGGTTCTCCGCCATGAACGCCCTGGGCACCCACGACACCCCCCGCATCCTCACCCTGCTGGGGACGGGCAGCCCCTGCCTGGAGCAGACCCGGGACTGGCGGGCCGCCTTCCGCCTGTCCCCGGAGCAGCGCCGCCGGGGGACCGACCTGCTGAAGACGGGGGCCCTGCTGCTCTACTGCTTCCCCGGCTCCCCCACCGTGTACTACGGGGACGAGGCGGGGATGGAGGGCTTCGAGGACCCCTTCAACCGCCGCCCCTACCCCTGGGGGCGGGAGGACGGGGAGCTGCTGGACTGGTTCGCCGCCCTCGGGGGGCTCCGGAAGTCCCTGCCCCTCCTGCGCCGGGGGGACATCCGCTACCTGCTGGCGGAGGGGCCCCGGCTGGCCTTCCTGCGCTCCTTCGGGGGCGAGGGGGTGGTGTGCGCCCTCAACGCCGGGGAGGGGGCGGCGGAGCTGCCGCTGGGCCTCGCCGGGGAGGCCCGGCTGCTGCTGGGCCCCGGCACCCTGTCCCGGGGGGATTACGTGACGCTCACCGTGTCCCTGCCCCCCCGGTCGGGCTGCGCCCTGCTGCTGCCCCGGGAGGGGCCGGCGGGGGAGGGCTGAGGGCCCCGGGCCCCTGGGCCGCAGGGGCTGCAACCCCGGGTTGACAAAAAGAAACCGCCGGGCGGTTGCCCGGCCGCCCGGCCTCTGCTATGCTGACGGCGAAAGGAGATGAGGTCCATGACCATCGGACAACGGATCGCCCAGCTCCGGCGGGAGAAGGGCATGTCCCAGGAGGAGCTGGGGGAGGCCATGGGGGTCTCCCGCCAGGCCATCAGCAAGTGGGAGTCGGACGCCGCCCTGCCCGAGGTGGACAAGCTCATCGCCCTGAGCCGGCTGTTCGCCATCCCGGTGGGCCAGCTGCTGGGGGTGGAGGAGCCCCCGGCGGACGGCGGGGAGGCCGGCGGGGCGGAGGACCCGGACCAGCGGGCCGCCCGGCTGGCCGAGGAGGTGCTGCGCCGGTATGTGGAGGCCCAGTACTCCCCGCCGGTGAGGCCGGCCAGGCGCCGGTGGCTGCCCTGGGCCGCGGGGGCGGCCGCCGTGCTGCTGGCCGCCCTGTGGGCCGGGGACGTGGTGACCGGCTTCCAGAACCAGATCCGCAGCCTGCAGATGCAGACCGACGAGATCCAGAGCAGCCAGATCGAGGTGAATAACCAGGTCAGCTCCATCACCCAGCGGGTGGAGGAGTCCCTGGCCAGCCAGGCCAGCCTGCTGGTGAACGGGACGCTGACCATGGAGGAGCTGGACCTAACGGCGGGCACCGCCACGGTGGGGGCCGCCGTCACCCCCAAGGCGCTGGGGGAGGGCCGGACCCTGGAGCTGGTGGTGTCCGGGGAGGGAGTGTCCCTGCGGGAGCCCATGGCCCTGGGGGCCGACGGGGTGTCCTTCTCCGCCGCCGTCACCGTCCCGCTGGTGGACGGGCTGCGGTACTACGTGGCCTTCACCGGCCCGGAGGGACAGGAGACCGAGGAGCTGGAGCCCAACGGGGCCTTCTCCTGGCTGGCCGAGAACACCGCCCTGGAGTTTGACGCCGAGGTGGCCAGCGGCGGCTTCTACTACGACCGGGAGTACGGCCAGGCGGTGCTGAAGGACTTTGAAGCCTATCTCCACTACTACGCCGTCCCCCTGTGGAACGAGGAGACCCCCGTCCGGCTCACCGGCTGCCGGGCCGTGCTCTACCTGGACGGCGAGCCGGCGGAGACCTTCCCCCTGGAGCTGATGGAGGGGAGCGACGAGAACTTCTCCTTCTATCTTCTCCACATCGGGGAGTACGCCCTCTCCTGCCCGGAGGACGCCCCCCTGTGGATGGACCTGGTGGCCGAGGACGAGTTCGGCCGCACCGCCTCCCGGACGGTTTGGGACAACCTGGGCGGGGACCGGGTGCTCTGGGGATAGTCCGGAGAAAACGCGGCGCGCCCCGGCACACTGTCGTGTGCCGGGGCGCGCTTTTTCCTCGGTCAGATGAGCTGGATGGTCACCAGCAGGGTGGTCATCAGGGCGGCGCCGGTGGTCAGCAGCTGCCCCCAGGCGGCCCGGCGGGCCCGCCGGGCCCGGCTGCGCCGGGGCAGGGGGGGCAGGGGGGACACCGCCTGCCCGGGGCAGAGGGCGGCGGAGGGATAGCGCTCCACCGCCACGCCGGCCAGGCTCCCCTCTTCCGCCCGGGCGGAGAGGCGGCAGCGGACTTCTGTCAGATCGATCAGCTCTCCCGCCGGGCGGGCGGGCAGGCGCAGGGCGCAGGATGTGTTGGTCATGACAGGGGGCCTCCTTTCCCGTTCTGAGGAGAGTATCCCACAAAATGTGTCCCATATTTCGGACCGACGCCGGGGCGCCGGGGAAAATTAGAACCTTTGTTCGAGAAAAGAATACAACATTTGTTCGAGTTCGTCAAGGGAAAATCGAAAAAATGTTCGAGTTTTTTCGCGCGCCCATTTTCCCGGGAAAATTTCCGCCCCGGCCTTGAGGGGGCCCCCGCCGGTATGGTATAATATCGTGTTAGAGAGCCGCCCGGCCCGGGCGGCGAGAAACGAGACAAAGGGGTCGCGGATATGCCGTATGTCATCCTGGTCGCCGCCCTGGTCCTGCTGGACCAGGGGGTGAAATTTCTGGTGCGCGCCAACATCGAGCCGCTGGGCTCGGTGCCCTTCCTGCCCCACATCCTGGAGCTGACCTATGTGAAGAACACGGGGATGGCCTTCTCCCTGTTCTCGGAGCACACCTGGCTGCTGGCCCTGATCTCGGCGGTGGTGGCGGTGGGCCTGGCGGTGGTGCTGGCCTCGGGGGTGGTGCGCCACCCCCTCGGGCGGGTGCCCCTGGCCATGGTGCTGGCCGGCGCGGTGGGCAACCTCATCGACCGGGTGTTCCTGGGCTATGTCACCGACATGTTCCGGGTGCTGTTCATGAACTTCGCGGTGTTCAACGTGGCCGACGTCTGCGTGGTGTGCGGCGGCATCGTCTTCTGCGTCTACTTCTGCTTCTTCTACGAGCGGCTGGAGAAGAAAAAGGGGCTCCCCCATGGACCGGCTGACGCTGACGGCTGACCGGGAGGGGGAGCGGCTGGACGCCTTCGTGGCCCGGTCGGTCCCCGGGCTGACCCGCTCCGCCGTCCAGCGGCTGCTGGAGGCGGGGGCGGTGACCCGGGACGGGGTCCCCGGCCGGAAGAACGACCGCACCGTCCCCGGCCAGCTGTGGCAGGTGGACCTGCCCGACCCGGAGCCCGCCGACCTGGTCCCCCAGGACATCCCCCTGGACGTGGTCTATGAGGACGGGGACGTCATCGTGGTGAACAAGCCGGTGGGCATGGTGGTCCACCCCGCCCCCGGCCACCCGGACGGGACGCTGGTCAACGCGCTGTTATATCACTGCGGAAGATCGCTCTCCGGCATCAACGGGGAGCTCCGCCCGGGCATCGTCCACCGCATCGACCGGGACACCTCGGGCCTCATCATCGCCGCCAAGAACGACGCCGCCCACCTGGCCCTGGCGGAGCAGCTCCAGGACCACACCCTGTACCGGGAGTACGAGGCGGTGTGCGTGGGGACCCTGCGGGAGGACTCCGGAACGGTGGACGCCCCCATCGGCCGCCACCCGGTGGACCGGAAGCGGATGGCGGTGGACCCCCGGAACGGCCGGCCGGCGGTGACCCACTGGTCCGTCCTGGGCCGCTACCCCGGCCACACCCACATCCGCTGCCGGCTGGAGACGGGGCGCACCCACCAGATCCGGGTGCATCTGTCCTCCATCGGCCACCCCCTGTTGGGGGACACGGTGTACGGGGCCAAAAAGCCGGTGCCCGGCCTGGCCGGCCAGTGCCTCCACGCCAAAAAGCTCTCCTTCGTCCATCCCCGCACCGGGGAGCGGGTCACGGTGGAGTGCCCCCTGCCCGGCTGGTTCACGGCGGTGCTGGACCGGCTGTCCCGCCTGCGGTGAGGGACCCCATCAGGAAAAAACGGCGGCCCCGGAGCGAACTGCTCCGGGGCCGCCGGCGTCTCTCTCCGGTCAGTCCAGGTCGGCGTAGTCATAGCAGCTGGCGGGCAGGGCGTCGGACAGCTCCACCAGCACCGGGGAGAACCCCCCCTCGCTGTCCACCCTGGGGCTGTGCAGGAGCAGGTCCTCCGGCGCCTCCCTGATGGGCAGGGACACCGTCACCCGGGTGCCCCGGCCTCCGGCGGCCAGCACCGTCCCCCCGTGGGCCAGGGCGATCCGCCGCACCAGGGTCAGGCCGATGCCCAGCCCTGCGCCCGGCCTGAGCCCGGCCGGGGCGTCCTGGAACAGGGCGGCCAGGTCGGCCGGCCCCGTGCCGCCGCTGTCCTCCACCGTGAGGACGGCCCGGCGGTCCTCCCGCTCCAGCCGCACCAGCACCGTCCCCCCCTTCCCGGCCGCCTTGACCGCGTTGGAGAGGAGGTTGAGCACCATCACCTGGAGATGCGGGGCGCTGCCCCGGAAGGGCAGGGCCAGCAGCCGGCTCTCGAAGCGCACCGCCACCTCCGCCTGACGGGCCAGCACCTCGGTCTGCCCGGTCAGGTCGGCGCACAGGTCCAGAAGGTCCAGCCGCCCCTGCTCCACCGCCTCCTGGTCCAGCTGCCGGAGCAGCTCCAGATGGCGGGTCATCCGCAGCAGGCGGTACACCCCCCGCTGCAGGGTGAAATAGGCCCGGTCGCACCGGGGGTCCCGGCGCTCCTCCACCGGCCGGCCCAGCCGGTCTACGGCCAGGTGCAGCTCGGCCAGACACTGCCGCAGCTGGGTCTCCAGTACGCCGGGGGCGGGCCCGGCGGCGCTCCCGCCGGGCAGCACGCACAAGAGCTGCTCCCCCTCCCGGGCGGGGGAGAGGGTGACCCGGCGCTCCTGCCCCCCGACGGAGCAGCAGCCCGCCAGGCCGGCGGCGGGATCCTCCGCCCCGGCCAGCAGCCCGGCCAGAGGCGCGGGCAGGCCGTCCTCCGGCCGCCAGCCGGGGAACAGGGCCCGGGCGGCCCCGTTGGCCGCCGCCGTCTGTCCGTCCCGCAGGGCGAACACCGGCACGGGCAGCCCCTCCAGTTGTTCATATCGCCTGTCATCCATGGCTCGCGTTCCCCTTCCGTCCGGCGTCCTCCGCCAGATTAGTATACCGGGTCCGGTCGGAAACAGTATACCAAATATTGCCCGCCGGCACAAGGAATTTGTCGCATCCCGCCGGCCCGGGCGCCGCCGGGCGATTTTTCAAAATTTCTCTTTGCTTTTTCCCCGATCTGGGCTATACTGGAAGCGGTGGGTCGCGATGCCCCGTCGGTCCTCCCGCCAACCGACATATACTTCATGAAAAAAGGAGTCTTATGTATGAGCATCAAAGTTGGCATCAACGGCTTTGGCCGCATCGGCCGGATGGTCTTCCGGGCCAGTCTGGACCACCCTGACATCGAGATCGTGGGCATCAACGACCTTTGTCCCGCGGACTACCTGGCCTACATGCTGAAGTACGACACCATGCACGGCCAGTTCGCCGGCGCGGTGGGCAGCGACGAGAAGGGCATCGTGGTCAACGGCAAGTCCATCCCCGTCTACGCCGAGCGCGACCCCGCCAACATCCCCTGGGGCCAGCTGGGGGCCGAGTACGTGGTGGAGTCCACCGGCCTGTTCCTGACCAAGGAGAAGGCCCAGGCCCACCTGAAGGCCGGCGCCA
>CALXCP010000024.1 GCA_944386845.1 uncultured Oscillospiraceae bacterium | reverse complement strand
GTCCGGTTCCTCACCACCGGCATCGCGGTGGAGCTGGCCTACTCCAGCGGCCTTCAGCGCCAGGCCCTGTTCTCCATTGGCCTTGTGCTGTTCCTGTTCATCATGTGCATCAACGTGATCCTCAACGTGTTCCTCAAGCGGGATAAGGAGGGCTGAACGCAATGACCGGAAAGAACAAGCCCCATCCGGAGCAGAGGGGCGGGGCCGGCAGCCTGTCCGCCAGCCGCAAGGTCTACAACGTGGGCATGCGCGCCCTCATCTACGCCGCCGCCGCCATCGTGGTGGCCCTGCTCATCTTCCTGCTGGGCTATATCCTGTACCGGGGGCTGCCCAACCTCACCCCGGAGTTCCTGACCTCTGAGGAGAGCGTGGTCAAGGACATCCAGGGCATCGGCCCCGCCATCCTGAACACCCTCTACGTCATCATCGCCACCCTCATCGTGGTGCTGCCCCTGGGGGTGGGGGCCGCCATCTACCTCACCGAGTACGCCTCCAACCGCAGGCTGGTGGCCGCCATCGAGTTCGCCACCGAGACCCTGGCCGGCATCCCCTCCATCATCTACGCCCTGGTGGGCGTGCTGATCTTCGCCGAGTCCCTGCGCCTGGGCAAGACCCTCATCGCCGGCGCCCTGACCCTGGTGATCATGACCCTGCCCACCGTCATCCGCACCACCCAGGAGTCCCTCAAGACGGTGCCCCAGAGCTACCGGGAGGGCTCCCTCGGCCTGGGCAGCGGCAAGTGGCACATGATCCGCACCGTGGTCCTCCCCTCCTCCATCGACGGTATCGTCACCGGCTGCATCCTGGCCATCGGCCGCATCGTGGGCGAGAGCGCCGTCCTGCTCTACACCGTGGGCATGAGCATGTCCATGCAGGACTTCTTCCGCAATGGCCTGGAGAGCTTCTTCTCCGCCTCCGGCTCCACCCTGAGCGTGGCCCTGTACGTCTACGCCAAGGTCCGGGCCGACTTCGACCTGGCCTTCTCGGTGGCCGTGGTCCTCATCGTCATCACCCTGGTGATCAACCTGGCCGCCAGCCTGGCGGGCAAGAAGCTGAAAAAGAGCTGAAACAGGAAAGAAATGAGGCTGTAACATGAACGACGACATCATTCTCCGGGCGGATAAGCTCAACCTCTGGTACGGCGACAACCACGCTCTGAAGGACATCTGCGTGGACGTCCCCGCCCACCGGGTCACCGCCCTCATCGGCCCCTCGGGCTGCGGCAAGTCCACCTTCCTGCGCACTCTGAACCGGATGAACGACCTAATCCCCGACGTGAAGATCGAGGGGTCCCTCACCTACCACGGGGAGGAGATCTACGCCCCCGGCCAGAACGTCACCAGCCTGCGCCGGCAGATCGGCATGGTGTTCCAGAAGCCCAACCCCTTCCCCATGTCCATCTACGACAACGTGGCCTACGGCCCCCGGACCCACGGCATCAAGAACCGCAAGCAGCTGGACGAGCTGGTGGAGCAGTCCCTCCGGGGGGCGGCCATCTGGGACGAGGTGAAGGACCGGCTGAAGAAGTCGGCCCTGGGCCTGTCCGGCGGGCAGCAGCAGCGCCTGTGCATCGCCCGGGCCCTGGCCGTCAAGCCCGAGGTGCTCCTCATGGACGAGGCCACCTCCGCCCTGGACCCCATCTCCACCTCCAAGATCGAGGACCTTGTCATGGAGCTGAAGAAGGAGTATACTATCGTCATGGTGACCCACAACATGCAGCAGGCCGCCCGGGTGTCCGACCGGACCGCCTTCTTCCTGCTGGGGGAGCTGGTGGAGGTGGGGGACACCGAGCAGATCTTCTCCATCCCCACCGACAAGCGCACCGAAGACTACATCACCGGCCGGTTCGGCTAAAGGAGGTCGCATCACGCCATGAGAAACAAGTTTGACGAGCAGCTGGCCACCCTCAACGAGGAGCTGACCCAGATGGGCTGCCTGTGCGAGCAGGCCATCGCCCTGGCGTCCAAGGCCCTGCTGGACAAGGATGACAAGCTGGCCCGGGAGGTCATCGCCGCCGACCGGGAGGTGGACCAGAAGGAGCGGGACGTGGAGTCCCTGTGCCTGAAGCTGCTGCTGCGGCAGCAGCCGGTGGCCCGGGACCTGCGGCAGATCTCCGCCGCCCTGAAGATGATCACCGACATGGAGCGCATCGGCGACCAGGCCGCCGACATCTCCGAGATCGCCCTGATACTGAAGGACAGGGACATCGAGAAGGCGGACCACATCGCCCAGATGGCCGCCGCCGCCATCCGCATGGTCACCGACAGCGTGGACGCCTACGTCCGGCAGGACCTGGATCTGGCCCGGAGCGTCATCCATTACGACGACATCGTGGACGACCTGTTCGTCCGCATCCGGGAGGACCTGATCGCCAAGATCGCCGCCGACCCCACCTGCGGCGGCGAGGCGCTGGACCTGCTGATGGTGGCCAAGTATCTGGAGCGCATCGGCGACCACGCCACCAACATCGCCGAGTGGGTGGAGTTCTCCATCCTGGGCCGCCACCCCGAGGACGAGGGCTGAGCCCCGCCCCCTCTCTGCCCGCCGGGCCGCTGCATCAGCAGCGGCCCGGCGGGTTTTTTCGCTCCGGAGAGACGGGGAAAAGACATGCCGCGGAGCAGCAGAGCTCCGCGGCATGTCCCAACAAGGGGGAGGAAAACGATATAGGGGAAGAGGCCGGAGGGGAAGAGAGGTCCGCCTCAGGCCTTCAGAGGCTCGTCCTTGATCAGGCAGCAGCAGATGATGCCCACCACGTTGATCACGGCGACGATGGCATAGGCGCCGCTGTAGCCGCCCAGGTTCTCCAGGCCGAAGGCCAGGATGGAGAAGGCGAAGGAGCGGAGGATCAGGGTGACCACGTTCATCACGCCCAGGGCCCGGGCAAAGTCATGCCGGTTGAACAGGTTGCCCACCATGGAGGGGAACAGGTTGCCGATGCCGCCGATGCCGATGCCGATGAGGAACACCGACAGGTACATGGCGAAGTCGCTGGCGGGCAGGCAGCAGGAGAGCACGGCGGCCAGGTACCAGATGCCGTAGATGACCGAGGTCCGCTTGGTGCCGATCTTCTGGTCCATCCAGCCGGTGACATAGCTGCCCAGCAGGCCCAGAACGGCGGCCACCGTCATCATGCCGGTGGCCTTCCCCTGGGTCCAGCCGCCGGCGGTGAGCCGGGGGATCAGCTGGCTGACCAGGGAGACGGTCACCAGGATGTAGACGCCAAAGGCGATGTTGGTCAGCCAGACCTGCTTGTTGGTCAGCAGCTTGCCCACCGTCCAGGGGGACTTGTACTCGGCGATCTCCTTCAGGTTGGCCTGGATCTCCTCCTCGGTCAGCGCGCCGTTGTCCGGCGTGCAGCCGTACTCCTCCGGGGTGTCCCGGACCAGCAGGCCGTAGATCACCGCCGTGATCAGCACCAGCACGCCCACGCCGAAGAAGGAGCCGTTGACGCCGCCCATGCCCACCAGCACCATCAGCATGGGGACAAAGACCGCGGAGGACAGGTTGGAGCCCATGGTGGCCCAGCCCAGGGCCAGGCCCTTCCGGGTGGGGAACCAGTGGGCGATCATGACCTGGGCCGCCGTGTTGCAGAAGCCGTAGGCCATGAAGTTCACCAGCGCGGTGACCACGAAGAACCCGGTGACGGTGCTCACCACGCCGTACAGCGCATAGCTGACGGCGCCCAGCAGCAGGGAGATGGCGCCCACCTTCCGGGAGCCGATCTTCTGCACCACCACAGTCCAGAAGGCCACGCCGATGACGCCGAACCAGGCGGCGGGGGTGGCGGAGGCCAGGCACGCGTTGTAGTCCACACCGTGCTCGGCGGAGAAGTTGGCCACGATGACGTTCAGTCCGTCGTTGATCATACCGGCGAAGAAGAAATAGCACAGGCCGGAGATCACGATCATCAGCCAGCCCTTTGAGCCAAAGTCATTTTTGGTGGAGCGGCCGGCGCTCATGTTGTTTGCCATAACTCATTACCTCCTAATTTCAGCGTTCCGCTCAGATCAGCGGGAGCAGGAGATGAGACTTTCCGAAGTAGATCTTGTGCTCCACGTTCTGCATGAAGGGCATGCGGTACACGCCGTTCATGGCCATCTTGCTGCTCAGGTCGTCCTGATTGCGGATCACCAGCTCGATGCGGTGCCCCTTCTGGAACACGCAGGCGGCGGGCAGCATGTGGATGTTGTACTCGCAGACCTCGCCCGGAGGCACGGGGACGGGCTCGGCCCAGGGGTGGACGGGGTGGGACGGGGTGGACTTCTCCTCATCTAGGGCCCGGAACTTGGCCCGCAGGGCGCCGGAGGAGACCACGAACTGCTCGCCCTCCTCGTTCACGTCCAGCAGGTCGCAGTACCAGGTGGTGTCGGTGTTGTCCAGGGCGGCGAACAGGGTCAGGGACAGCTCGCCCATCATCTCCACGTCGTGGTCCAGGGCGCCGGTGCTGTACCGCAGGCAGTAGATCGTGGGATCCAGATAGGGGGCCTGCTGGCTGAGCACGTCGGGCTCGGCGTTCCCGTCCGGGGCCTGCCCGGGGGTCAGGCCGCCGCCGGGCTGGAGATAGAACTCCACGTGCTTGGCGCGCTTGGGGGGCCACTCCTCCTCGAAGCGCCACTTCTCGATGCCCATGACGTACACCTTCACCCGGGGCTCGTCCATGATGCCGTTGTCCTTGCCCTTCAGCCAGTACTCATGCCAGCGGACCATCTCGTCGTGGTACTCGATGTAGGGCCGCACCGTGTTGACGGGCGGATAGACGATGAGCTTCTTCTGGTCCTCGGGGGTGGACACCGTGTTCCACATGTCCATGGTGAAGAACTCGTACAGCCGCTGGTTCCAGGGAGTGCCCATATAGATGGGGATCTGGATCCGGTCGGCGTGCTCCTCGTTGACGAAGGCGTGGGAGCTCACTCCCTTGCGGGGGTGGAGGGACTGGAGCAGCTGGTCGAACATCAGGGGGTTCTTCCGGGGGTAGCGCAGGAAGGAGTACCACTTGGTGTTGTACTTGTAGTCGGGGAACTCCCTGGCCTCCGCCAGCAGCTGGTCCAGGTTGGGATCGCTGAGCATCAGGGGCGGGTCGGGGGTGTACTCATAGTTGGGCTTGCCCGGAGGGGAGTCGTTGCCGTGGCCGCCCGTCTCGATCATGTAGGGGGCCATGAGGTCCAGGGTGCCGTCAAAGTAATTCCAGGTGCCGCAGGCGCACTCGTCGCAGCGCAGGGCCACCAGGTGGGGAGGCCGGGTCGCGCCGGCGTGGATCTGCATGATGGAATAGGCGGACGGGCCGATCATGCCCACCTTCCCGTTGCACCAGGGCTGGGCGGCGATCCACTCCACCATATCGTACACGTCCTCGCCGTTGAACCAGGGCTTGGTGCCGTAGCCCTCCGAGTCGCCCACGCCCCGGGGGTCGGTAATCACGTGGACGAAGCCCCGGGGGACGGTGTAGTTGAAGTTGCACGCCTCCAGAGAGCCGTCCCAGAAGGGGGTGTCAAAATAGGCCTGGGGGGTGTCCGCCATCCAGGCGTAGGACTCGTTGTTGTTCTTCTGCCAGTAGGCATAGGCCAGCAGGGCGGGGAATTTCTCCCCCTCCACGTCGGGGCGGTAGATGTCGGTGTACAGGTGGATGCCGTCCCGCATGGGGACCTTGACGTCCTTCTCCAGCTTCACCTTGTAGGTGGGCAGGGTCTCCTCCCCCTTGATCACCTCGGGGTAGCCGTCAAAGTAGCGGCCCAGCAGCTGCTCGCCGTAGGGGACCTTCTCCGCCACGGCCCGCTGGCCCTTGCGCTGCACCGTGTAGTCGTCGCCGTGGAAGATCTCCTGTCGGGTGGTTTTCTTTTCATCCATAGAGATTTTCGCGTCCTTTCTGAAGCGCGCCGGCCATGCCGTGCCGCCGCCCGGAGCGGGGCGCGGCATGGCCGGCGATGTGGTGTTGGGTCCTGTTTTTTACTCCGCGTCGGGGCCGGGCTTTTTCCCGCCCGTCACGATGCGCATGCCGATGGGGGCGATCACGAAGGACACCACCACCGCCACCACCTCCAGGGCGGGGAAGCCGTGGATCCAGGCGGGGAAATAGGCGGGGGTGAAGCCCACGTTGATCAGGGTCATAAAGGTGTTCATGAACACGGTGTTCAGCGTGGCGTTGAACAGCCCGTTCCAGACGGTGAAGGCGGGGGAGCCCGGCTTCCCGCCGGACAGCGCCATGGCCGCCCGGAAGCTGAGACCGGGGATGCGGAAGATCAGGGTGCACAGGTTGCAGATGACCAGCGCCTGCACCAGGGTGACCAGGTACATGGGGACCACGATGTTGGCCAGGCCCACGTTGACGATCAGCGCCGTTGCGGCCATGCACACGCACATGACGGTGTTCATGATCCCATAGGTGAAGATCGCGCTCTGCTTCTTGCTCATCATGGCGGCACCCTCCCGTCAGATCAGCTTGGGGTTGCCGAACTGCTCCGGGGGCAGGGGCTGCACGGTCCCCCAGTGCTCATACAGCAGACCGTCCTTCACCCGGTAGGTGTCCACCACCAGCACCTCGATCTTGCCGGGGTCGGTGACGCCGTAGCCGTGCATGGCCACCATGTCGCCGTCCTCCAGGATGTGGATGATGTTCACGTGGAAGTTGGGGAACAACTCGAACACCTTGGTGAAATAGGCCTTGAAGCCGTCGATGCCCGGGGGGACGTCAAAGTCGTGCTGGATATAGTCGGGGTGCATGTAGCGGTCCACCGCGGACATGTCGTGCTGGTTGAAGAACTCGTCGAACAGACGGATGATGAGCCGCTTCCCCTCGGTGGCGGCGTCGGGTCTCTTTCTCAGGCTGGCGATGATATCAGGAGTGTCCATAAATACAGCCTTCCTTTCTCTTTTCCGGCTCTCGCCGGCGGTCTGAGGCGATACGTACGTCTGCTCCGGAGCAGTGGGTAAAATGGGATTGATCAGGTCCCTGCTGCCCAGAGCATACCACACAGCCGGCGCCCGACAAAATACCACTTTCTCATATCGGTATAACACAGGTGCATACCGACGCGGGGAGAACGCCTGATTTCACGGGGGATACAGGGCGCGGCCGCGCATAAAGGAGAGGATACGCGGACCTGACCGGGCCGGGGCGCTTCCCTGGCCGGGCCATCCTGACGGGTCTGGCCGCCTCAGAGCTCCATGTCCAGCACCAGGTCGAAGGCCTGGCGCACTGCCGTGCCGATCTTGCCGGGCCGGTAGCAGTCCCCGATGGGGATGAACCGGGGGACCAGACTGCGCAGGGGCTCGAGCTCCTCGCTGGTCCTCATGCCGCAGGCCAGCACCGCCAGGTCCGCCGGGAAGGACCGCTCCCCGCCGCTCCTGTCCCGGGCCCGCACGCGCCCGCGCTCGATGGCCGTCACCCGCAGGCCGGTGTGGATCCCTGCGAGCTGCTTCATCTCCTCCATCAGCGCGATCCGGTGGAAGATGGGCGCGTCGGCGGCCAATTCCTCCGCCATCTCCACCACCGTGCAGCGGTTGCCGTTCCTCTGCAGCTCCACCGCCAGCTCACAGCCGACGAGCCCGCCGCCGATGACCACGACGTCCCGGCCCCTCACCGTCGTGGGGTCCAGCTTGGCCCCCAGGACCACGAAGTCCTCTCCGCACCCGGGGATGGGCGGGATGACGGGGACCGCTCCGGCGGCGGCGAAGAGCACATCGGGCTGCTCCGCCCGGACGGTCTCCTCGGTGACAGGGGCGTTGAGCCGGAGGGAGATGGGCAGCGCCCGCACCTCCCGCTCCAGCTGAGCCATGAAGCGCAGGATGTTCTCCTTGATGTCGATGTGGTCTGCGAAGTGGAGGGCACCGCCCAGACTGCCCGTTTTCTCACACAGGGTGACCCGGTGCCCCCGGCGGGCCGCCAGGATGGCCGCGGTCATACCGGCCGGGCCGCCGCCGGCCACCAGGACCTTTTTGCACACCCTGGCGGGCTGGATGGCAGCGCAGCGCAGCTCCCGCCCGATGGAGGGGTTCACCGTGCAGCACAGGTCGTCCCTGGTCATCATGGCGTGGAAGCACTCGTGGCAGCGCAGGCAGCGGACCACGTCGTCTCCCCGCCCGTCGGCCAGCTTTTTGGGGAGGAAGGGGTCGGCCAGCAGCTCGCGGCCCAGGGCCAAAAGGTCAGCCTGCCCGCTTTCGAGCAGCTCTTCCATCCTATCGGGGTCGGACAGCGCCCCCACCGCCACCACGGGCGTGCTGACGTGGCGCCGGATCTCCGCCGCATAGCGCACGTGCTCCCCGTGCTTTTGGAACACGGAGGGGCTCGTCAGCATGGCGGAGTACGGGAACGCCTCCGTTCCCGCGGACACGTGGATCAGGTCCACCACGCCGTCCAGCATTTTGGCGATCTCGATCCCGGTGTCGATGTCATAGCCTCCGGGGCAGCGCTCGCTGCCGCTCATCCGGAACTCGATCGGGAAGTCTGGCCCCGCGTGGGCCCGCACCCGCTCTATCACCAGCAGGGGGAACCGCATGCGGTTTTCCAGGCTGCCTCCGTACCGGTCGGTGCGGCGGTTGGTCAGCTCTGAGATGAACTGGTGGAGCAGCCAGCCGTGGCCGCCGTGGATCATACACAGGTCGAATCCGCAGCGCCGGGCCAGCGCGGCCGCCCGGCCGAAGTCCTCCGCCAGGGCCTGGAGCTCCTCCTCGCTCATGCCCCGGACCTTCGTCTGGAAGGGGGTGGGGTGGCCGTTGGTCCCCGCGGACTCCCAGATCAGGTCCGAGGGGCCGATGGTCTCCCCGCCCACGAAGAAGGGCGGGCACAGGCCGCCCCCGTGATTCAGCTGGATGGAGGCATAGGCCCCGTGGGCGTGGATGGCGCTGGCGAGGCGGGTCAGCCCCGAGATCTCGTCCGGATCGTCCAGGGGGATCTGCCTGGGATGGGAGCGCCCGTCCCGGATGCGGACGATGCTGTCTCCCACGGTGACCACGGCGCAGCCGCCGGCAGCCTTCTGCTCATAATAGGCGATCACCTCCGGGGTGATCCGGCCCTTATCCCCCAGCAGGGCGATGGAGGTCGGGGCGGCAACGATGCGGTTCCTCAGCCGGAGGGGCCCCACGGTGAGGGGGCGGAGAAGATGTTCATAGCCGTGGTTCATAAGCGCCCTCCCAAACGGTCGGGAGCGGGCGCCCGCCGCCTTTTCCCGGCGGCGGTGATGTCAGGGATATCCATGATGCGGCCTTCCTTTCTCTTTTCCGGCTCACGCCGGCGGTCTGATGGAGATGCGAAAGTCTGCTCCGGAGCGGCAGATGGGTGGGACTGATCAGGTCCCCGCTGTCCAGAACATATCACAAGGCCGGGGGCCGGCAAAATACCGCTTTCTCATATCAGTATGATCTCAAGTCATACCGATCCGCGAGAAAGCAATTGATTTTCGGGGAGATATGGGGTAAGATCATGCATAGAAGGAGGGGATCGTATGGAATTCTCCCAGCTGAGCTACTTCCGCGCGGCGGCGCGGCACGGCAACCTGACCCGGGCCGCCGAGGAGCTGCACGTCTCCCAGCCCGGTCTGAGCCGGTATCTCTCCCGGCTGGAGGAGGAGCTGGGCGTCCCCCTGTTCGAGCGGCGGAAGGGGAGGATCGCCCTGAACACCTACGGGCAGGTGTTCCTGGCCAACGTGGACCTGGCCTTCGGCCAGCTGGAGCGGGGGGCCGAGACCGTCCGGCAGATGTACAGCAGGGACCTGAACATCCTGTCGGTGGCCTGCTCCATCGAGGATTTCCTCATCGACCGGCTCAAGGATTTCTCCCCCGTCCACCCCGAGATCGGCATCCGGCAGTACGCCGGCACCGTCCCCGAGATGCAGGAGCAGCTGCTGCGCCGGAACCTGGACCTGATGATCTGCGCCCACCCCGTCTCCGACCCGGCCATCCGATACGAGCAGCTGTCCCAGTGCCCCTATGTGCTGCTGTGCCGGCGGGACGACCCTTTGGCCGCCTGGCGCAGCCTCCGCCTGAGGCAGGCGGCGGGGGAGACCTTCGTCTGTGAGAACAGCCGCATGGACCGGCGGCGGCTCACCGCCCTGTGCCAGACGCTGGGCTTCACCCCCAAGGTCAGCCATGAGGTGGAGAACGGGTACATCCTGTTCAACCTGCTCCGGAACGGCATGGGGGTGGCCATCGTCCCCCTGGCCCACTACCTCCAGCTGGAGGCCCACTACCCCGATCACGGGCTCCGGGCGCTGCCCCTGGAGGACGGGGAGATCCCCCCGGCGGAGATCGGGGTGGCCTACCTGCCCGGACAGGGGGATCTGGGCAGCGCCGGGCTGTTCCTGGACTACCTCCGGGAGTCGTCCCGGCAGGAGGCCGAGGCCATGGCCCGGTTTCTCCGCAGACAGCCGCCGCTCTCTCCCCTGTGAATTTTTTGCAAATTCCGCGTTCCCTCTACCCACGGGGCGGAAAATATGATATGATGTAATATCACGTGAGCCATCTTGACAGAAAGGGGGCGGAGAAGGTGAAAAAGCTGCGGCTGCTGCTTCTGGCGGCGACGGCGGGGCTGTGCCTGGCCCTGCTGTCTGGCTGCTCGCTGAAGTCCCCCGAGGACCTGTACACCCTGCCCCGGCCCCCGGAGGAGTACGACCTGCTGCAGCAGGCCATCACCCGGGTGCAGCAGGAGCTGGGGACCACCTATTCCACCACGGTGGAGTACGCCGCCCCCCTGTCGGGCGTCAACATCCAGCCCATCCAGATGCTGGACCTGGACGACGACGGGGTGCAGGAGTCGGCCGCCGCCTTCTTCCGGGTCACCGGGGCGGAGAACCCCCTGATGATCTACCTCTTCCGGCAGGCCCCCGACGGCGGCTATGAGGTCTACGCCGTCATCGAGGGAGGCGGCAGCGCCATCAACCGGGTGTCCTACGAGGACCTGGACGGCGCCCCGGGCAAGGAGATCGTGGTCCACTGGCAGATGAGCGACGACGTCCACCTGCTGGGGGCCTACTCCCTGTCCACCGGGTCGGTGCGTGCCCTGCTCATCACCAGCTACACCGATTACGCCCTTCTGGACATGGACATGGACGGCAAGACGGAGCTGATGCTGGTCACCCTTGGGGCCGACGGAGCCGGCCGGGCCGACTACTACGATTACAGCGCCGAGATGGACTCCCTGGTGCTGGACAGCACCGCCCCCCTGTCCACCGGCCTCACCGGCGTGGAGGAGCTGGAGACCAACTTCGTCATGGACATGCTCCCCGCCCTCTACGTCACCGGGCGGCTCTCGTCGGGCGGCCTCATCACCGACATCCTGGTCAACGGGGAGAACGGCCTGTCCAACGTCACCCTGGACCCGGTGACGGGCAGCAGCACCCGGACCCTCTGCCTGCGGGACGTGTTCGGCACCGACATCAACAGCGACGCGGTGCTGGAGCTGCCCGGCCTCACCTTCCTGCCCGAGTACGGCGTCCCCCTGAGCACCGACAGCATGTGGACCATCACCTGGATGCAGTACGACGCCCAGGGCACCGCCCATCCGGTGTGCACCACCTACCACAATGAGCGGGACGGCTGGTACCTCATCCTGCCTGACAGCTGGCAGGGGCAGCTCACCCTGCTGCGCACCGACCAGCTCAACCGGGGGGAGCGGGCGGTGACCTTCTGCCGCTGGTCGGGGGCGGCCGAGGAGGAGCCGGAGGCCTTCCTCACCATCTACACCCTCACCGGCACCAACCGGGCGGTGCGCGCCGCCCTGGGCGACCGGTTCACCCTGATGGAGGACTCCACCACTATCTACGCCGCCGAGTTCCAGGGGGACTGGGACTGCGGCCTGGACGAGGAGTCCCTGCTGGCCAACTTCAACCTCATCCGCACCGAGTGGTAACGGCTGCGGCACACAAAGGAGAGCGTCCGCATGAAAAAAGTTCTGGTCCTGGAAGACGAGGAGAACATCCGCAGCTTCGTGGTCATCAACCTGAAGCGGGCGGGCTATGAGGCCATCGAGGCCGCCACCGGCGAGGAGGCCCTGGCCCAGCTCAAGCGCAACAGCGACATCAAGGTGGCCCTGCTGGACATCATGCTGCCCGACATCGACGGCTTCGAGGTCTGCCGCCGCATCCGGGCCACCGACAACAAGATCGGCATCATCATGCTCACCGCCCGCACCCAGGAGATGGACAAGGTCACCGGCCTGATGACCGGGGCGGACGACTACATGACCAAGCCCTTCTCCCCCGCCGAGCTCACCGCCCGGATCGACGCCCTGTTCCGCCGGGTGGGGGACGACCCCGCCGAGGACTCCGGCGAGATCCGGCAGGAGCCCTTCCTCCTCAACACCCGCAACCGCACCTTTGAGAAGCGGGGGCAGCGCATCAAGCTTACCCAGGTGGAGTACTCCATCATGAAGCTGTTCATGGAGAACCCGGGCAAGGCCCTCTCCCGGGAGGAGATCCTGGACACCGTGTGGGGCAAGGAGTACTTCGGCGAGCTGAAGATCGTGGACGTGAACATCCGCCGTCTGCGCATCAAGATCGAGGACGACCCCACCAACCCGGCCTACATCACGACAGTCTGGGGCTACGGATACAAGTGGGGGTTCTGAGCCGGTTCCCCCGGGCCGTCCTCGATGGGGCCCCGCACGGCGGGGCGGCGCTTTGCGCCGTACAAGCGTTTTTGCCTGCGGCAAAAACCTTGGCGCAGGCGGAATTCACTTCCGCCGAGCATGTAAGATCAACGGGGTCCCCGCGAAACCTGTTTCGCGGGGCGGACGACCCCACCAACCCGGCCTACATCACGACAGTCTGGGGCTACGGATACAAGTGGGGGTTCTGAACTGAGCCCTTCCCCTGACAACTGCGGAAAGGAGGATCGCCATGCGCCTGAAGCTGCCCGCCCATCCCAAGAGCATCCGGCAGCGCTGGATGTTCAGCAACATGGCCGCCCTGACGCTCATCGTCATGCTGGCGCTGGCCGCCTTCTGCATCGCCATGGCCGCCTATTTCTACACCACCATGGGCAACGGCCTCAACACCCGGGCCAGCCAGGCGGCCTCTCTCTTCCGCAACTACACCGAGGAGGAGTACTACCAGTGGGCCCAGAGCTACGTCTCCTCCTTCTCTGAGCAGAATATCCTGGAGCTGCAGTTCCTCTCCCCCGACGGGGAGGTGCGGCTGTCCTCCTTCGGCCTCACCGCCAACACCACCCCGGACACCGCGGACATCCAGACGGCGGTGGAGACCATGGCCGCCTATGTCTGGTCGGGGAAGGACCCCCACACCGGGGAGCGCATCATGGCCGCCTCCGCCCCCGTGGTCTTCAACGGCAGCGTGGTGGGGGTGGTCCGGGTGGTCACCTCCCTGGCCCTGGCCGACCGGCAGATCGTCCTGATCTGCGGGCTGGCCATCCTGGTGGGGCTCGCGGTGCTGGGGCTGAGCTATCTGTCCAACCTGGTGTTCCTGCGCTCCATCGTGGCCCCGGTGGCCCGGCTCACCGAGGCGGCCAAGCGCATCGCCGAGGGGAGCTACGGCATCCAGATCCGCAAGCAGTACGAGGACGAGATCGGCGAGCTCACCGACAGCATCAACGACATGTCCCTGAAGATCGCCCAGGCGGAGAAGGTGCAGTCCGAGTTCATCTCCTCCGTCTCCCACGAGCTGCGCACCCCCCTCACCGCCATCAACGGCTGGGCCGAGACCATCGCCGGCGGCGAGCTCACCGACCCCGAGGACGTGAAGAAGGGGATGGACATCATCGTCTCCGAGGCCCGGCGGCTGACCAACATGGTGGAGGAGCTGCTGGAGTTCTCCCGCATCGAGGATGGCCGCTTCACCCTCTCGGTGGAGCCCATCGACATCAAGGCCGAGCTGGAGGACGCGGTGTACACCTACAAGGAGTTCTTCCGCAAGGAGGGCATCCTGCTCACCCACACCGACTGCGAGGAGGAGTTCCCCCCCATCTCCGGCGACCCGGAGCGGCTGCGGCAGGTGTTCTGCAACCTGCTGGACAACGCCGCCAAGCACGGCGGCTCGGGCAAAAAGATCGACACCTCCATTTGCCGGGAGGGGGACGACGTGGTCATCCGCATCCGGGACTACGGCCCCGGCATCCCCCCGGAGGAGCTCCCCTTCATCAAGCAGAAGTTCTACAAGGGCAGCTCCAAGGCCCGGGGCTCGGGCATCGGCCTGGCGGTGTGCGAGGAGATCGTCACCCGCCACGGCGGCGCACTGGACATCGGCAACGCCCCCGGCGGCGGCTGTCTGGTGACCATCCGGCTGCCGATCAGAACATAAGTTCGATTTTTCTCTTGCATTTCCCCCGGGATATGCTATAATTACCCATCAGAAGGAGACACGCGCATGCCAAACTGCGACCCCAAGTGCCCCGGACCCGGCTTCAAGACCATGTGCGGGGGACAGGCCCTCATCGAAGGCATCATGATGCGGGGCCCCAAGAAACAGTCCATCGTGGTCCGCCGGCCCGACGGCGGGCTGGAGATCAAGGTGGAGGACCTGAAGCTCATCAAGGACCGGCACCCGGTGCTGGGCTGGCCCCTGATCCGGGGAGTGGTGAACTTCTGCTCCTCCATGGTCAACGGAGTGCGGGCCCTGATGTACTCCGCCGACTTCTACCCCGAGGAGGAGGGGGAGAGCGAGGAGCCCTCCAAATTCGAGCGCTGGCTGGAGAACAAGCTGGGCAGCGAGAAGATGATGAAGGTGGTGGTGATCTTCGCCGCCGTGCTGGGCATCGCCTTCTCCATCGGGCTGTTCTTCCTGCTGCCCACCCTGCTGGGCACCGCCGTCACCCTGGTGGCCCCCGGGTCCATGCTGGCCCGGAACCTGGCGGAGAACCTGCTGAAGATCGTCATCTTCATCGGCTATCTGGCCCTGTGCTGCCGGATGAAGGAGCTCCACCGGGTGTTCGAGTACCACGGGGCGGAGCACAAGACCATCTTCTGCTATGAGGCGGGCCTGCCGCTGACGGTGGAGAACGTCCGCGTCCAGCCCCGGCACCACCCCCGCTGCGGCACCAGCTTCCTGTTCATGGTCATCTTCATCTCCATCATCGTGTCCACCATATTCTTCTCCATCTGGCCGGTGGAGAACGCCTTTCTCCGCTTCCTGGCCCATCTGGTGATGCTCCCCCTGGTGGTGGGCATCAGCTATGAGTTCAACCGCTGGGCCGGCCGGCACGACGGGCCCGTCACCCGGGTGCTCCGGGCGCCGGGGCTGTGGCTCCAGAACTTCACCACCTTCGAGCCCGACGACTCTATGATCGAGGTGGGCATCGAGGCCCTGAAGCTGGTCCTGCCCGAGAGGGCGGGAGAGGACGCGTGGTGACGCGCCTGAGCATCTGACCGATCGGGGATCGGAGATGAGAGAGCTTTGCCCTTTCCGGATCCCTGACCCCCGACCCCTCATTCCTCATTCGCGCGGAGGCGATCTGCTTGTCCATCACCTACAACGACCTGTATCTGGATACCCGCAACCGCCTGCGGGCGGCGGGGGTGGACTCCGCCCAGCTGGAGGCCCGGGAGCTGGTCTGCTTCGCCCTGGACAAGACGAAGGAGCAGCTGCTCCGGGACCGGGGGCTGTACGTCACCTCGGCCCAGGAGGGGCAGGTGGAGGAGCTGATCCGGCGCCGCCTGGCCGGCGAGCCGGTGGCCTACCTCATCGGGGAGTGGGAGTTCTACGGCATCCCCCTGGACATCTCCCGGGACGTGCTGGTCCCCCGGAGCGACACCGAGGTGCTGGCCTCCCTGGCCATCGACCTGCTGCAGAAGGCCGGCGAGGGGGCCCGGCTGCTGGACCTGTGCGCCGGCAGCGGCTGCATCGGCCTGGCGGCGGCGGTCCACGCCCCCCAGTCCCGGGTGGTGCTGGCTGACTGGTCGGAGGGGGCGCTGCGCATCTGCCGGCAGAACGTCCGGCGCAACGGCCTCAACGCCCGGGTGACCTGCGTCCGGGCCGACGCCCGTGAGGCGGCTCCCTCCGCCCTGTGGGACTTCGACGTCATCGCCTGCAACCCCCCCTACATCCCCTCGGGGGACATCGGCGGTCTGGACGCCGACGTGAAGGACTACGAGCCCCGGATGGCCCTGGACGGCGGCCCCGACGGGCTGGACTTCTACCGGGCCATCGCCGGAAAGTGGCAGTCCGCCCTCCGTCTCGGCGGCACCCTCCTCTTTGAGGTGGGCATGGGACAGGCCCCGGCGGTGGAGGACATCCTGGCCCAAAACGGCTTCACCGGCATCAACACCTACCCGGACACCCGGGGGATCTGGCGGGTGGTGTCCGGTAAGATCGACGCATAAGGAGGGCTTCCATGCTCAACCTCATCAAGCGGGAGACCGCGCTGTACTGGCTGTTCTATCTGCTGTTCGCCGTCCTGGGCTACGCCGCCATGCTGGAGGGGATCCTGGTGGTGCAGAGCCCCGCCGTTTTCCTGCTCAGCCTGCTGTGGGCGTGGACCGGGGTGGCCGCGATCTTAAAGCTGGAGCCCCCGCTGCTCCGGGTGCCCGCTCCGGGCATCCGGCTGATCTGCGCCCTGCTGTACATCGCCCTGGGCCTGGTGTGGGCCGCCCTCTCCTTCACCGGGCTGGCCGGGCAGGCCGCCCTCCTGGTGGGGGTGACCGTCCCCTTCGCCGTCGTGCTGGCCATCCTCATGGTCCGGGGACGGAAGACGGGGGACGCGCCCGGGGAATGAGTCCGGTCCATAGGACACCATATCCCTCAGGATAGAGACTGACGAAGACCTGGCGGCCCGGTCCGCCCAGGGCCGCGCAAGATGAAACGGGCCGGCGGAAGGGCCGCCGGCGGGAAAGGAAGATGTGTATGGCTACGGCCAAGAGACCCATGGAGAGCGCCGCCCCCGCGGCGGACAAGAAGAAGGCGCTGGAGACCGCCATGGCCCAGATCGAGCGCACCTACGGCAAGGGCTCCATCATGCGCCTGGGGGACAACGCCGAGATGGCGGTGGAGACCATCCCCACCGGCTCTCTGTCGCTGGACATCGCCCTGGGCGTGGGCGGCGTGCCCCGGGGGCGGATCATCGAGATCTACGGCCCCGAGTCCTCGGGCAAGACCACTCTGGCCCTGCACATCGTGGCCGAGGCCCAGAAGCTGGGGGGCGAGGTGGCCTTCATCGACGCCGAGCACGCCCTGGACCCCGGCTACGCCCGGGCCCTCGGGGTGGACATCGACTCCATGCTCATCTCCCAGCCCGACACCGGCGAGCAGGGCCTGGAGATCTGCGAGGCCCTGGTCCGCTCCGGAGCCATCGACGTGGTGGTGGTGGACTCGGTGGCCGCCCTCACCCCCCGGGCCGAGATCGAGGGGGACATGGGGGACAGCCACGTGGGCCTGCTGGCCCGGCTGATGAGCCAGGCCCTGCGCAAGCTGGCCGGCTCCATCGCCAAGACCAACTGCGTGGTCATCTTCATCAACCAGCTCCGGGAGAAGGTGGGCGTCATGTACGGCAACCCCGAGGTCACCACCGGCGGCCGGGCGCTGAAGTTCTACTCCTCGGTACGCATGGACGTGCGCCGGATCGAGGCCATCAAAAACGGCACCGAGGTGGTGGGCAACCGCACCCGGGTGAAGATCGTGAAGAACAAGGTGGCCCCCCCCTTCCGGGAGGCCGAGTTCGACATCCTGTACGGCGAGGGCATCTCCAAGTGGAGCGAGCTGGTGGACCTGGCGGTGAAGCTGGACCTGATCCAGAAGTCGGGCAGCTGGTTCTCCATGGGGGAGACCCGTCTGGGCCAGGGCAAGGACGCCGTGAAGCAGTACCTGCTGGAGAACCCGGAGGTGGCGGAGCAGATCGAGTCCGAGATCCGGGCCAACGCCTACAAGCTCATGAGCCGGCAGGCCCAGATCGCCGCCAAGGCCGCCGGCCGGGCGGTGGACGTGTCCGCCGAGGACTTCGAGGGCTGACCCGCCCGGGCGGAGTCCCCGCCAAGACCGGCGGCTGACCGGGCCCGCCTGACGGCCGCACGACACCGGGAGGTCCTATGAAGATCGAGAAGCTGGAGCCGTCCCGGCGGAAGCAGGGGCGGTGGCTGGTCCACCTGGAGGACGGCTCCATCCTTCGGGTGGGGGAGGGGGAGGTGGTCTCCTTCTCCCTCTACACCGGCATGGAGCTGGACGGGGAAACGCTGGAGGCCCTGTCCGCCGCAGCCAAAAAGGGGCAGCTGAAGGGGCGGGCGCTGAACATGGCGGCCGCCCGGCCCCTGTCCCGGAAGGAGCTCACCGACCGGCTGGCCCGGAGGGAGGACGACCGGGCCGGGGCGGAGGAGGCGGCCGACTGGCTGGAGGGCCTGGGGCTGCTCAACGACGGGGAGTACGCCCACACCGTGGTCCGGCACTATGCCGCCAAGGGCTTTGGGGTGAAAAAGATCCGGGACGAGCTGTACCGCCGGGGGGTGCCCCGGGAGTTCTGGGAGGACGCCCTGGCCGGGCTGGACGACCCGGCGGAGACCCTGGACCGGCTGCTGGCCGCCCGGCTGAAGGGGCGGGAGCCCGACCGGGAGGCGCTGAAAAAGGCGTCCGACTATCTGGCCCGCCGGGGCTTCGGCTGGCAGGACATCGCCGCCGCCCTGCGCCGTTACGGCGCCGAGGGGGAGTTCGAGGAGTAGGGCCGGCGGCCCCGGTGCTCTGTCCCGTGGTACCTTCCCGCATCGGGCGGTGTATCGCGGAACGTCCTACGGCGGTTTCGCCTGAGGGCGAGTGACTTTCTGGGCCGGCAGAAAGTCACCAAAGACCGGTTCAAGGACCCATGGTCCTTGAGAATCTCCTTCTCATCAAATCCTGCCCCTTGCCTACCTCTGAATTCGGCGCTTCGTGAGCCGACGCGGCTCTCTCCCGCCTGCTGCCGCCCGTGGGCAGACGAAGAAACTTTCTGCCCCCGACGGAAAGGCGCCTTGCGTGGACAGCCGTCGGGGGCGTGGACCGTCATCCACCCACGCCGTCAGCTCCGACACCCAGGCGCCGCTCGGTCAGCGCAGACGGGTTTTCGTCCGCCGGGTCAGGCCGTAACGGCCGGCGCAAAAGGGGGACGGCCGCGAGACTTCGGGTGCCGGCCGCAAGCGCCAAGGGCCAGGTGCTGTCCCCCGCACCCCCCTGAGCGCGTCTTTGCCTACTTTCTCCGCGCGGAGAAAGTAGGCCGCCCGCAGGCGGAATTTTTCTAAACCCACCCACCACCCAGTTTTGGTATAGGGGGCTTCGCCCCCTATGACCCCCACCCCTTCGGGGGAGAAATGAGGTTTTACCCCCCCCATGGCCCCCGGGGACTGGGGAGGTGATGCCGCCCCGCATCAGGTGGTGTATCGCGGAACGTCCTACGGCGGTTTCGCCTGAGGGCGAGTGACTTTCTGGGCCGGCAGAAAGTCACCAAAGACCGGTTCAAGGACCCATGGTCCTTGAAAATCTCCTTCCCATCAAGACCTGTTTCTCGCTTGCCACCGAATTCGGCGCTCCGTGAGCCGACGCGGCCCGGTCCCGCCTGCTGCCGCCCGTGGGCGGTCGAAGAAACTTTCCGCTCCCGATGGAAGGGCGCCTTGCGTGGGCGGTCATTGGGGCGTTCCGTCCCCGTGAAAGGCTGCGGGGGCTTGCCCCCGCCCTACATGGTGCGGTTTCGCCGTGGCGTGGTCGGTATCGGAGCCATCCACCACCGGGCGGCCACATGGGGCCGCCCCTACGTCATGACCGGACCCGCCCTGACACCGAAAATTCCTAATTCCTCATTCCTGCGTCGTCGCAAAGTCCGCTTGCCTCCGTTTCCGCCTGACGGCGAAAACTCCGGCCGCTCCCTTGCTCCTCCTTTCCCCAACGGACCCGCGGCTTTCGCCGCTGGGCTCCGCCGGGGCCCTTTATCTCCTATCTCCTAACTCCTATCTCCACTCTAAACTCTTCACTCTTACAACGAACGGAGCCGATCGCCATGCCCTGTACCGTATCCTTTGTCTCCCTTGGCTGCGCCAAGAACCTGGTGAACACCGAGCAGATGATGGCCCTGTGCCGGCAGGCGGGCTATCAGCTGGAGGCCGACCCCGCCCGGGCCCGGGTGGTGGTGCTGAACACCTGCGGCTTCATCGAGTCCGCCAAGAGCGAGGCCATCGACAACATCCTGGAGCTGGCCCAGCTCAAGGGCAACGGGGTCACCGAGAAGCTGCTGGTGGCCGGCTGCCTGCCCCAGCGCTACCCGGAGGAGCTGCTGGAGGAGCTGCCCGAGGTGGACGGCGTGCTGGGCACCGGCAGCTACACCGACATCGTCCCCGCCATCGAGGCCGTGCTGGAGGGCGACCAGCCCACCTTCTTCGGCGACATCGACCGCACCGTAGAGGACGGACCCCGGGTGCTGTCCACCCCGCCCTACACCGCCTACCTGAAGATCGCCGAGGGGTGCGACAACCGCTGCTCCTACTGCGTCATCCCCTCCCTCCGGGGCCGCTTCCGCAGCCGGACCATGGAGTCCCTGCTCTCCGAGGCCAGAGCGCTGGCTGACGGCGGAGTGAAGGAGCTCATCGTGGTGGCCCAGGACATCACCCGCTACGGCACCGACCTGTACGGCCGGCGGCGGCTGGGCGACCTGTTGGCCGAATTATGTAAACTTCCCTTCCACTGGATCCGGCTCCACTACCTCTACCCCGACGAGTTCGACGACGGGCTCATCGACGTCATCGCCCGGGAGCCCAAGATCCTGAAGTACCTGGACATCCCCATCCAGCACTGCAACGACGGCATTTTGAAGGCTATGAACCGCCGGGGCACCAAGGCGGATATCGTCCGGCTCTTTGACAGGCTCCGGGCCGCCATGCCCGGGGTGGTGCTGCGGACCTCCATCATCTGCGGCCTGCCCGGGGAGGGCGAGGCGGAGTTCGAGGAGCTGTGCGAATTCCTCCGAGCGCAGAAGATCCCCCGGGCCGGGGTGTTCCCCTTCTCCCCCGAGGAGGGCACCCCCGCCGCCGCCATGCCCGGCCGCCCCGACGAGGAGACCGCCCGGCGGCGGGCCGAGCTGCTGGTGGACCTGCAGTCCCGGGTGATGGACGGGTTCAACGAGGGCCGGCTGGGCCGGTGCGAGGAGGTGCTGTGCGAGGGCTTTGACCCCCAGATGGGCTGCTTCGCCGGCCGGACCTATGCCGACTCCCCCGACATCGACGGCAGGGTGTACTTCACCGCCGCCGGCGACGTGCCGGCGGGCGCCTTCGTCACCGTCCGCCTCACCGGGGTGTCCGACGGCGACCTCACCGGGGAGATCGAGGACTGACCCTCCGTGCGAAGCGCCGCCGCCCCGCCCCCAAAAAGGGGCGGGGTGGCCTTTTTTCTCCCGGGGGCTTCCTTTCCGGGCCAGGATGTGGTATGATAAACCAAGCTGTGCGCCGGGCACCCGCCCGGCAGACAACGCAGGCAAAGGAGCGTCGGCCGGATGAACACCGCCAACAAGCTGACCATGCTGCGGGTGGTCATGATCCCCGCCTTCCTCATCGTGCTGTACTGGGGCTTCCCCGGCTGCCGGTACGTGGCCCTGGCCCTGTTCATCCTGGCCAGCGTCACCGACTTCGTGGACGGGTACATCGCCCGGCACTATGACCAGATCACCGACTTCGGCAAGTTCATGGACCCCCTGGCCGACAAGTGCCTGGTGGTGGCCGCCATGCTGTGGTTCGTCCAGGTGGGGCAGATGCCCGCCTGGGCTCTGCTCATCGTCATCGTCCGGGAGTTCGGGGTGTCCGGCCTGCGGATGATCGCCGCCGACAAGGGCCGGGTCATCGCCGCCGGCTGGTCGGGCAAGGTCAAGACCGCCTCCACCATGGTGTGCATCTGCCTGATGCTGCTGCCCATCCCGCCGGCGGTGAACACCCTGTGCGTGGCGGTGATCGTGGTGACCACC
>CALXCP010000023.1 GCA_944386845.1 uncultured Oscillospiraceae bacterium | reverse complement strand
GCCATCGTGGGCCCCACGGCGTCGGGGAAGACCCGGCTGGGGGTGGAGGCCGCCCGGGCCCTGAACGGGGAGGTGGTGTCGGTGGACTCCATGCAGGTCTACCGCCGCATGGACATCGGCACCGCCAAGCCCACCCCGGAGGAGATGGGGGGCGTCCCCCACCACATGCTGGACGTGGCCGAGCCCTGGGAGGACTTCTCCGCCGCCCGGTATGTGGAGCTGGCCGCCCCCTGCGTGGACGACATCCTCGCCCGGGGGAAGCTGCCCATCCTGGTGGGGGGGACCGGGCTGTACCTGGACTCCCTGCTGTCCGGGCGCACCTTCGCCCCCCGGTCCACCGGCTGGCGGGAGAGGCTCCAGGCCCGGGCCCGGGCGGAGGGCACCGGCCCTCTGCTGGCCGAGCTGCGGGCGGTGGACCCGGAGGCCGCCGGCCGGCTCCATCCCGCCGACGAAAAGCGGATCATCCGGGCCCTGGAGATCTGGCACGAGACGGGGACCACCATCACCCAGCACGACCGGGAGAGCCGGGCGCTGCCCCCCCGGTATGAGGCCCTGCGGATCGGGCTGTCCTTCGCCGACCGGGCCGACCTGCGGGAGCGGATCGACCGCCGGGTGGACGGGATGATGGCCCGGGGGCTGGCGGAGGAGGTCCGCGCCCTGCTGGACGAGGGGGTGCCCCCCGGCTGCACCGCCATGCAGGCCATCGGCTACAAGGAGCTGGCCGCCGCCCTGGCGGAGGGGCGGGACCCGGGGGAGGCGGCGGAGGAGGTCAAGCTCCGTTCCCGGCAGTACGCCAAGCGGCAGCTCACCTGGTTCCGCCGGGCGGAGGACACCCGGTGGATCCTCTGGGAGAAAGCACCAGATTTTTCCACCGCCCTGCGGAAAACGACCGCATTCGCCCGGGAGGTTGGCATAGGATAGAGGCACTCCGGCGGACGAGCCCGCCGAACAGAAAGAAGGAGCGCTGACCATGCAGAAGACCAACGATCTCCAGGACATTTTTCTCACCCAGGTGCGCAGGGACCGGCTGGGGGTGACGCTGTTCCTCATGAACGGCTTCCAGATGCGGGGCCACGTCACCGGCTTTGACGCCTTCACGGTGGTGCTCACCAGCGACGGCAAGCAGCAGCTGATCTACAAGCACGCCATCTCCACCATCGTCCCCGAGCGGCCCGTCCCGCTGACCCCGCCGGCGGCGCCCGACTGACAGACACAGAGAGCCCCCGGAGGGGCAAGGAGCTGTACCTATGAAACAGGGAACCATCTTCACCCGCATCGCCATGCTGATCATCCTGCTGGCGCTGGTGGGCTATCTGGCCATCACCGCCTGGCGGGGACTCACCGACCCCTTTTCCACCACCCTGGCCTATTCCTACACCGAGGACGACGGGGCGGAGGTGGAGGGTATCCTGGTCCGGGAGGAGCAGGTCCTCCCCGGCCAGACCGGCATCGTGGACCTCCGGGTGGACGAGGGCGAGCGGGTGGGGGTGGGCCAGGCGGTGGCCTACCTCTACCAGTCCGAGGAGGCGGTGGCCCGGCAGCAGACCATCCGGGCGCTGACCCTGGAGGCCGAGCAGCTCCGGGCCGCCATGACCCTCACCGACACCGGGGACGCCGCCCGGCTGGACGAGACCATCATCCGGCAGACGGTGGAGCTGCGCTCCGCCGCCGCGCAAAAGGACTTCACCGCCCTGGAGGACCAGGTGCTGGACCTGAAGAGCACGGTGCTCCAGCGGGCGTACACCTACGGCCAGGAGGGCACCGGGGCCCTCCAGACCCGGCTGACGGAGCTGCGGGGGGAGATCGACGCCCTCCGCAGCCAGGCCGAGCGGGACACCCGGGCGGTGACCGCCCCGGCGTCGGGCACCTTCTCCGCCCTGGTGGACGGGTATGAGGGGGTGGTCACCCCGGACAGCCTGGCCGACCTGACCCCCGACTCCCTAGCCCAGCTGCTGGACCAGAAGATGACGGAGGACTCCGCCGCCCTGGGCAAGCTCATCACCGACCCCACCTGGTACTTCGCCGCCCTGGTGCCGGCGGAGACCGCCCAGCGCCTGCTGCCCGGCCACCAGGTCACCCTGCGCTTCTCCCGGGACTTCTCCGGCGACCTGTCCGCCACCGTGGAGTCGGTGGGGGAGGGAGAGGGACAGGTGGTGGTGATCCTCTCCTCCCAGGACGGGCTGGCCCGGACCACCCTGCTCCGGAGGCAGACGGTGGAGCTCATCTTCGACAGCCGCACCGGCCTGCGGGTGCCCAAGCAGGCGGTCCACCTGACGGAGGAGACGGTCACCGACCCGGACACCGGCGAGGAGGAGACCCGCACCGTCTACGGCGTGTACGCCGTGGTGGGCGCCCGGGCTGAGTTCAAGCCGGTGGAGATCCTGGAGGACAGCGGGGAGTTCTACCTGGTCACCCCGGTGGCCTCGGACAAGACCGCCCTGCGGGCGGGGGACGAGATCGTGGTCTCCGCCCGGGACCTGTACGACGGCAAGGTGGTGGGCTGACGCCCGCCCCGCGAGATAGAGAGAAAGAAGGCAGCATCCATGTCCATTGAAGAACGCGTCCGGGCGGTCCGCGCCCGGATCGACGCCGCCGCCCGGGCGGCGGGGCGGGACCCGGGGGAGATCACCCTGTGCGCCGCCACCAAGGTCCAGACCTCCGACGCCATCCGGCAGGCCATCGCCGCCGGCGTCCCCGTCTGCGGGGAGAACCGGGTCCAGGAGATGACCGCCCACCTGGCCGACGACGCCTACGCCGGGGCCCGGCTCCACTTCATCGGCCACCTGCAGACCAACAAGGTCCGGCAGGTGGTGGGGAAGGCGGACCTGATCCAGTCGGTGGACTCCCTCCACCTGCTCCGGGCCATCGAGGGGCAGGCGGACAAGCTGGGCATCATCCAGGATATCCTGCTGGAGGTGAACATCGCCGGGGAGGCGAGCAAGGGGGGCTTCCCCCCGGAGGAGGTCCTCTCCGCCGCCCTCCAGGCGGCCGCCCTGGACCACGTGCGGCTCCGGGGCCTCATGGCCATCCCCCCTCCGGTGGACGTCCCGGAAAAAAATCGGCCCTTTTTCGCGGCGATGCGTCAGCTTTTTGTTGACATAAGACGGGAAATAGATGATAATGTATCTGATATAGACTGCCTGTCCATGGGGATGAGCGACGACTTTGAGGAGGCGGTGGCCCAGGGGGCCACCCTGGTCCGGGTGGGCACCGCCCTCTTCGGCCCCCGCCCGCCCCGGACGGGCACCGCAGAATGATATGCGTGGGAGGATGCGAACATGAGTTTTCTGGATGAGTTCAAGCGCCTGGCCCGCCCCTACGAGGACGAGGACGACGAGGACGATGAGTTCGAGGAGCTGGACACCCCTCCTGCCCGGAGCCAGCGGGTCAGCCGGACGGAGAGCGTCCGCGCCCCTGAGCCGGACGCCCGGCGCGGCAACAAGGTCGTGAACATCCACACCACCACCCAGCTGCAGGTGGTGCTGGTGAAGCCCGACCGCTTTGAGAACGCCGCCGAGATCGCCGACCACCTCCGGGAGAAGCGCACCGTGGTGCTCAACCTGGAGCAGACCAACAAGGAGATCGCCCGGCGGCTGCTGGACTTCCTGTCCGGCGTGGCCTACGCCAACGAGGGCAAGATCAAGAAGGTCGCCATCTCCACCTACATCATCACCCCCTACAATGTGGACATACTGGGGGATCTGATCGATGAGCTGGAGAACAACGGGCTCTACTTCTAAGGGGGGATCGGGATGCTGACACCGCAGGAGGTCTCCGAGCACGCCTTTGCCAAGGCGTCCTTTGGGGGCTACAACATGGCCATGGTGGACGAGTTCCTGGACCTGCTCACCGTCGACTACACCAACCTGTACAATGAGAACGCCGTGCTCAAGAGCAAGATGAAGGTGCTGGCCGACAAGGTGGAGGAGTACCGCTCCACCGAGGAGTCCATGCGCAAGGCCCTGCTCACCGCCCAGCGGCTGGCCGACGACATGGTGCGGGAGGCCGAGGCCAAGAAGGCCTCCCTCCTCCAGGAGGCGGAGGCCGACGCACAGCGCCGCATCGAGCAGCTGCGTCAGGAGATCCAGACGGAGGAGATGCGGCTGGCCGCCGCCCAGAAGGCCACCGGCGACTACGTGGCCAAGGTGCGCGCCATGCACCAGCAGGGGCTGGCCCAGCTGGACAGCCTGGCTGACCTGGTGCCCCCTGCGCCCCCCAAGACCGGGCTGGAGACCGACCCGGTGAGCGTGGCCGCCATGGAGATCGAGGACACCATCCAGAAGCTCATGGCGGACGAGCTGCCCGGGGAGACCTCTGCCCCCGCCGCGGAGGAAGACGAGGAGGACGAGGAGGACACCACCCGCATCCACGGCCGCCCCGGCCGCCGGGAGGAGGACGGGGAGGAGGAGACGGGGGAGCCCACCCGCCGCATCAACTTCGATGACCTCCAGTTCGGGAAGGACTTCCAGATCCGCTGATCTCTGAGAGGACAGACCCGCCGCCGCAGGAGAGCCTGCGGCGGCGGGTCTTTCATCCGCGCGAGAGGAGCGGCCCGGCCCTTCTGGGCCGCGGCGCTTTTGCGCCGTACAAGCGTTTTGGCCTGCGGCCAAAACCTTGGCGCAGGGGCAGCTTCGCCGGCCCCGAGCATTGAAATCACCGAAGGGTGGAGCCGCCCAGTGGGCGGCGGAACCCAAAAAGAAAGACACGACCTTACGTCGTGTCTTTCTTTTTGGAGCGAGTGACGAGGCTCGAACTCGCTACCTCCACCTTGGCAAGGTGGCGCTCTACCAGATGAGCTACACTCGCAACAGCAGAAGTCATTATACCCGGATCTCCTGCCGCTGTCAAGCCCAAATTTCTAAAAACTGCGAACTTCCGCTCTATCCCGGGGCCTGGGTCTCACCTCCGGACTCTTGCCCGTCGGGGAGGTAGCCCAGCTGCTCCATCTCCTCCCTGGTGTGCAGCACGCCGTCGGCGGCGGCGTCCAGGAAGCGGGTCTCGCCGTTCACCCGGAGCTGGTCCCAGAAGCGGACCTGGCCGTCCAGCGTCCCCCGGATCACCTGGCACTCCACCCCGCCGGTGCGGCACAGGGTCAGGGCGGCCAGGGCGATGCCCTCGCTGCTGGCGGAGCCCTCCACCAGGGCGGCGTAGGGGGTGCCCGGCCCCTGGGGGTCGAAGGCCACCGTCTGGTGGACCAGGTGGGCGATGACGGGGGCGCAGTCGGCGCCGGGCTGGATCCGGTTGGCCACCGCCAGCTCGGCCACCCGCTGGCTGAGCGCCTGGTTCATCTGGGCCGCCTGGGCGGCCTCCACCGGGTAGGTGAGCAGGATCTCCACCACCCGGGTCTGCCCCCCCTCGGGGGGGTAGACGCTGATCTCCGCCTCAGGCAGGCCGAAGGCGGCGCTGAGGGTGGCGTAGTAGGCCTCCTCCAGCAGGGCCTGGATGTCGGTGCCCTGGGTGAAGTAGCTGATGCGCAGCACCAGCTCGGGGCGGAAGGCGGCCAGCGCCTCCTGCAGCTCGGCCCGGATGGCGCTGCTGCCGGTGACCGAGACCACCGAGGCGATCTGCTCGGCGGTGCGGCGGTAGGTGATGGACAGGGTGACCTCATAGTAGGAGACGATGTGGGCGCAGTCGTACTTGATGTAGTCCACGGCATAGGCGCCCAGGGGGTCCTCCTGGACCACCTCCAGGCAGGCGGCGTCCAGGTCGGCCTCCACCGTCTCGGCGTCGTAGTTGTACAGCCGCACGGTGCCCGAGGCCGCCCCCTGGGAGACGAAGTAGTACACCGCGCTGACCAGGTCCTGATAGTCTTCCGCCCGCAGGATGGAGGGATCTCCCTCCGACGCCGGGGCCCGGTCGTGGAGACCCTCCACGGAATAGCCTCGCTCCAGCATGGCGGCGCAGCCGGAGAGCAGCAGGGCGCAGGCCAGCAGCAGGGGGAGCAGTCGTTTCACGGCGGGTCGCCTCCTTCTCTCCGGGTCAGAAGCCCAGGTCCTGGTCGATGAGCACCACCTCGGTGGTCCCCACCCCGGTGGGGGCCGCCCACAGCACGGCGAGGGCCCGGCAGATGCGGTCGGGGCTCTGGCAGTCGTAGCACCGGTCCCCCCTCACGGCGCAGGGGGTGCTCAGCTTCAGCCGCACGGCGTTTCTGGGCCCGGCGATGTTCCGGGCCCGGTCCAGAGCCTGGGCGAAGTCGGGGCGGATCTTGTTGCGGCCCACCACGAAGTAGACCGTCTCGTGCCGGGCCAGGGTGGCGGACACCCGGTTGCCCCGGCCGTCGATGTTGATGAGCTCCCCCGTCTCGGCCAGACCGTTGGCGGAGGAGAGGTACACCTGGGCCAGGGCGGCCTGCCGGATGGCCTCGGCCCGGTCGGCCCCGGGCAGGGCGTGGCTGTACACGGTGTTCTCCCGGCTCAGGGCCTCCAGCAGGCCCAGCTGCCGGAGGGTCTCGCTCCCGCCGGCCCCCACCGTCTTGCCCTGGATGGCTCCGGTGAGATAGGCCGCGGCCTCCTCCCCCGTGGGGAAGAAGGACACCCGGAAGCCCCGGGCCTCCAGCGCGCGGGTCAGCTTTTCGTAGTCAGGCATGGCGCGTCCCTCCTCAAAGGTCGTTCTTCTGATAGTCCCGGAAGCCCTCCCCCAGCACCTCGTGGGCGGGGCAGACGATGAGGAAGGCGTCGGGGTCGAGCTCCTTGACGATGGCCCGGATGACGGCGATCTCCCGCTGCTTGAAGGCGCACAGGAGCACCTTTCGCTCCTCGCCGGAGTAGAAGCCCCGGCCGGGCAGGATGGTGATGCCCCGGTCCAGCCGGTCCACGATGCTCCGGCAGATGTCCTCGCTGCGGTCGCTGATGATATAGGCCACCTTGGCGGTGTCCAGCCCGTAGAGGACGGCGTCCACCACCAGGGAGGAGATATACAGGGCCACGATGCCGTACAGGGCGCTGTTGAGGTTCTGGAAGGCCAGGGCGGTGGCGGCGATGACCACCAGGTCCACCGCCAGCACCAGCCGCCCCATGGGCAGCCAGGGCAGGGCCAGCTTCAGCAGCCGGGCGATCAGGTCGGTCCCCCCGGTGGTGGCCCCCCGGAGGAACACCACCCCGAGGGTGGCCCCGAGGATGACGCCGCCGAAGATGGCGGCCAGCATGGGGTCCATGGGCGGGAAGGTGAACAGGTGGTCCACTACGTCGATGGCCAGGGAGGTGACCGCCATGGCGTACAGGGAGGAGAGCAGCAGCTTTCCCCCCAGCAGCCGCCACCCCAGCAGGAACAGGGGGACATTCAGCAGAATGGTGACCACGCCCACCGGGGCGGCGGGCAGGAACACCTGGATGATCTGGGCCACGCCGGTGATGCCACCGAAGGCGATGTCGTTGGGCTGATAGCACCAGCAGAACCCCACCGCGTAGACGAAGGAGACGGGCAGCAGGATCAGCGCGGTGCAAAGGTCGCTGCGCAGGGATGTTTTCATGGCGGTACCTCCTCCCGAAGGGGGCCGCCCCTCCGGGTCACAGCAGGCTCATCTGGGTCTCCCCCCGGTCCTCCTCCTTCAGCAGGGCGCCGGCCACGGGAAGGGAGCGGGCCCGGTAGCGGGCGGTGTTGACGACGGCGGTGTCCTCCAGGGGCAGGGCCTTCTCCACCCGGTACCTGGGCTTCAGGGTCATGACGGCCACCCCCTGGGTGGCCCGGGTGGTCTTGGGGTTGAGGCTGGCGGTGTGGAAGACCACGCAGCGGCCCTCGGTGGAGATGACGGCCATCTCCCGGTCGGCGGTGAGCAGGATGGCCGACACCAGGGGGCTCTTGTCCGAGTAGGCCCCGGTGAGCTTCTTCCGCCGGGTCTGGGTCTGGTAGGCGGACAGGGCCACCCGGGCCGCCTTGCCGTTGGCGAAGAAGAACAGGACGTGGGCGGAGTAGTCCCCGGGCAGGCAGGCCCACAGAACCCTCTCCTCCGGCTCCATGTCCAGCTTGGTGGGCAGGTAGTCCCCGAGGGCGCTGGCCTTGGTGTCGTCGAAGTCGGACAGGCGGGTCTTGTAGCACTGCTGCCGGTCGGTGAACACCAGCAGCTCGTCCCGGTTGGCGGCCTCCCACTGGAGGAAGGGGCCGTCCCCCTCCTTGTACTTCTGGTCGCTGGCCATGCGCAGGGACTGGGGGGTGATCTTTTTCAGATAGCCCTCCCGGGACAGGAAGAGGTGGACGGGGTAGTCGGGGGTCTCGTCCTCGGGCTCGGCCGCCGCCGTCTCATAGTCGTAGAGGATCTCGGTGCGCCGGGGGGCGGCGTACTTGTCCCGGACCCTGGCCAGCTCATCCCGGATGATGGCCTTGATGCGCCGGGGGTCGTTCACCGTCTCCTTCAGCTGGGCGATGTCGGCGGTGAGCTGGTCCACCTCGGCGGTGCGGCGGAGGATGTACTCCTTGTTGATGTTGCGCAGCTTGATGTCGGCCACGAACTCGGCCTGGACGCTGTCGATGCCGAAGCCGATCATCAGGTTGGGCACCACCTCGGCCTCCTCCTCGGTCTCCCGGATGATCCGGATGGCCCGGTCGATGTCCAGCAGGATCTTCTTGAGGCCCTTGAGAAGGTGGAGCTTGTCCTCCTTCTTCTTCATGTCGAAGTAGACCCGGCGGCGGACGCACTCCATGCGCCAGGCGGTCCACTCCTCCAGGATCTCCCGCACCCCCATGACCCGGGGCATGCCGGCGATGAGGATGTTGAAGTTGCAGGAGACCGAGTCCTGCAGCGGGGTGGAGCGAAACAGCTTCTGCATCAGCTTGTCCGGGTCGGCCCCCCGCTTCAGGTCGATGGTGAGCTTGAGGCCGTTCAGGTCGGTCTCGTCCCGCATGTCGGCGATCTCCTTCACCTTGCCCGCCCGGCTCAGCTCGGTCACCTTGTCCATGATGGCCTCCGCCGTGGTGGAGTAGGGGATCTCGTAGACCTCGATGAGGTTCTCCCCCTTCAGATAGCGCCACCGGGCCCGGAGCTGGACCGAGCCCCGGCCCGTCTCGTACACCTGGCGCAGGGCCCCCTCGTCGTAGAGCAGCTGCCCGCCGGTGGGGAAGTCGGGGGCCTTCAGGGTCTCGCTGAGGGGGCAGCCGGGGTCCTTGAGATAGGCGATGGCGGTGTCGCACACCTCGCCGAGGTTGAAGCCGCACACGCTGCTGGCCATGCCCACGGCGATGCCCTGGTTGGCGGAGACCAGCACGTTGGGGAAGGTGGTGGGCAGGAGGGTGGGCTCCTTCATCTTGCCGTCGTAGTTGTCCACGAAGTCCACCGTGTCCTGGTCGATGTCCCGGAACAGCTCGGCGCAGATGGGGTCCAGCCGCACCTCGGTGTACCGGCTGGCCGCCCAGGCCATGTCCCGGGAGTACACCTTGCCGAAGTTGCCCTTGGAGTCCACGAAGGGGTGGAGCAGGGCGCCGTACCCCCGGGACAGGCGCACCAGGGTGTCGTAGATGGCGGCGTCCCCGTGGGGGTTGAGCTTCATGGTGGCCCCCACCACGTTGGCGCTCTTGGTCCGGGGGCCGCCCAGCAGGTGCATCTGGTACATGGTGTACAGCAGCTTGCGGTGGCTGGGCTTGAAGCCGTCGATCTCCGGGATGGCCCGGGAGACGATGACGCTCATGGCGTAGGGCATGTAGTTGAGCTCCAGCGTCTCGGTGATGGGCTGCTCCAGCACCTCGGCCCGGAGCCCCATCACGTTGGCCCCGTCGGGCCGCGCCTTGGTCTCGTCGGTCTTTTTCTTCTTGGGCATAGGGATCAGTCCTCGTTCCGCCCGGGGCGCAGGCCGCCCCGGCTCATTGTCATGCGTATATCACATCATTTTATTATACACGCCGAAAGCGGGGGAATACAAGCCCTTTCTGCAAAGGAACGCCCCCGGCGCAGGCGCGCCGGGGGCGGGGGGGATGGCGGGATCAGGGGGCGGACGGGCCGCCGGGCGCCGCCTCTGCGGCTGCTCCGGCCGCCCGGTCCCCGGGCCACCGGCCCCAGTTCTCGAAATTCCTGTGGGTCTCCGCCAGACGGTAGCGGGCCAGAGGCTCGTCCCGGGTCAAGTTGTTCCAGGAGAACTCGAAGATCTGGGGGTGCTCCGCCGAGAGGAAGACCAGCACGCACCACTCGGGGGAGTGGGCCCGGTAGACCAGGTAGTGCAGGCCGTACCGCTGGCAGGGGACCCGGACCGCGGGGGAGAACAGGCGGGGGTCCGAGGTGTCCAGGGCCACCCCGGTGAGCTCGGGCACCCGGGCCATGACGCCGCGGTAGCCGGGGCCCTCCGGGTGGAAGGCGCTCACCTCCGCCATGACAGAGAACGCATACCGCCGGTACATCTTTTTCTTCAGCCGCTTCTTCATCACACACCGCTCTCCTTCCGTCCGCACAGCTTTTCCTGTCTCAGGACAGGAGACTACCACGGGAAAAGTCCCGTAAACCGGACTGAGAGGGGGCGGGGGGTCACTCCGCCGGGCGGCAGGCCACCTCTTCCTTGCCGAAGAAGTTGCGGGCGGCGATGTTGGGGAAGGCCTCGGGGTCGGTGTCGTCCACCGAGTAGACGAAGACCAGCCGGGGCTGGGCCCCCATGGCGGGGGCGTAGTACACCCGGGCCTGGTCGGGGTCCCGGTACTGGGTCTCCCGCTCCAGCATGAGCTGGTGGTACTGGGCCAGCGAGCCGTCGGCCAGGGCGGCGGCCGCCTTGCCCGCCGTGAGCCAGGGGGCGTTCTTCCACAGGATGACCGCCAGCAGGGCGGCGGCCAGGGCGGTGCAGGCGGCGATAAACCGGGGCCCGGGGCCCTTCCACCGCCGGTGGAGCCAGCCCAGCAGGTAGAACTCCACCGCCATCAGGGCGCACAGGTAGAAGAAGTACACGATGTCCCGGATGCGGCCGGGGCCAGCCTCTCCCATGGTGTAGAAGTGGGGGGCGTTCTGGGCGGACAGGAGCAGGAAGGCCAGCACCGGGGCCGCCAGCGGCCAGGAGAAGGGGATGGGGGCCCGCTCACTGAGCTTCCACAGCACGGGGACCAGCAGCAGGAGCACCGCCCACACCACCGGGGTGGCCAGGCCGGTGAGGTCGTCCCAGCCCTGCTCCAGGCTGCGGAGAATGGCGTCCGCCGGGGACAGGCCGGTCCCCGTCCCCTGCCGCACCCGGTTGCCCGGGGCGGCCAGACAGACGGCGAAGCCCGCGGCGTACAGGGCCAGCAATAGGGCGGCCCCCCGCCACCGGGGCCGGTCCCAGATCAGCACCGCCAGCCAGTAAAGCCCCAGCAGCAGCCCGGTGAGCAGCCCGGTGACGAAGTTGCCCCCGCTGACCAGCACGGCCAGCACGGCGCACTCAGCCAGCAGGGTCCGCCGCCGCCGGGGGCGCCCCCCGGCCAGCGACAGGTTGGACAGCCGGTCCATCAGCAGCAGCATCAGGGCGAAGAACAGGGTGTACAGGGCCGCCCCGTTCCACCAGTACAGGCTCTGGGCCGGGTCGGGCATGCACTGGACCATCAGGAAGCTCAGCCCCGCCCACAGGGGCAGCCAGTACCACCGGCTCCCCCCCAGCCACCGGCACACCCCGGTGTGGAGCAGCTTGCCGGCGGACAGGATCAGCAGCCCCGCCATGACGAAGGGGGTGGCGGCGTACCCCCGCCAGAGGAAGGCGTCGGGCATCAGCTCCATGGCCAGCACCCCGGTGAAGGTGCCCTGCCACCCGAACCAATACACCCGCACCGTGTTCAGCAGGGCGGCCAGCAGGGAGTCCCCGCTCTGCAGGGCGGCGTAGGCGGGCACGCCGAAGATGTAGTCGTCCCCGAAGGGGTGGATGTAAAAGCCCGCCGCCAGCACGGGGATGAGGGACAGCAGGGCGGCCGCCCCCCCGACCACCGCCAGGGGCCGCAGCCAGACCGGCAGGGGCTCCCGGGCCAGGGGAGCGCCGGGCTCCGGGGCGCTCACGGGGCCACCTGCACCCGCTCGATCCCCTCCACGGCGGCGCGGACCATGCCCTCGATGTCCAGGCCGGCCTCGGCGGCCTCGGCCTCGGCCAGGGTGGGGTGGAGCCGGGGGTGCCGGGGGGTGAAGACGGTGCAGCAGTCCTCATAGGGGAGGATGGAGGTCTCAAAGGTGCCGATCCTCCGGGCCACCCGGATGATCTCCTCCTTGTCCATGCCCACGCAGGGCCGGAGGATGGGCAGCGGGCCCGCCGCCGCCCCGGTGGCCGCCATGGCCTCCATGGTCTGGCTGGCCACCTGGCCCAGGCTCTCCCCGGTGACCAGGGCCTTCGCCCCGGTGCGCCGGGCCACCTTGCCGGCGATGCGCATCATGAACCGGCGCATGACCACGGTGAACAGCGTCTCGGGGCAGGAGCGGCGCAGCTCCTCCTGGATGGCGGTGAAGGGGACCACGTGGACGGTGAGCCGCCCGCACCACGGGGTGAGCAGCCGGGCCAGCTCGATGACCTTGTCCCTGGCCTCCGGAGAGGTGTAGGGGTAGGAGAAGAAGTGGACCATCTCCAGGGACACCCCCCGCTTGGCGATCATCCAGCTGGCCACCGGGGAGTCGATCCCCCCGGACAGCAGGGCCACCGCCCGGCCGTTGATGCCCACGGGCAGCCCCCCCGCCCCGGGCTCCGGGTCGGCGTGGACATAGGCGGCGAAGTCCCGGACCTCCAGGTGGATGGTGACCTCCGGGTGGTGCATGTCCGCCCTCAGGTGGGGGAAGGCCTCGTGGAGCTCGCCTCCCACGTACTGGCTGAGCTGGATGGAGGTCATGGGGAAGGACTTGTCTGCCCGTCTGGCCTCCACTTTAAAAGAACTTGCCCCCCGGAGCCGGTCGCCCAGGTAGGTCTTGGCGGCCTCCAGCATGGCGTCGGCGTCCTTCTCGCAGGCCCGGGCCAGGGACACCCCCACCACCCCGAACACCTGCTTCACCGCCTCGTGGGCCCCGGCCATGTCGCAGCTGTCGTCCATGGGCTCCACATAGGTGGTGGACTGCCGGGTGTAGATGCGGAACTGCCCGAAGCGGTGCAGCCGCCGGGCCAGGTTGGCCTGGAGCCTGTCCTCAAAGCTGCGGCGGTTGAGCCCCTTGAGCACCATCTCCCCCAGCTTCAGCAGGATCATCTCATTCATACGGATCTTCCTTCCTGCCCCAGTCCAGCCGGGGCCTTTCCTTTTGGGTACAGTATACCAAAGCGGGGCGGACACTGCAAGTGCCGCCGCGGGCGGACGCGAAAGAGCGCCGCCGCCCATTGGGGCGGCGGCGCGGTCTGATTTTTCTCATCGCACGGGGAGCCCGGCGGAGCGGAAGATGTCCCGGGCCTCCTCCACCGCCTCCGGGGCGGGGGGTGGAACGTCCTTCAGGGGATAGGGGATGGCCAGCTGCTCCCACTTGTGGGCCCCCAGCTGGTGGAAGGGGAGCAGCTCCACCGTCTCCACGCAGGTGTAGGGGGCCAGGAAGGCGGCCAGGGCCGCCAGCTCGTCCCGCTTCAGGGTGAGGCCGGGCACCAGCACGTGGCGCAGCCACACCGGCTTGCCGATTTCCTGGCAGTGGTCCAGCAGGGCCAGCGCCCCGGCGTTGTCCCGGCCGGTGATGGTCCGGCACAGGGCGGGGTCCAGCGCCTTGATGTCCAGCAGCAGCAGGTCGGCCAGGTCCACCGCCTCCCGGCAGCGGGCCAGGGGGACCGAACCGGCGGTGTCCACCGCGGTGTGCAGCCCCTCTGCCTTCAGCCGGGCCAGCAGGGCGGCGGCGAACTCGGGCTGGGCCAGGGGCTCCCCCCCGGAGAGGGTGACCCCTCCCTCCCGGTAGAAGGCCCGGAAGGGCAGGATCTTTCCCACCAGCTCGTCCACCCCCAGCTCGGCGCCCCCGGTGAAGTCCCAGGAGTCGGGGTTGTGGCAGAACTGGCACCGCAGGGGGCAGCCCTGAAAGAACACCACATACCGCAGCCCCGGCCCGTCCACCGCGCCGAAGGACTCCAGAGAGTGGATGCGTCCGGTGATGGCGTCCATGGGGCCCTCCTTTCTCCGGTCAGAGGCTGTCGTGGAAGGTGCGGCTGATGACGTCCAGCTGCTGCTCCCGGGTGAGCTTGATGAAGTTCACCGCGTAGCCCGACACCCGGATGGTGAGCTGGGGGTACTTCTCCGGGTGGTCCATGGCGTCCAGCAGGGTCTCCCGGTCCAGCACGTTGACGTTGAGGTGCTGCCCCTCGTTGGCCATATAGCCGTCCAGCAGGGCGATGAGGTTGCGCTCCCGCTCCTCCTGAGACTTGCCCAGGGCGGAGGGGCACATGGAGAAGGTGTAGGAGATGCCGTCCTCGGCGTCCTCGAAGGGGATCTTGGCCACCGACAGCAGGGAGGCCAGCGCCCCGTTCACGTCCCGGCCGTGCATGGGGTTGGCCCCGGGGGCCAGGGGGACGCCGGCGGCCCGCCCGTCGGGGGTGGAGCCGGTGTTCTTGCCGTAGACCACGTTGGAGGTGATGGTGAGGATGGACTGGGTCAGGGTGCTCCCCCGGTAGGGGATGTGCCGGCGCAGCAGGTTCATGAACATGGACACCACCTGGCAGGCCAGCTGATCCACCCGGTCGTCGTTGTTGCCGTACTTGGGGAAGTCGCCCTCGATCTCAAAGTCCACGGCGATGCCCCGCTCGTCCCGGATGGGCCGCACTTTGGCGTACTTGATGGCGGACAGGGAGTCGGCCACCACCGACAGCCCCGCGATGCCGCAGGCGGTGGTCCGCTTGATCTGCTCGTCCATCAGGGCCATCTCCAGCCGCTCGTAGTCGTACTTGTCGTGCATATAGTGGATGCAGTACAGGGCCCGGACATACAGCCCGGCCAGATAGTCGGCCATCTGGCGGAAACGGTCCATGACCTCGTCGAAGTCCAGCACCTCGCCGGTGATGGGGGCGAAGCGGGGGCCCACCTGCTTGCCGGTGCGCTCGTCCACTCCGCCGTTGATGGCGTACAGCAGGCACTTGGCCAGGTTGGCCCGGGCGCCGAAGAACTGCATCTGCTTGCCCACCCGCATGGGGGAGACGCAGCAGGCGATGGCGTAGTCGTCCCCGAGATCCATCCGCATCAGGTCGTCGTTCTCATACTGGATGGCCGAGGTGCGGATGGAGATGCCGGTGGCGAACTTCTTGAAGTTCTCGGGCAGGTCGCGGCTCCACAGCACGGTGAGGTTGGGCTCCGGCGCGGGGCCCAGGTTGATGAGGGTCTGGAGGAAGCGGAAGGTCATCTTGGTGACCATGTGCCGCCCGTCCAGGCACATGCCGCCCAGGGACTCGGTGACCCACACCGGGTCGCCGGCGTAGAGCTCATCGTACTCCAGGATGCGCAGGAAGCGGACGATGCGCAGCTTCATGATGAAGTGGTCCACCAGCTCCTGGATCTCCTCCTCGGTGAACCGGCCCGCCTTCAGGTCGGCCTCGGCATAGATGTCCAGGAAGGTGGACACCCGGCCCAGGCTCATGGCGGCGCCGTTCTGCTCCTTCACCGCCCCCAGATAGCCGAAGTAGAGCCACTGGATGGCCTCCTTGGTGTCCCGGGCGGGGCGGGAGATGTCAAAGCCGTAGGAGGCGGCCATCTCCTTGAGCTCCTCCAGGGCCAGGATCTGGTCGGAGATCTCCTCCCGCTTGCGCAGCAGGTCCTCGGACATCTCGCCGGCGTCGTACTGGGCCTTGGCCCGCTCCTTCTGGCGGATGAGGAAGTCCACCCCGTACAGGGCCACCCGGCGGTAGTCGCCGATGATCCGGCCCCGGCCGTAGGCATCGGGCAGGCCGGTGAGCAGCTTGCTGCTCCGGGCGGCCCGGATCTCGGGGGTGTAGACCTGGAACACCGCCTCGTTGTGGGTCTTGCGGTAGCGGAAGATCTTCTTCACCTCGGGGTCCAGGTGATAGCCGTGTTCCTCCAGGGCCTGCTCCACCGTGCGCAGCCCGCCGAAGGGCATGATGGCCCGCTTCAGGGGCTTGTCGGTCTGCAGGCCCACGATCTGCTCCAGCTCCCGGTCGATGTAGCCGGGCTCGTGGGAGGTGATGGTGGAGATGATCCGGGTGTCGGCGTCCAGCACCCGGCCGGGGGCGTTGCGCTCCTGCTCCAGCAGCGCGCTCAGCTCGGCCCACAGCTTCTTCGTCCGCTGGGTGGGGCCGGCCAGGAAGCTCCCGTCCCCGTCGTAGGGGGTGTAGTGTTTCACGATATAGTCACGCACATGGATGGCGTTGGACATGTCGATCCCTCCGTTCCTGGGTCTTGTTCTGGCCTTATTATACCCAGACGGTGGGAGATGCGGAAGCGGGGAAAACCGAATGGCGCTATACGTCCCGCGCATAGCAGGGGGCGCAGCCCCATACCGCGAAAGGGGTCGGGGGCGGCAAAGCCGCCCCCGGCCCCTTTCGATCCTTTACCCTTCCAGCGGCTCGGCCGTCGCCGCGGGGATGGCCCCGCCGTCCGCCGTGCCGGGGGCGGACTGCTTCGCCTCCCACTCCGCCGAGGGGAAGTCCACCACATCGCCGTAGAGGACCAGGGGGGTCTCCTCCAGCGCCCCCATCCCGGTGAGGGCGGCGATGGTGTGCTCCGCCGCCGGGGTGAGGGTGACGGTGAAGCTCCGGTCGTCGGTGAGCCACCGGCCGTCCTTCCCCTGCCGGGACCAGGTGAGGTAGAAGGTCAGGTCGTTGAAACAGCAGTTCTCCCGCCGCTCCGCGGTGTCGAAGAGGTAGCGGGTCCCCAGGTTCCCCTCCCCGAAGTCGGCCTGCACGGCCTCCCACAGGAGCTGGGCCTGGCCGGGGTCGGTGGTGAGGGTGGTGAAGGTGCTCTCCCCCGTCTCCAGGTCCCAGCCGGTCATCTCGGCCATCTGGGCCTCGAAGGGGGCGAACCAGTCCAGCTCATAGGACGCCCGGATGACGCTGCGGTCGTTGAGCAGGGCGTCGGCGGCGTTGGCCGTGGTGCCCCGGACCCCCAGGTCGCCCAGCCGGTAGGTGGAGTTGAAGTGCCGCTGGACGGTGGAGCCGTCCTTCATCACGTAGTCCAGGGCGAGGGTCGTCCCATAGGCCACGCCGGGCCGGTCGTCCGTCCCGTTCACGTGCTGGTCCACCACCGCCTGGTGCAGGGCGGTGACCAGGGCCACGTCCTCCGGGTCGGTGAGCTGGACGTTGAGGTAGTCCCCGTCGTCGTAGGGCTCGCTGCTCAGGCCCCGGACGGTGACGCTCTCCACCCGGTCGGCCAGGGGCACCCGGGTCTCATAGCCGAACAGGTCCAGCTCCACCCCGGCGTAGCCGATGACCACCACCAGGGCCACCGCCACCGCCCCCTTCCAGGCCCGGAAGACCCGGAAGGACTTTTTCAGCAGCATCTCGGCCACGAAGTAGCCTACCACCGCCCACAGCAGGATGAGGGTCCACAGGGCCGCGGAGCCCTCCAGCCCCACCACCGTCACGGTGGCCGTGCCGAAGGCCAGGCCGGCGCAGACGGCCACCCCGTACTTGAACACCGGCCGCAGCCAGGGCACCGCGACCACGTCGCCGGCGGTCTCCACCTGCCGCCGCAGATAGAGCAGCAGGGCCAGCACGGCCATCACCACCGCCGCCGCGGCGTACAGGCCGTAGGTCAGGGGGTCGTTCATGGTCAGCACCCCCTCGGCGGAGTCCCCGAGGATATACCAGTCGGCGGCGCTCATCATCCCCCACAGGGGGGTGAGGGCGGTGACCCAGCCGCTGTCGGTGAGGCCGGCGAAGCCGAACAGGCTCTCGGACAGGACCCAGTTGGCCACCGAGTACAGCCCCAGCACCAGGACGTTGAAGATGCCGTACAGGGCGGGCAGGGCCAGGATGTGGCCGGTGAGCTGGGCGCACAGGGCGGCGAAGGAGAAGAAGAACAGGCAGGCCCCGTTCACCAGCAGCCACCAGCAGCCCAGCGCCCACAGGGACACGTCCCCGGCCATCAGCTCCACCAGCAGGGTCAGCAGCACCACCGCCGTGTTGGGCACCAGGAAGAACAGCAGGCCGGTGAAGTAGTTGGTGCAGAACAGGCACTCCCGCCGCAGGGGCAGCGAGTGGACCATGCAGGCCGAGCGGCTCTGGTACAGATAGCTGAACAGGGCCATGGCGGTCAGGATGCCGAAGAGGGCCGCCATGGGGATCCCGAAGTGGCCGGCGTCCTCCAGCAGGACCCGGTGGAAGCCGGACGACCACCAGCCGCCCCGCAGGCGGTTCAGGGCGGACAGGGGCAGCACGATCACCCAGATCACGGTGTACAGCGCCCACACGGGCCAGAAGCGGGTGACGTTCTTCCAGAACAGCGTGGGGTTAAAGAACGATGTCTTTGACCGCATAGTCCTCACCTCCCAGTTCATAGATAAAGATCTCCTCCAGCGTCAGGGGGATGGCGTCCATCAGGATGGGGTCGTACACCGCCAGGCGGTTGGTGACCTCGTCCGCCGTCCCCCGGATGATGAGGGTGTGGATGCGCCCCACGCAGGAGCTGTGGAGCACCTTCAGGTCGTCGGGCAGCTGGGGGATCTCCCGGTCCCGGAAGACCACCTGCATCTTCACCACGCTGCCCTGCAGGTCGGTGAGGGAGCGCTCCAGCAGCAGCTTGCCCCGGCTGAGGATGCCCACGTGGTCGCACACGTCCTCCAGCTCCCGCAGGTTGTGGGACGACACCAGCACGGTGGTCCCCCGCTCGGCCACGTCGCCCAGCAGCAGGGACCACACCTGCCGCCGCATCACCGGGTCCAGGCCGTCCACCGGCTCGTCCAGCACCAGCAGGTCGGCCCCGCAGCACATGGCCAGCCAGAAGGCCGCCTGCTTCTGCATCCCCTTGGACAGCCGGCGGATGGGCCGCCGCTCGTCCACGGCGGCGAAGGCCTCCTTCAGCTTCTCGTACCGGGCGGCGTCGAATTTGGGGTACAGCCCCCGGTAGAAGTGCATCATGTCCCGGGTGGTGGCCGACTGGAAATAGTAAAAGTCGTCCGGGATGTTGGCGATGCGGGCCTTTACGTCGGGGCGCTCATACACCGGCTGCCCGTCCACCAGCAGGGTGCCGCTGTCGGGGCGGTAGGCCCCGGTCACATGGCGGATGAGGGTGCTCTTGCCCGCCCCGTTGGGGCCCACCAGGCCGTACACCGCCCCGCGGGGCACCGTCATGCTCAGGTCGTGCAGGGCGAAGAACCCGTCAAAGCTCTTCACCAGGTGTTCAACCTTGATCATCGTCTTTCCTCTCCTTTCTCAGGCGGGCGGCCAGCTCCTCCGCTGGCACCCCCAAGAACTCCAGCTCGGCGGCCACGGCGTCGAACTGGCGCAGCAGAGTCTCCCGCCGCTCCCGGCTCACGTCGGTCTGAGCGGTGGCGAAGGTGCCCCGCCCGGGGACGGTGTAGACGTAGCCCTCCGCCTCCAGCGCCTCATAGGCCTTCTGGATGGTGTTGGGGTTGATGGCCAGCGAGGCGGCCAGCTGCCGCACCGAGGGCAGCCGCTCCCGCTCCTGGATGGCGCCGGTCACCACCAGCCGCCGCAGGCCGTCCTTCACCTGCTCGTAGATGGGCCGGGCGTCCCGGTAGTCCAGCTGAAGCATGGGATCACTCCTTTCAACTGTATTATCTGTACTAATACACTTAATATACACAGTACACCCGCCCTTGTCAAGGGGGCGGGCGAAAAAATTTCCCCGGGGGGCAGGCGGGTCCGCCAGCCCTCCGGGGAGAGACGCCGCCAGGCCGCCCTTGACAGCTCCGCGGCGCCTGTGGTAAGATATCCCCCGTCAAAACCGTGAGGGAGTAGAGGCGCGCCCCGGCGCGCGGCAAGTCAACATCCTGGCCTCACCGCCTGGCTTGCCTGAAAGATCGAGACTCATGTATCCGACGCGATACAGGGGGTCTCTTTTTTTGCCCCGGGCGGCCTAGCTCCCCCGCCCGCCGCATACAGACAGAGTAGGAAGTGATCACATGCTCTCTGTGTTCCTCATCGCCGTGAGCCTGGCCCTGGACGCCTTCGCCGTGTCGGTGTCCACCGGCATCGCCATGCCCGGCTTTCGCCTGCGCCACGCCGTGAAGATGGGGGCGTGGTTCGGGGCCTTCCAGTTCTTCATGCCCCTGATCGGCTGGGCCCTGGGCACCGGCGTCAGCGCCTACATCCGGGCGGTGGACCACTTCATCGCCTTCGGCCTGCTGGCCCTCATCGGGGGGCGGATGGTCTGCCACAGCCTGCGGCCCGGCGGGGAGGAGGACGGGGCCTGCCCCGACCTGTCCCCCCGGCGGCTGTGCCTGCTGGCCCTGGCCACCAGCATCGACGCCCTGGCGGTGGGGGTGTCCATGGCCTTCATGCCGGTGGACATCCTGCTGTCCGCCGCGGTGATCGGGGCGGTGGCCTTCGCCCTGTCGGTGGTGGGGGGCATGGCGGGCCGGCGGCTGGGCGCCCTGTTCCAGCAGTGGGCCGAGCTGGCCGGCGGCCTGGTCCTCATCGCCATCGGCGTGAAGATCCTGGTGGAGCACCTGGCCGGCGGGGGATGAGACAAAACAGCACAGGCGCGGGCCGTCGGCCTGTCCCCCGGCTCCAGACGCAAAAACCCCGGCCCCGCTGCCGTCAGGCAGCGGGGCCGGGGTCATTTTGTGAGCGGCTCAGATGCCCGTGGACTCCACCCAGGGCATCTCCATGGGCTTCAGGTCGGGGCTGACGCGCAGTTCGGGCTCGGTGACGGCCTGGATCTGCTCCATGGTGTACTCCGGGTTGTGCTCCACCAGCACCAGGCCCTCGGGGGTGACGTCGATGACGGCCATCTCGGTGATGATCCGCTGGGCCACCCCCACCGCCGTCAGGGGCAGGGTGCAGCGCTTGCGGATCTTGATCCCGCCGCCGTGGGTGGTGTGGGTCATGGCGATGATGACCCGCTTGGCCCCGGCCAGCAGGTCCATGGCGCCCCCCATGCCGGGCACCTTCACCCCGGGGATGATCCAGTTGGCGATGCTGCCCTGCTCGTCCACCTCCAGGGTGCCCAGGATGGTGATGTCCAGGTGGCCCCCCCGGGCCAGGGCGAAGGAGGTCAGGCTGTCGATGTAGCAGCCCCCCTTCACCGCCTTGGCGGGCACGCCGCCGGCGTCCACGGTGTAGTAGGGGCGCTCCTCGGCGGGGACGGGCCGGGGGCCCACCCCGACGATGCCGTTCTCGGCGTGGAGGGTGACGTGGACCCCCTCGGGGATGTGGCCGGCCACCCGGGTGGGGATGCCGATGCCGAGATTCACCACGTCGCCGTCCCGCAGCTCCATGGCGGCCCGGGTGGCGATGAAGCTCTTGGTCTCGTTGCGGTCCATCACTGGGGCTCCCCCCTTCCCTGCACGATGTAGTCCACGAAGATGCCCGGGGTGGCCACGTTCTCCGGCTTGATGGCGCCGGGCTCCACGATGTGGTCGGCCTCGCAGATCACCAGGTCGGCGGCCATGGCCATGAGCTGGTTGAAGTTCTTGGTGGCCCCCTTGTACCAGACGTTGCCCTTCCGGTCCACCCAGCAGCCGCAGATCAGGGCGATCTCGGCGTGGAGGGCCTCCTCCACCAGGTACTCCTTCCCCTGGAGGAAGAGGGTCTGCTTCCCCTCGGCCACCGTGGTGCCCAGGCCGGTGGGGGTGAGCACCCCGCCCAGCCCGGCCCCTCCGGCGTGGATGCACTCGGCCAGAGTGCCCTGGGGCAGCAGGGTGACCTCCAGCGTCCCCTCGTTCATCTGCTTGGCCACGTTGGGGTTGAGGCCCACGTGGGAGACGATGAGCTTCTTCGCCCGGTGGGCGTCCACCAGCCGGCCCAGGCCGTAGCCCGTCTTGCCGGCGTCGGCGGCGATGATGGTCAGGTCCTCCACCCCCCGCTCCAGCAGGGCGTCCACCAGGGTGTGGGGGTTGCCGCAGCCCATGAAGCCGCCGATCATGACGGTGGCCCCATCGGGGACCAGGGCGGCGGCCTCCTCCAGCGAGATGATCTTTGCCATAGGTCATCCTCCGTTCGTTCTCTGAAACTCGCGCGGTATCGATAGATCTATGATACGGGAAGCGGGGGAAAAAATCAAGAGGGCCCGGTGGGGCCCTCCTGATTTTTACGCGGTCTCGGCGCGGGAGATCAGCACTTCTCGAAGATGGCAGCCACGCCCATGCCGCCGCCGATGCACAGGGTGGCCAGGCCCTTCTTGGCCTCGGGCCGCTTCTGCATCTCGTGGAGCAG
>CALXCP010000022.1 GCA_944386845.1 uncultured Oscillospiraceae bacterium | reverse complement strand
ATGATGGTGGCCGACTTGATGCCCGCCTCGTCCCCGTCCTGGTAGTCCATGATCTGATAGGTGAAGCCGTGGCGCTCCGTCCAGTGGGTGTACATGCGGTAGAGCATCTGGGCCCAGTCCTGGGCCTCGGTGCCGCCGGCGCCGGGGTGGATGGTGAGGATGACGTTGGACCGGTCGTACTCCCCGGTGAGCAGGGTCTCCAGCCGGGCGGCCTCCATCTCGGCCTCCAGCCGGGCGAAGCCCTCCTCCAGCTCGGGCAGCAGGGACTCGTCCTCGAACTCGTTGCCCATCTCGCACAGGGCCATCAGGTCGCTCCACAGGCTTTCCCGCTTGTCCTGGGCGGCGATTTTGTCCTCCAGCTGCTTCACCCGCTGCTGGACCTTCAGGGCCTTGTCCATGTTGTCCCAGAAGCCCTCCGAGGCGCTCTCCGAGTGGAGCATCTCCACCTCCCGCCGGGCGGCGTCCAGCCCGAGGGCCTCCCCCAGCTCCTTCAGGGCGGGGGAGAGGTCGTTCAGCTTTACCTTGTATTCGTCAAATTGGATCATGCGCACACACTCCGTCAAATATCAGCAAAGATTCAGCCCTACTATTATATACGGGACACGGGACAATGTAAAGAAAAATCGGGCGGCCGCCCCATTTGGGCAGCAAAAAGCCGCGCGTCTCCGCGCGGCTGTGCGGCCCGCCGTGGGGGAGTGCTCCCCCGCGGCGCCGGTCAGCGGTCGCTGACCACCGGGCCGGTCTGCTCTCCGAAAATCAGGTCGTCCACGTCCCGGTGGGGGCGGGCCGTCCCCTGACGGATCCGGTCATCTGCCTGCATGGCGTCTCCTCCTTTTCTCGTGTGGGTCGTACCAGTATATGCCGTCCCGGGTGGGATATGTGCACGAACGGGTGCAACTACGGGGGAAATTTTTGCCCCGCCGGCCCGAAAAGCGGGGGACGGTTGACAAATCCCGGCGTTTTGCGTACAATCATCCCGTACAAGTCCATACCTTGTCCAAGTGCCCCGCCCGGCGTCCGGCCGGCCGGGGAGGATAGGAAACCGGGTGAGAGTCCCGGACGGTACCGCCGCTGTCAGCGCGTGATGCCGCGCCCGTCGGCGAAAGCCGGTCATTGGGGAGACCTGAGAAGGCAGGGCGCGGCCGGGGCACCGGCCTCAGGCGCGCGGAGTCAGAAGACCTGCTTGGACAAGCCGTGCCCGAGCCCCCGGGACAGGGGCGGCGGGGCACGACCGGAACAGAACGCGGAAAAAGGCCGCGGCGGTGCGCTATGCCCGCCGGGGCCTTTCCTGTTTCGGTCCGCCCCCTTGACGGCGGACACCGCCGGGAAAGGATGAGGAGAACATGAGGGAAACGATGAGAAGAGGGACGCCCGCCCGCCTGCTGAGCTGGCTGCTGGCCCTGGCTCTGACGCTGAGCCTGCTGCCCGCCGGGGCGTGGGCAGGAGAGGGGACGGAACAGCCACCGTTCACACTGTCCGTGGGAACGGTGGAGGAATTCCGGGCGGACAGCTATGTCTTCACAGAGTGGGACGGGAGCCAGGTGAGTGCCGACCTGTATGTCGTCCAGGTACCGGAGGGGACGAGAGAGGTGACCCTGACCTTCCCGGAGGAGCTGCTGGCCTATGCCTATGACGGCGCCGGCAGCTACCTCGCTGCCTGTGGGGACTATGGGGACGGGACGGCCGGGGCGTACACGGCGGTGGTGACCGCCGGCGTGGACGGCGCCCTGCCCGCGTCAGTGCGGGTACAGACGCCCTACGATGCGTCCTGGAACTCCACCCTGCTCTATGCGGTGACCTTTACCACAGACGGGGCCGGAGAGCCGGAGACGCCGGAGGAGCCCCTGGACGCGGCGGAACTGGCGGAGAACATCGCCGCCCGGTACGCGCGGGAGGGCGTGGCATCCGATGCCGCCAACGGTCCCTGGCTGGCCGCCGACATGATGGCGTATGAGAAGGCTGTGCCGGATACGGGCAGCAGACTCACCGGGGAGCAGAAGCAGGAGATGCTGGACGCGTCCATTTCCGTGCTGGAGCGCTCCGCCTCCCCCAGTGACCTGGCCAAGCACATCGTCGCCCTGGTGGCCATGGGCTATGATCCGGCCCAGCTGACCACCGCCGGTGGGGAGCAGCTGGATGCGGTGCAAAAGCTGGTCAGTCTGGTGGATGCCGGCGACCCGGCGGTGACCAACATTTATACCCTGCCCTATGTGCTCGTTGCCCTGGGGCAGTTCGGCGACGTGTATGAGGCGCAGATCAGCGTTCTGGTAGCCTCCGCGCTGGAACAGACCGAGGCGTGGATGGACACCACATGGGGAGTGGACGGGATCAGCCCCATGGTGCTGGCTCTGGCTCCCTATGAGGGGGAGGCCGACGGGGTGAAGGAGGCTCTGGACCAGGGGCTGGCGGCCATCCGGGCCGGCCAGCGGGAGGACGGCTCCCTGGGGAATGCCGCGTCCACCGGCCTGGCTATGGCGGCCTTTGCCGCCCGGGGGATCGATCCGGACACGGTGGCCTACGGGGAGACCGGGGCCACCCTGACGATGGGGCTGCTGGCCCAGCAGAGGGAGTCCGGAGACGGCTTCCTCCCCGACAACACCAGCTTTGCCACCGAGCAGGGTTTCCGGGGGCTCATCGCCCTGGCCGGTGTGGCCGACGGCCGGCCCTGCAGCATCTACGACTTCAGCGCCAACGCCGGCAGCCTGGTGCCCGGCTATGCCTCGCCGGAGGAGCAGCCCGACCCCGAGCCCGACCCGCCGGCGGAGGGGGAGGAGACCGTGGAGGTCACCTTCACCCTGCGGGCCGTGGGGGAGGACTGGCTGAGCGGAAAGACGGTGGAGGTGGACGAGGGAGCCTCGGCCTTCGACGTGTTCACCGCCGCCATCGCCGGCACCGGCATCACCTATGAGGGGGGCGGCGGCTACATCTCGTCGGTGACCTGTCGGGGGACCACCCTGAGCGAGTTCGACGGCGGGGCCAACGCGGGCTGGATGTACCGGGTCAACGGCGTCTCCCCCGACGTGGGCATGGGCAGCTATACCGTCGCCGACGGGGACGCGGTGCTGCTCTACTACACCGCCGACTGGACCGCCGAGCCCGACGCCGGCGGCATGGAGGAGGAGCCGGAGACGCCGGCGGAGCCCGTCGTGGAGGAGAACTCCGACGGCAGCTTCACGGTCACCCTGCCGGAGGACGCGGACGGCCCCGTCCGGGTGGCCATCCCCGGCGTGGAGGACGGCCTGGTGCCCGTCCTGGTCCGGCCCGACGGCAGCCGGGAGGTGGTGAAGAAGTCCCTGACGGAGGGGGGCACCGCCCATATGCTGCTGGACGGGAGCTGCACCGTGACATTCATCGACGGGAGCCGGGACTTTGACGACGTGGCGGCGGACGCCTGGTACGCCGGGGCGGTGGACTTCGCGGTGGGCCGCCGGCTGTTCGCCGGCGCCACGGACACCGCCTTCGAGCCGGAGGCCCCCCTGTCCCGGGCCATGGCGGCGGCGGTGCTCTGGCAGCTGGAGGACGCCCCGGCGGCGGGGGAGAGCGACTTCCCCGACGTGGCGGCGGACGCCTGGTACGCCGGGGCGGCGGCCTGGGCCCAGCGGTCCGGCCTGATGGCCGGGACGGAGGAGGGCCTGGAGCCCGACCGCCCGGTGACCCGGGAGGAGCTGGCGGTCATCCTGTACCGGTACGCCGGGCTGTGCGGCCTGGACACGGAGGGCCGGGGAGAGCTGGACGCCTTTGCCGACGGCGGGACGGTCTCCCCCTGGGCCCGGGAGGCCGTGGCCTGGGCGGTGGACGCCGGCCTTCTGGCGGGCAACGGGGACGGCACCCTGTCCCCCGGCGGCCAGACCACCCGGGCGGAGGGAGCCGCCATGCTGCGGCAGATGGTCGCCCTGCTGGTGCGGGGCTGATGGAGGATGACGGAGATGAGGAGACTGAGACGGGCGGGGGCCGCCCTGCTGCTGGCCCTCGTGCTGGCGGCGGGGCTGCTCCCCGCCGGGGCGCTGGAGGGAGGGTCCGATTGGCGGGCCGCCCTGGACGCGGTGACGGACTACACCCTGGCCCGGGAGCCCCACGTGGGCACCGGGGGCGGCGAGTGGGCCGCCCTGGGCCTGGCCCGGAGCGGGGCCGCCGGGGCGGAGGGGTGGCTGGCGGACTACCGGGCCGCTCTGGAGGACCACGTGTCCGCGGAGGACGGCGTGCTGTCCGCCCGGAAGTACACCGAGTACGCCCGGACCGTCCTGGCGGTGACCGCCCTCGGGGGCGACCCCCGGGATGTGGCGGGCCATGACCTGCTGGCCCCCCTGGGGGACTGGACGGCGGTGACCCGGCAGGGGGTCAACGGGGCGGCCTTCGCCCTCATCGCCCTGGACAGCGGGGACTGGCCCGTCCCCGCCGCCCCGGCGGGGGCGGAGCAGGCCAGCCGGGAGCGGTACGCGGCGCTGCTGCTGGAGCGGGAGCTGCCCGGCGGCGGCTGGGCCCTGTCGGGGACGGAGGCCGATCCCGACGTCACCGCCATGGTGCTCCAGGCCCTGGCCCCCTACCCGGAGGCCGGGGAGGCCGTGGAGCGGGGGACGGCCCGGCTGCGGGCGCTGCTGGCCGGCGGGGCGGACAGCGCCGAGAGCCTGGCCCAGGGGGTCATCGCCCTGTGTACCCTCGGGGAGGACCCCGGGGAGGAGCTGACGGCCGCCCTGCTGGCCTTTCAGCGGCCCGACGGCGGCTTCGCCCACACGGCGGCGGGGGGCAGCGACCCCATCGCCACCGAGCAGGCCCTGTGCGCCCTGACGGCCCTGGCCCGGCGGGAGGCCGGGGAGCGCCCCCTGTACGACATGGCCTGGGCCCCGGCCGTCCGGCCGGTGACCCTGCCCGGGGCCACCTTTGACGACATTCAGGGCCACCCCGACCAGGCGGCCATCGAGGCCCTGGCCTGCCGGGGCATCGCGGCGGGCACCGGGGACGGGCGCTTTGAGCCCGACGCCCCCATGACCCGGGCGGAGTTCGCCGCCATGGTGGTGTCCGCCCTGTCCCTGACCCCCGACGCCGGGGCGGCGGACTTCGACGACGTGGCCCCCGACGCCTGGTACGCCCCCTTCACGGGGGCGGCGGTGAAGGCGGGGGTCGCCGCCGGCACCGGGGCGGGGACCTTCTCCCCCGACGAGACCATCCCCCTGGAGCAGGCGGCGGTGATGGTGGCCCAGGCCGCCCGGCTGTGCGGGCTGGACGGCGGTTTCGCCCCCGGGGAGGCGGAGGAGCTGTTGGCCGGCGTCCCCGGCGGGGCGGACTGCTCCGACTGGGCCCGGGCGGGGGTGGCCCTCTGCCTGCGGGAGGGCATCCTGGACGCCGGCGGCCTGGAGCCGGGCCGGGACACCCTGCGGTGCGACATGGCCCGGATGCTGTTCCGGCTGCTGGACGGGGCGGGCCTGCTGGCCTGAGACGATGAGAGCTGAGGTGAGGACATGAAGGGGAGAACGAAGGGTCTTCTGGCGGCGGCGGTGGTAGCGGCCATTCTGGCGGCCGCCTTCTGGTACGGAGGGGGCGCTCCGGGGCTCCAGGGCTGGAGTCTCGCCCCGGCGGAGACGGTCCCGGTCTCCCCGGAGCCGTCCGCTCCGGGGGAGAGCGTCCCCGGGGAGGGTCCCGCCCCGGCGGAGACCGCGGAGGAGCCCCCCCGGGAGACGCCGGAGGAGACCCAGACCGCCCCGGCGGCCACCCCCGTCCCCACAGAGACGGGCGGGGAGGCCCCGGCTCCGTCCGGGACGCCGGCTTCCGCCGTCCCGGCGGAGAGCGTCCCCCCGGCGGAGGAGCCGGAGGAGCTGACGTGTACCCTGGCTATCCGGTGCGGCAACGCCCTAAACCACCCGGACTGGCTGGCCCCCGGGGTGGCCGAGGTGCTGCCGGCGGACGGGACGCTGCTGCCAGAGACGGAGACCGTGTTCCAGGAGGGGGAGACCGCCTTTGACCTGCTGCTCCGCCTCACCCGGGCGGCGGGCATCCCCGTGGAGTACAGCGTCACCCCCCTGTACGGCACGGCCTACATCGAGGGGATCGGCAACCTGTATGAGTTCGACTGCGGCCAGAGCTCGGGCTGGGTGTACCAGGTGAACGGGGCCTTCCCGGGCCACAGCAGCTCGGAGTATGTCCTGCGGGACGGGGACCGGGTGGTGTTCGCCTACACCTGCGTGGAGGGCGACGTGCCGGAGGGGACGCCGTGAGGGGCCGGGGGCTGGCCGGGCTCCACCCGGCGGTGTGCGCCCTGTACTTTTTGACGGTGCTGGGGGGGACGGTGGTCACCTTCCACCCGGTGCTGCTGGCCGTCTCGCTGATTGGCGCCCTGAGCTGGGGGCGGCGGCTGGGCTGCCGCTTCCATCCGGCGGCCCTGGCCGCCGTGGCGCTGGTGACGGCGGCGGTCAACCCCCTGTTCAGCCACCGGGGGGTCACCGTCCTGGCCTACTTCCCCGGGGGCAACCCGCTGACCCTGGAGTCCGTCCTCTTCGGCCTGGGGGCGGCGCTGATGCTGCTGGCGGCGGTGGGGTGGTGCGCCTGCCTGAGCCGGGTGATGACGGCGGACCGGTGGATGTGTCTGCTGGGCCGGGGGGCCCCCACCCTGTCCCTGCTGCTGTCCATGATCCTGCGCTTCGTGCCCCGGTTCCGCCGGCGGCTGGGGGAGATCCGCCGGGCCCGCCGGGGGGTGGGGCTGGGCGCCGGCGGCAGCCCCCTGACCCGGGCGGCGGACGGGGCGCGGGAGCTGTCCATCCTGCTGACCTGGTCGCTGGAGGGGGCGGTGGACACCGGGGACTCCATGGCCGCCCGGGGGTACGGTTTGCCCGGCCGCACCGCCTACACCGCCTGGCGGCTGGAGGGGCGGGACCGGGCCGCCCTGGCCCTCGTCGCCGGGGGGGCGGCCTACCTGCTGCTCATGGGGCTGCGGGGGGCGCTGACCTGGCGGTATTACCCCGCCCTGGCCTGGGGCGGGCTGGACCTGTGGTCGCTGTCGGCCTGGGCGGTGTGGCTGTGCCTGTGCGCCGCGCCGGCGTGGCTGGAGAGGAAGGAGGAACGGGAATGGAAGTCTGCCGGCTCCGGGATGTGAGCTTCACCTACCCCGGCCAGGTCCGCCCCGCCCTGGAGGGGGTGGACCTGGCCCTAAAGACGGGGGAGTTCGTCACCCTCTGCGGTCCGTCGGGCAGCGGCAAGACCACCCTGCTGCGGCTGCTGAAGCCCGCCCTCTCCCCCCACGGGACGCTGTCCGGGGCGGTGGAGCTGCTGGGCCGGCCCGCCGGGGAGCTCTCCCCCCGGGCCCAGACCGCCGTGGGCTTCGTGCTCCAGTGCCCCGAGGAGCAGATCATCACCGACAGGGTGTGGCACGAGCTGGCCTTCGGCCTGGAGAGCCTGGGCCTGTCCGGGGACGAGATCCGGGGCCGGGTGGCCGAGATGGCCGCCTTCTTCGGCATCGAGAGCTGGTTCCACCGGGACACCGACACCCTGTCCGGCGGGCAGAAGCAGCTGCTGAACCTGGCCTCTGTCATGGCCATGGACCCCAGGATGCTGCTGCTGGACGAGCCCACCGCCCAGCTGGACCCCGTCTCCGCCGGGCGGTTTCTGGACTGCCTGGCCCGGGTGAACCGGGAGCTGGGCACCGCGGTGCTCCTCAGCGAGCACCGGCTGGAGGCGGCCCTGCCCCTCTCGGACCGGTGCGTGGTGCTGGAGGGGGGGCGGGTGGTTGCCCAGGGCAGCCCCGCCGGGGCGGCGGAGGCCCTGCGGGCGGCGGGCAGCCCCATGGCCCGGGCGATGCCCGCCCCGGCGCGGGTGTGGAGGGCCGCCGGGGGGACGGGGACGTGCCCCCTGACCGCCGGGGAGGGGCGGCGCTGGCTGGAGGGCTTCGCCGCCGGACATCCCCTGGCCCCGGTGCCCCCCCGGCCCGCCCCGGCGGCGGGGGAGGAGGTGCTCCGGGGGGAGGAGCTGTGGTTCGCCTACGGCCCGGAGGAGCCCCCGGTGCTCCGGGGGGCTTCCCTCTCCCTGCTCCGGGGGGAGCTGTGCGCCGTGCTGGGGGGAAACGGGGCGGGCAAGAGCACCCTGCTCTCCGTCCTGGCCGGCCAGCGGAGGCCCCAGCGGGGCCGGGTGACCCTGCTGGGGCGGGAGCTGGCCCAGTGGCCGAAGGGAGGCCCCTTCCGGGCGGGACTGGCCGTCCTGCCCCAGGAGCCCAAGGCCCTCTTCGCCGGAAAGACGGTGAGGGAGGACCTGACGGAGATGACCGGTGACCGGCAGGCCGTGGCCCGGGCGGCCGCCCTGTGCCGGCTGGAGGGTTTGCTGGACCGGCACCCCCACGACCTGTCCGGCGGGGAGCTGCAGCGGGCCGCCCTGGCCAAGGTGCTGCTGACCCGGCCGCAGGTGCTGCTGCTGGACGAGCCCACCAAGGGGCTGGACCGCCCCTTCCAGGAGGAGCTGGCCGCCCTGCTCCGCCGCCTGCGGGGGGAGGGGCTGGCGGTGCTGCTGGTGAGCCACGACGTGGAGTTCTGCGCCCGCCACGCAGACCGGTGCGTCCTGCTCTTCGACGGGGCGGCGGCGGCCGAGGGGCCGGCCCGGGACTTCTTCCGCCGCAGCCGCTTCTGGACCACCGCCGCCGCCCGGATGGCGGGGGAGCTGGTCCCCGGGGCGGTGACGGCGGAGGAGCTGATGGCCGCCTGCGGCGGCCGGGAGCTGGAGCCCGCCCCGGAGCCCGAGGCTGTCCCGGCGTCTGCGCCGGCCGCCGCTCCGGCGGCGGCAAAAAAGCCCCCGGCCCGGCGCTGGAGCCGGTGGGCGGGGGCGGGGGTGCTGGCCCTGTGCGCCCTGCTGGCCCTTCTCAGCTGGCGGGGGGTCCCCGCCCTGGCCCCCCTGGCGGAGGGGGGCTGGCTGCCCTCGCTGGTCTATCTGGCCCTGTGCGCCGTGGGGCTGGCCCTGCTGGGGGCGGGCCGCCGGCCCGCCGGGGCCCCGCCCCCCCTGCCCGCCGTCCGGCAAAGGGGCGGGTGGGCGCTGACCCTGCTCCAGCTGGCCCTGGTGGCCGCCACCGTGGCGGCGGGCACCCTCTGGCTGGGCGACCGGAAGTACTACTTCATCTCCCTGCTGGTGCTGCTGGAGCTGCTGCTGCCCGCCCTTCTCCGGGCGGAGCGCCGGGGGCTGGACAGCCGGACGATGGCCGTGCTGGCGGTGCTGTGCGCCCTGGCGGTGGCGGGCCGGGCCGCCTTCTTCATGCTGCCCCAGTTCAAGCCGGTGGCGGCGGTGGCGGTGGCGGCCGGCGCGGCCTTCGGCGGCCAGGCGGGCTTCCTGGTGGGGGCGGCATCCATGCTCATCTCCAACTTCCTGTACGTCCAGGGCCCCTGGACCCCGTGGCAGATGGCGGCCATGGGGCTGGTGGGCCTGGGGGCGGGGCTGCTGGGGCGGCTGGGCCGACGGAGCCGGCCCGCCCTGTGCCTGTACGGCTTTTTCGCCGTGGTGGTGCTCTACGGCGGCATCATGGACCCGGCCTCGGTGCTGCTGGCCCAGCCCGACCCCACCTGGGAGCTGGTGCTGGCCGCCTGGGCCCTCGGCCTCCCCCTGAACGTGGTCCACGGCGCGGCCACCGCCTTCTTCCTCTGGGCGGCGGGCCCGGCCCTGCTGGAGAAGCTGGACCGGCTGCGGACCAAATACGGCATCTGACGGTGGAGAGGCCGCATCCCGGCAGGGGCGCGGCCTCTCCTGATGACGAACAGGTGGCCGACAGGCGCCGGAGGCCGGGGGAGGGCGCTGCTCGGGGCGATCGCGGGCCGGAGAAAATTTTCCGGAGGAAATAGACAACCCGGAATGGGTGTGCTAAGATAAAAGCAAACCAACCCGCCGATGTGGGCGGAAGAGGGAGAGATGGAACCATGACGCTGACCCAGCTGCGGTATTTTATGGCGGCCTGCAAGCACGGGAACATGACCCGGGCGGCGGGAGAGCTGCGGGTCTCCCAGCCCTCCATCACCGGGGCGATCAAGGAGCTGGAACGGGAGTTCGGCGTGGAGCTGTTCACCCGGCACAGGACCCGGCTCGTCCTCACCCGGGAGGGCAGCACCCTGTACTACGCTGCCCGGGAGGTGCTGGACAAGGTGCGGGAGCTCCAGGGCAGCATGCGGGCGCTGGGCGAGCAGCGGGAGGTCATCAACGTGGGGGCGTCGGCCCTGTCCTATTACCTGTTCCCCGACCTGGTGTCCTCCTTCCACCAGTGCCGGCCCGAGGTGGATCTGAACACCTACAATTTCAGCGCAGCCGAGCTGGAGCGCTATGTGGCCTCCGGAGCGCTCCAGGTGGCCATCTCCGCCCGGCCCAGCGACCCCTCCCTCCACCGGCGGCCTTTGGTCAGCAGTGACCTGTACGTCTGGACCCACCGGGACGACCCCCTGGCCAAGAAGAAGGCCATCGACCTGAGCAGCCGGGACATGGAGAACGTCCCTCTGGCGATCTACCGGGAGAGCTCTCTGGATGAGGATGACTTCGAGACTGTCCTGCGGGACATGGTCCTCAACGCCGACGCCCACAACGTGATCTTCTGCTCCAACCAGGTGGAGAACATCCGCAACTGCCTGCTGGAGCGGCGGGCCTCCACCTTCCTGATCCGGGGGATCTTCGACCAGGAGGAGGAGCTGGTGGGGATCCCCATCATCCAGGGCCTGACCACGGAGCTGTATATCTACTGGGACGGGGTGTCCTGCAGCGGGCCGGTGCTGGACTTTATCCGGCACGCAGAGGAGTACGCCCGGCGGAAATACCCCGCCGCCCGGCCGGACGGGACGTGACGAAGACGAGACGATCGGGCCGGGACGCGCAAAGCGCGTCCCGGCCCGATCGCGTCATACGTCCTCCCGGGCGGCGGAGAGGGAGGACTTCCGCCACCGGCCGGAGCGGAAGTAGAGCAGCTGGAGGACGATCTGCACCAGCGAGGCGGCGGGGGCGGCGATGCCCATGTGGAGCATGGTGGCCCCGGGGAGGATGCTGATGAGGTAGGACAGGGGCACCCGCACCGCAAAGGTGGAGAACAGCCCGTTGAACATGGTGAAGCCCGCCTTGCCGCAGCCGTTGAAGAAGCCGTTGAGGCAGAACACGATGCCCACCAGCACGCAGTCGGAGGCGTAGATGGTCATGTACTGGGCGCCGTAGCCGATGACCGCCTGGCTGGTGGTGAACAGGCCGATGAGCCGGGGGGAGAAGAGGAGGAAGACGGTGTAGAGCACCGCCCCCAGCCCCACCGAACAGGCCATGCCGAACAGGGCGGCCCGCCGGGCCCGCTCCGGCTGTCCGGCCCCCATGTTCTGGGCGGCGGTGGCCGAGATGGCCGCCGAGAAGGCGGAGGCCCCCATGAAGCCCACCGCCAGGATGCGCTCCACGATGCCCACCCCGGCGGACTGGTCCAGGCCGATGAGGTTGATGATGACGGTGATCAGCAGGAAGGACAGCTCGGTGAGCAGGCTCTGCAGCCCCAGGGGCACCCCCACCCGGAGCACCTGGACCGCGGTGGCCCGGTCGGGCCGGGGCGGATGGGCGGAGCAGGGGAAGGAGGGCCGGCGCAGGGCGGTGAGGGACAGGGCGAAGGACAGGCCCTGGGCGGCAAGGGTGGCGATGGCCGCGCCGGCCACCCCCATTTTGAGCCCGCCCACCAGCAGGAAGTCGCCGGCGATGTTGGTGACGCAGGCGGCGGCCACATAGAGCATGGGGCTGCGGGAATCCCCCATGGCCCGCAGGGCGGAGCACACCACATTGTAGCCCACGATGAAGGGGGCGCCCAGCCCGCAGATCATCAGATAGCGCCGGGCGTGGGGCACCGCCTCGTCCGGGGTCTGGATGAGGTCGATCAGGGCGCTGTGCCCCAGCAGGAGCAGCAGGAACAGCAGAGCGGCCAGCCCGGCGAACACCGCCGCCCCGGTGACGAAGGCCCGCTCCATGTCCCGGGCGCGGCCCGCCCCCAGGTACTGCCCCACCAGTACGGTGATGCCGGTGGTGAAGCCCACCACCATGAGGGTGAGGATCTGCATGATCTGGGCGCCGTTGGACACCCCCACGATGGAGGCGGGGTCGCAGTACCGCCCCACCACCAGCAGGTCCACCGCGCCGTAGATGAACTGGAGCAGGGAGGCGCCCATGAAGGGGAGGGCAAACCGGATCAGGCCGGTGTAGAGATTCCCCTGGAGCAGTTGTTTCTCATTCAAGTCGATCACCCTGTTTCTTCTGTGGATCGGCCGCGGCATGGGGCGGCCTTGCTTCTGAGTATAGCAGATAAAAGAGGAATGACAACCCTGCAAATAGAACGACAGGGCCGCCCCAACCAGTTGGGGCGGCCCTGCGCTCGCTTATGTGGAAGTAAGCAGCCGAAATCAGCCGATGGCAGTCAGGCCGCCGTCGGGATACAGGATGTTGCCGGTCATGAAGTCGGAGGCGGGGGCGGCCAGGAACACGGCGGTGCCCACGCAGTCGTCAGGATCGGACATGCGGCGCATGGGCAGGCCAGCGCCCTGCTGCTTCAGGTACTCCTCGACGGTGACGCCGTTCTCCTTGGCGCGCATCTCGAAGATCTTGGTCATCATGGGAGTCTTCATGATGTTGGGACCAAAGGCGTTGACGGTGATGCCGTAGGGGCCGAACTCGGAGGCCAGCTGCTTGGTCAGCATATCCACGGCGCCCTTGGCGGCGCAGTAGGCGGCGTTGCCGGGGCCCTTGGTGGCGATCTTGCCGCGGACGGAGGTCACGTTGATGATCTTGCCGTAGCCGTGCTCCTTCATGTACTTGCCGAAGTGCTTGCAGGTCATGAGGATGGAGGCCACGTCGTCATGCATGACCAGGTCGAACTGATCCATGGGGAAGTCCAGAGCGGGGAACTTCTTGTTCACGCCCTGAGAGTTGACCAGGATGTCGATGTGACCGTAGTCGGCGTTGGCCTTCTCGGCGACAGCGGCGACCTGATCCTCCTTGCCGGCGTCCATGACATAGTACTTGAACTCCTTGCCAGTGGCGGCCTTCAGATCCTCGCAGGCGGCCTGCAGCTTGGACTCGGTACGGGAGGCGATGCACACGTTGGCGCCCAGCTCGGCATAGGCCTGAGCGACCAGCTTGCCCAGACCGCCGGCGCCGCCGACGACCAGAGCGTTCTTACCGGTCAGATCGAACAGAGTTTTGAAGTTCATGATGGTTTGACTCCTTTATAATGAAATGTTACTTTGGGGAAACGAAGTGGGATGACCGATCAGCCCTGGGGCTTGATCATGATGGTCATCATCTGGGCGGTGACGATGCCGGTGTTCAGGCAGCCGCGCTTGGTGCCCTTGCCGAAGTGGACGGAATCGCCGGCGTGCAGGACGACCTTCTCGCAGTTGTCGTTGTCGTCGTACAGCTCCACGGTCATCTCGCCCTCGATGATGTAGTAGATCATCTCGAAGTTGGCGGGAGCCACGTGGGCGCCGCCGCCGGGCAGGAAGTGGGACAGACCGTGCACGATGGTGCCGCCGTTGACCTCAGCGGGGTTGTGCAGACGGGTGGTGCGGACATCGAAATGGCCGGGGGCCTCGTACTTGACGGCCTCGTTCGCCCGAGTGACTTTGTAGCTCATGATAAAAACATCCTTTCATCATATATTGGGGAGGAAGGACCCCCTCGCGCTACCTAGTATTTTAGCACAACCGACCGGAGAGTGCAAGAGATATACCGGCAAAATAGAGCAAAAAATTGTGAGCGGGCAAATAAATTTTCATGTTCCCGTGCAGAGGGAGGGCGAACGGAGGGGAGCGCGGGGCGCGGGGGGTGGCCCGGGAGCGTCCCGCTCCCGGCTCGGACCGGGGCCCAGATCCAAAAGCGCCCTTGTGCCGGGGCGGCGGCCGTGGTACAATGCACTGGACAAGATGAAGGGGGGAAGACGGCGTGGCGGAGCATCTGGGGCGCTACACCCTGCGCACCGCGCCGGGGGTGTTCCCAGTGGGGCGGGACAGTCTGCTGCTGGGGCAGTTCGCCACGGTGCGCCCCGGCTGGCGGGTGTGGGACCTGGGCTGCGGCGGCGGGCTGCTTTTGCTGCTGCTGGCCCAGCGGGCAGAGGGGCTGGAGCTTCGCGGCGCGGAGCTGGCCCCGGCCGCGGCGGAACTGGCCCGGGAGAACCTCCGGGCCAACGGCCTGACGGGGGAGATCCTCACCGGGGACCTGACCGCCCTCCCCCTGCCCCCGGGGGGCGCCGACCTGGCCGTCTCCAACCCGCCCTATTTCCAGCCGGGCCGGGGGGAGAGCGGCGGCCCCGCCCGGTGCGGGGAAACGCTGTCCCTGCCCGCCCTGTGCGCGGCGGCGGCCCGGGTGGTGCGGCCGGGGGGCCGCTTCGCCCTGTGCGGCCGGCCGGAGCGGTTGGCCGACCTGCTGGAGGAGACCCGGCGGGCGGGGCTGGAGCCCAAGCGGCTCCAGCTGGCCTGCCACGACCGGTACCACCCGCCCTTCCTGACGCTGCTGGAGTGCGTCCGGGGGGGCCGGCCGGGGCTGGAGGTGCCGGCCCCCATCCTGACGGAGGAGAGAGAGGAGCGATCGTGATGGCTGGGACGCTGTATCTGGTGCCCACCCCCATCGGCAATCTGGGGGACATCTCCCGGCGGGCGGCGGACACCCTGTCGGCGGTGGACTTCATCGCCGCCGAGGACACCCGGGTGACCCTGAAGCTGCTCAACCACCTGGAGATCCGGAAGCCTCTGCTGACCTACCACCGCCACAACACCCAGACGGGGGGCGAGGCGGTGCTGGAGCGGCTGCTGGCCGGGGAGGACGGCGCCCTGGTCACCGACGCGGGGACGCCGGCGGTGTCCGACCCCGGGGAGGAGCTGGTGGCCCGGTGCGCCGGGGCCGGGGTGCCGGTAGTGGCGGTGCCCGGCCCCTGCGCCCTGGTGGTGGCCCTGTCGGTGTCCGGCCTGCCCACCGGGCGCTTCACCTTCGAGGGCTTCCTGCCCATGAACAAAAAGAACCGCCGGGCCCACCTGGACAGTCTCCGGGGGGAACAGCGGACCATGATCTTCTACGAGGCCCCCCACAAGCTGCGGGCCACCCTGGCCGACCTGCGGGAGACCCTCGGAGGTGAGCGGCGGATCGCCCTGTGCCGGGAGCTCACCAAGCTCCACGAGGAGGTGATGCGCACCACCCTGTCGGAGGCGGAGGAGCGCTTCCGCCAGACCGAGCCCAGAGGGGAGTTCGTGCTGGTGGTGGCGGGCGACAGTCCACAGGAGACGGACAGACCGACGCTGGAGGAGGCGCTGGAGGAGGTGCGGAAGCTGCGGAAGAGCGGCTTCTCCCTCCGGGATGCGACGCGGATGGTGTCGGAGAAATTGGAAATCCCAAAAAACAGGTTATATCAGGAAGTATTACAGAACGGCGTGAAATAAAATATACAGGCCGTAATAAAGACGTGCGCTGATCACCCTCTCACGGGGCAAAAAAGCGCGAAAAAGATCCCTTCCGACAGGAGGGGATCTTTTTTCTCGTGCCGGGAGGGCTTTTTCACGGCTGACAGCAGGCCTCAGCGGGTCAGCTCCTTGATGCAGTTGAGACAGACGTTTTTGCCCTTGAAGTTGATCACGTCCTTGGCATCGTCGCAGAAGATGCAGGAGGGCTGATACTTTTTCAGAATAATGGAGGGGCCGTCCACATAGATTTCCAGAGAATCTTTTTCGGCGATATCCAGGGTGCGGCGCAGCTCAATGGGAAGAACGATCCGGCCAAGCTCGTCGACTTTGCGCACGATTCCAGTAGATTTCATGTTACACACTCCCTTTTTATGATGACTGATCGGTCACAAGAAAAAATGCCGCTTTGCCGGAGATCGCCGAAACAAAGAGACTCAACTGAGGCTAGTATAACATATAGTAATCTATTGTCAAGGGAAAAACAAGAAAAACATGAAAAATCAGCGAAAAAGCACAAAAGAGGTGGAATGGAAGTATATTACATAAATGGATGTTATGATTCCAAATAAATGAAGACGCTCCAGGATGCTGGAAGGAGGAACGAAAAATGGCGATGGCCTGGATCTGGACTGGGATGGTGGCGGTGTCCATCGTGTGCGGTCTGTCCACGGGGCGGGGAGCCCAGGTGGCCTCCGCGGCCATGGAGGGGGCCCAGGCGGCGGTGGAGCTGTGCATCTCGCTGCTGGGGGTGATGTGCCTGTGGATGGGGGTGATGGAGGTGATGCGGCGCTGCGGCCTGGCGGAGAAGCTGTCCGGGCTGCTGCGGCCCCTGCTGCGGCTGCTCTACCCCGGTTTCCGAGATGACCGGGGGGTGATGGACGCGGTGTCTGCCAACTTTTCGGCCAACCTGCTGGGACTGGGCAACGCGGCCACCCCGCTGGGGCTGGACGCGGTGCGCCGGATGAGCCGCCGCAGTCCCGGAACGGCCTGTGACGACATGTGCACCCTGGTGGTGTGCAACACCGCCTCGGTGCAGCTTATCCCCGCCACGGTGGCGGCGGTGCGGGGGGCGGCGGGAAGCGCCGCTCCCTTCGACATCCTGCCGGCGGTGTGGCTGGCCTCCCTCATCTCGGTGACGGTGGGGCTGACGGCGGCCCGGTTGCTCTCCCGGGTGTGGAGATCGTGAGATGGAGCTGCTGTTCGCCATGACCATGCCCCTGGTGATGCTGGGGGTGGCGGCCTACGCCATGGGGAAGCGGGTGGACGTGTACTCCGCCCTGGTGGAGGGAGCGGGGGAGGGGCTGGGCACCATGGCCCGGATCGCCCCGGCCCTGGTGGCCCTGCTGACGGCGGTGTACATGCTCCGGGCGTCGGGGGCGCTGGAGCTGGCCGCCGGGGCGCTGGCCCCTGTCCTGCGGCTGCTGGGCATCCCGCCCGAGACCGCCCCCCTGCTCCTGGTGCGGCCGGTGAGCGGCTCGGCCGCCCTCGGGGTGGGGGCGGAGCTCATGGAGACCTACGGCCCCGACTCCACCGTGGGCCGCACGGCGGCGGTGATGCTGGGGTCCACCGAGACCACCTTTTACACCATTGCCGTCTACTTCGGGGCGGCGGGGGTGCGGAGGACCCGGTACGCCGTGCCCGCCGCCCTGTGCGCCGACCTGGCCGGCTTTGCGGCGGCCAGCTGGGCGGTGCGGCTGTTCTTCCCGTGAGACGCAGGAGCGCCCGGAGCCGATAAGCTCCGGGCGCTTCCATCGGTTCAGACAGGCGGCCCCTCCCGGTCGTCCCGGGGGGCGTCGCCCCGGGAGGTGGGAGAGGACATGGGGCCGTCCTGCTCCAGGTTGTCGAAGTAGTCCTCGTCCTGGAGCACCGGCTTGCGGCGCCGGGCGATGGCGGTGATGATGGGGAAGAGGACGATGGCGATGAGCCCGCCGGAGAAGCCGTTGTTGTACAGGTTCATCCCCGCCACCGGCGAGCTGGTGTACAGCACCACCGAGGAGTGGAGAAAGCCCGCCAGCACCCCGTAGGGCCAGCCGAAGTACCCCGAGATGGGGGCCAGGGTGGTGCAGAACAGGCAGGCCAGCTGGACGGCGGGGTCGTCCAGGCTCCACTGCATCACCGCGCCCCCCAGGACCACCCCCGCCATCACCGGCAGGATGTTCCTCACATGCTTGCCGAAGGCGGAGAAGCCCATGATGGTGATCACCGCCCCCACGGTGGGGCCGTTGAGGTCGCCCCCCACCAGCAGGAGGAAGCCCGTGGACACCAGTCCGTTCACCCCGGTGTTGATCAGCACCGGGGCGGCGCCGAACATGCGCAGGTAGTCGTTGGGGGCCCGGCCGCTGGTCCGCAGCAGCAGGCGGTAGCCCGCCCAGGCGGCCCACACCGGCTTGCCGGCGAAGAACAGCCCCGCCAGGATGAGCCCCAGGCACAGCACCCCCAGCAGCAGGGCGAACAGCCGGTCGTACCCGGTGGCCCAGTGGTAGCGCATCACGGGGTCGGCCCCCAGGGAGGTCATCAGGGGGACGCAGATCAGGGCCAGCAGGCCGCAGGAGAAGCCCACGTTGTACAGGTTCATCCCGTTCTGGACCCGGTAGGTGTAGGCGGCCAGGGGCGGGCAGACGAAGCCCAGCACCAGGCCCACCACCGCCCCCCAGAAGGGGTTGCCCCAGCCGTTGTCGATGGCGATGTAGCTCACCACCGGGGCCAGGGCGGTGGCCATGAGGCCGATGCCGGCGCAGCTGCCCCAGGGCTCCCGGCGCACCTTGGCGTACAGCCAGGCGCCGATCAGGATGGGGGCCAGGTTCAGCAGGTTCTTGCCGAACAGGGAGAAACCCGCCATGAGCCCCACCTCCACCAGGGTCATGCCGTTGGGCACGGCCCTAGACAGCTGGAGCACCAGCAGGGTGAGGGCGGTGACCAGGGCGGAGTTCACCAGGGACGCCCCCGGCCCGGCCACCAGGACGTAGTCGGTGATCAGGGCGTCCTCCACCGTGACGATGCGCACCAGGCCCTCCCAGATGCCCCGGGGGCTGTCCAGCAGAAAGCCCACGGCGGCCAGCAGGGCGGTGAAGACCCAAAGGCAGAGGAACAGCTTTCGGTATCGGCGCGGGGGCTCGGGCCCGTTGGACATGGCGGTCTCCCTCCTCCGGGCGGCGCCGGGTCAGTCCCGGGCCGCGAAATACGCTTTGGTCTGCCGGGCGTTCTCCATGACGGCGGTCCGGAGGGCCTCCAGGGAGGGGAACTTCTGCTCCGGGCGGAGGAACTTGTAGAACTCCATCCGCACCGGCTGCCCGTACAGGTCCCCCTCGAAGTCCAGCAGGAAGCCCTCCACGTTCACCCGGTGGTCGTCGCCGGCCACGGTGGGCCGCACCCCCACGTTGGTGACGGCGGCGAGATCCCGCCCGTCCTCCAGGAAGGCCCGGGTGGCATACACCCCCAGGGCGGGGGTGATCACCCCCGGCGGGATGCGCAGGTTCACCGTGGGGAAGCCCAGGGTGGAGCCCAGCTTCTTCCCGTGCTCCACCGTGTCGGAAAAGCCGTAGGGGTGGCCCAGATAACGGCAGGCGGTCTCCATCTCCCCCTGGGCCACCAGGGTGCGGATGTAGGTGGACGAGATCACCCGCCCGTCCAGGGTCACCGGGGGGATGATGTCACAGCCCACCCCCAGCTCCCGGCACAGCCCGGTCAGCCGCTGGGGATCGCCCTCCCCCTTGTAGCCGAAGCGGAAGTCGTGCCCGGCCACCAGGTGGACGGCGCCGTGCTGCTGCACCAGATAGTAGCGGACGAACTCCTGCCAGGGCATGCGCATCATGTGCTGGTCGAACCGGGCGACGATCACGTCCTGGATGCCGTACAGCCGGCACATGAGCTCGGCCCGGTCGCCGGGAGAGGTGAGCAGGGGGACGGGCTGACGGAGGATCAGGTCCTCCGGGTGGGTGTCAAAGGTCACCGCGGCGGGGCGGGCGTCCAGCCGGGCGGCCTGCTCCGCCACCCGGCGCAGCAGGGCGGCGTGGCCCAGGTGGACCCCGTCAAAAAAGCCCAGGGCGATGACGCGGCGTGGAGTTTCAGACATGACAGTTCTCCTTGAAAACGAGGAAGTGGGATCGGGGGCTCAGGGATGACGGGCCGGACTCTGGTCCGCCTCGAAGAAGCTGCGGACGGTGGTCAGGGTGCCCCCCCGGGCCCGGGAGAGGGCCAGAAACGCCCCGTCGGGGGCGTAGACCCGGTACTCGCCGTCGGCCAGGCGGGGCAGGGAGACGGGGACGCCGTTGCGCACCTTTTTCTCCGCCCCGGCGGGGAGGGTGAGGGCGGGCCGGTCGGCGAAGCAGGCGTCCACCGGCCTCAGCAGAGCCGCCGGGTCGGGGGCGGAGAGCACCCCCTCCAGGGTCACCGCGTCGTCCAGGGTGAAGCCGCCGGCCATGGTCCGCCGCAGGGAGGACATGGCCCCGCCGCAGCCCAGAGCCAGCCCGATGTCGTGGCACAGGGTGCGCACATAGGTGCCCTTGGAGCAGCGCACCCGGAGCGTCCAGGCGTCAGGGCCGGTCTGCTCCACCAGCTCCAGGGCGTGGATGGTCACCGGCCGGGGGGGCCGCTCCACCTCTTTTCCCTTTCGGGCCAGCTCATAGAGCTTTTTGCCGCCGATCTTGATGGCCGAGTACATGGGGGGCACCTGGAGGATGTCCCCCCGGAAGGGGGCCAGGGCGGCCTCCAGCTGTTCCCGGGTCACAGAGACCGGCCGGGTCTCCAGGACCTCCCCGGTGGTGTCCTGGGTGTTGGTGATGACACCGAGTTGTAATCCGGCCACATATTCCTTTTCGGAATCGGTGACGAAAGACACCGCCCGGGTGGCCCGGCCCAGAAAGACGGGCAGCACCCCGGTGGCCATGGGGTCCAGGGTACCGCCATGGCCCACCCGGCGCTCGTGGAAGAGCCCCCGGAGCTTGGCGCACACGTCCATGGAGGTCCAGCCCTCCGGCTTGTCGATGATGAGGATCCCGTTGGGCATGGCAAGACCTCCAGGGAGAGTTGAGAATGGAGAGTGAAGAGTGGAGATCACCCCTCCGCCTGGACGGCGCGGATGGCGTCCAGCACGGCCCGCCGGGCCTCGGCCAGGGGGAGGTACACTGTGGCCCCGGCGGCGGCGGCGTGGCCCCCGCCCCCCAGCAGGGCGCAGGTGCGGGTGGCGTTGAGGCTCTCGTCGGTGCGCAGGGAGACCTTGGTCCGGTCGGGGGCCAGCTCCCGGAGGGTGGCCGAGATGCGCACCCCCTGGATCTGCCCGGCGAAGGCGGCCATGTCCTCGGCGTCCGCCTCGCCGGCCTGGGCCTCCTCCATCATGGCCCGGGACAGCCCGGCGATGGCGATGGCTCCGCCGTCGTGGAACTCCATGGAGGAGAGCAGCAGGCTCTCCAGCCGCAGCCGGGGCAGCGACTTGGTGCGGAAGCACCGCTTGTTCACCTTCCGGTAGAAGGGGCCGAACTCCATGAGGGCGGCGGCCACCCGGTGGGTGTTGGGGGTGGTGTTGGAGTAGACGAAGCAGCCCGTGTCGGTGGAGACTGCCACATAGAGGGGCAGGGCGATCTCCCCGTCCATCTGGCCCAGGGCCAGGCAGATGTCGTAGATCAGCTCGCCGCAGGCGGCCAGGCTGGGGTCCACGCAGCTCCGGGCGGCGAAGCCCTCGTAGGACGGGTGGTGGTCGATGGCCAGGTCCACGGAACCGGCATAGGGCCGGGCGTTCTCCGGAAAGAGGCCGGTGGAGGCGATGTCCACCGACACCACCGTCTCATGGCGGTAGTCCGCCGGGGCCAGGTAGGGGGCCACATAGTCGGCGTAGGTATCGGTGGTCTCCGGGTTGGGGAGGACGGCGGCGGTCCTGCCCGCCTTGCGCAGGGCGGCGCACAGTCCGGCGGCGCAGCCCAGGGTGTCCCCGTCGGGGCGGACGTGGGTGAGGAGGAGGAAGCGGTCCCGGCTCAGCAGCCAGGCGGCGGTCTCGGCGGCGGTCATGGCGGTCACTCCTCCTCTTTCTCCAGGTCGATGTGGGCGTTGGCGGGGTTGGCGGGCTTGACCACCTCCGGGTCCCGGAGCATGGACAGAATGTGGGCCCCCTTGTCGATGGAGTCGTCCCGGACGAAGGACAGCTCCGGGGTGTTCCGCAGGCCCAGGGCCCGGCCCAGCTCCCGCCGTAGCCAGCCCGAGGCGGACTTGAGCCCCTTGAGCACCTGTTCCTCGGCGGACTTGTCCAGAGCGCTGATATACACCTTGGCATATTTCAGATCCGGCGTGGTCTCCACCGCGGTGACCGAGATCATCCCGGTCACCCGGGGGTCCTTCACGGTGGGGAGGAGGGCGGCCAGCTCCCGCTGGATCTCCTCGTTGATGCGTCCCATGCGATTGCTCGCCATTTTCGGTCTCTCCTTTTCAAAGCCGGTCGGGCCGGCCCGTGTTTCAGATGGTGAGGGTGATGCAGGTCTGGTCCCGCTCGTCCAGCTGCCGCAGGGTGTCCGTGTCCAGCTCGTCCAGGGGACCGGCCAGGTGAAGGGCCCGGCCGCCCACGTCGCCCACCCACAGGCGCCACAGCTCCACCTGTTCGCCCGGGGCGCAGTTGCTGCGCAGATAGCGGCGCAAAAGCTCAGCGTCCTGGTCCGTGGCCCGCAGGTCCAGCTCCCGCTGGCAGGGCTTCATGGAAAAGCCCAGCTCGTCCACGGCGGCGCGGTGATAGGCGTGCTCCCGGACGGCGAAGCCGTCCGTGTCGTACTGGATGCCGCGGCAGGTCCAGCGGCGGCGGGCATGGGACTCGTACAGCGGCAGCGGACGATCGCTGCACAGCAGGTACACACAGCTCATAGGCGCTCCTCTCCAAAAAGGCGGGGCGGGCGAATCCGCCCGCCCCGCGGCGCTGCTCAGACCTCGATCTGCTCCATGAGGTAGGCCTCGATGACGTCGCCTTCCTTGATGTCCTGGAATTTCTCGAT
>CALXCP010000021.1 GCA_944386845.1 uncultured Oscillospiraceae bacterium | reverse complement strand
TCCACAGCAGGGTGAGCACCGTGCCTGCCAGGGCCAGCCCCCAGATCACCCCGAACAGCCCCCAGCCCCAGGCCCCAACCTCACGCAGGGCCACCAGGCACACGGGGGTGTAGGTGCCGGCGATGAGGAAGTAGATGGAGGCGTGGTCGTACTTCCGCAGGGCGATGCGCCCGGCCACCGTGGTGTTCACACAGTGGTAGAGGGTGGAGGCGGTGTACAGCCCCACCATGGACGCGCCGTACACCGCCAGGGCGGCCAGCTTCAGCGGCCCGCTCCCCGCCTGGACGGCGTGGAGCAGCAGCAGCACCGTCCCGATCAGGGCCAGCGCCGCCCCCACGCCGTGGGTGATGGCCGACCAGGGGCGCAGCCCGTCGTAGGGGTCCCGTCCCCGCTCGACAGGTCGGGGCCGGCGGGCCCGGCGCAGGCGGGGGAGAGCCGCGGCGGGGGAGGGGTAGACTTTTGTGGTGATGCTCTGTTCCATGGTGAGGACCGCCCTTTCCTTTGATAGACTGAGTATATCCCTGTGACCGCGAGAAGTCAATAGAAAAATGACGTAATATGATTTTTAATATTATATTCACAAATGGACGAAACAGAAAAAACGACAAAAATTTTCGTTGCATTTTTTTGAAGGGTGTGATATACTGCACGCAAGTTGAAAAGGGAGTAGTTTGAAAGCGTGCCGACAACAGCACGGTCTCTCCGGGGACCTGGCGGCCCGCGCCTTCCGCAAGGACGGTAACAAGACTTTTCGGCAGTATCCCCCGTGGGGAAGGACTGCCGGGAGGTCTTTTTTATTTTGCCTTCCCGGTGGGAAAACTATCCCGGCCCCGGTCGGGAGACAGGCAGGAGGATGCCCATGGAAAAGCGATATTTCGACAAGACGGTGCAGCAGACCCTGGAGGAGATGCAGTCCACCACCGAGGGCCTCAGCACCCAGGAGGCCGCCCGCCGGCTGGAGCAGTACGGCCCCAACCAGCTGGAGGAGGGCAAGAAGAAGAACGCCTTCGTGGTGTTCCTGGAGCAGTTCAAGGACCTGCTGGTGGTGATCCTGATCATCGCGGCGGCCATATCCATGGCCTCCGGCAACATCGAGAGCACCATCGTCATCTTCGCCGTGCTCATCATGAACGCCATCCTGGGCACCGTGCAGTACCTGAAGGCGGAGAAGTCGCTGGAGAGCCTGAAGGCCATGAGCGCCCCGGTGGCCAAGGTGATCCGGGACGGCCACCGCTTTGAGCTGGCGGGCAGCCAGATCGTCCCCGGCGACATCGTGGAGCTGGAGGCCGGCGACCTGGTGGTGGCCGACGGGCGGCTGCTGAACTGCTGGTCGCTGAAGGTCAACGAGAGCTCCCTCACCGGCGAGAGCGAGGCGGTGGAGAAGACCGACCAGGTCATCGAGGGGGAGAAGGTGGCCCTGGGCGACCAGAAGAACATGGTGTTCTCCGGCTCCCTGGTGACCTACGGCCGGGCGGTGATGGTGGTCACCGGCACCGGCATGGACACCCAGCTGGGCCACATCGCCAACCTCATGAACCAGACCCAGCAGCGCAAGACCCCCCTGCAGCGCAACTTGGACGACTTCTCGGGCAAGCTGGCCGCCGTGATCATGGTCATCTGCGCCGGGGTGTTCCTGCTGTCCATCTTCCGCAGCCACATGGGCGTGCTGGACTCCCTGATGTTCGCCGTGGCCCTGGCGGTGGCCGCCATCCCGGAGGCCCTGAGCTCCATCGTCACCATCGTGCTGGCCATCGGCACCCAGAAGATGGCCCGGCAGAACGCCATCATCAAGGAGCTCAAGGCGGTGGAGAGCCTGGGCTCGGTGCAGGTCATCTGTTCCGACAAGACGGGCACCCTCACCCAGAACCGCATGACGGTGCAGAACATCTGGGCGGACAACACCCTCACCGCCGGCACCTCGCTGGAGCTGGCCAACGACGCCCAGCGCACCCTGCTGAAGATCGCCCTGCTGGACAGCGACGCCACCATGGACCGGGAGAAGGGCACCTCGGTGGGCGACCCCACCGAGGTGGCGCTGGTCCAGCTGGGCAACCACTTCGGGGTGGAGGAGACCGCCTACCGCAGCCAGCACCCCCGGCTGGCCGAGCTGGCCTTCGACTCCGACCGGAAGCTCATGAGCACCCTCCACGACGTGGACGGCGCCCCCATGCTGTACACCAAGGGGGCCATCGACGTGCTGCTGGACCGGTCCACCCGGCTGCTCACCGCCCACGGCCCGGTGCCTCTGACCCCGGAGCTGCGGGCCGAGATCGAGCGGGTGAACCGGGAGCAGTCGGAGAACGGACTGCGGGTGCTGGCCTTCGCCCAGCGGCCCATGGAGGAGGCCCGGCTGCTTACCCTGGAGGACGAGCGGGACTATATCTTCGTGGGCCTGATCTCCATGATCGACCCGCCCCGGCCTGAGAGCGTCAAGGCGGTGGCCGACGCCAGACGGGCGGGCATCCGCACCGTGATGATCACCGGCGACCACAAGGTCACCGCCACCGCCATCGCCCGGCAGATCGGCATCTTCGGCGAGGGGGACATCGCCGTGGAGGGAGTGGAGCTGGATGCCATGCCCGACGAGGAGCTGGACGAGAAGTTGCCCCGCATCGCCGTCTACGCCCGGGTCTCCCCGGAGCACAAGATCCGCATCGTCACAGCCTGGCAGCGCCGGGGCTGCATCGCCGCCATGACGGGCGACGGCGTCAACGACGCCCCCGCCCTGAAGCGGGCCGACGTGGGGGTGGCCATGGGCATCACGGGCACCGAGGTGTCCAAGGACGCCGCCGCCATGATCCTGGCCGACGACAATTTCGCCACCATCGTCAAGGCGGTGGTCAACGGCCGGAGCGTCTACACCAACATCCGCAGCGCCATCCAGTTTTTGCTCTCGGGCAACATGGCGGCCATCCTGTCGGTGATCTACGCCTCCATCGCCGGGCTCACCATCCCCTTCCAGCCGGTGCACCTGCTGTTCATCAACCTGCTCACCGACTCCCTGCCCGCCATCGCCCTGGGCATGGAGCCCGCCCGGGACGGCCTGCTGGACCAGAAGCCCCGGGACCCCAACGCCTCCATGATGGACCGGCCCATGCTCAAGGCCATCTTCAGCCAGGGCCTGCTCATCGCCATCGCCTCCATGACCGCCTTCTACATCGGCCTGCACGACGGCGGTCCCGCCCTGGCCAGCACCATGGCCTTCGCCACCCTGACCCTGGCCCGGCTGTTCCACGGCTTCAACTGCCGGGGGAAGGAGTCCATCTTCCGCCTGGGCCTGTTCACCAACCGGTACTCCCTGCTGGCTTTCCTCGGGGGCGCCATCCTGCTCAGCGCCGTGCTGTTCATCCCCGCCCTCCACGGGCTGTTCCTGGTGGCCGACTTCGGCGTACTGGACCTGCTGGCCATCGTGGGCCTGGCCTTCGCCCCCACTCTGGTCATCCAGCTCAGCCGGGTGATCCGGGGGAAGTGAGCGGCCCCTCTGCCTCAGACGACAAGCGCACGCGCCCGGCGGTCCAGCCGCCGGGCGCGTGTCCCGTTTTGTTCAGGCCGGGGCACGTCCCTCTCGACAGACGGCCCTCGTTCGGCTATAATGAAAACAGGGCCCCCTGCAGGGGCAACTGAGGTCGGAGGTGTCCGCCATGTCGTCCACCGTCACGAAAAGGGCGCTGGAGTCGTCGCTGAAGCAGATGCTGCTGAAAAAGCCCCTGGACAAGATCACCATCCGGGATCTCACCGATGACTGCGGCATCAGCCGTATGGCTTTTTACTACCATTTCCGGGACATCTATGACCTGGTGGAGTGGGCCTGCGTGGAGGACGCGGCCCGGGCCCTCCAGGGCAAGAAGACCCACGACACTTGGCAGGAGGGGCTGACCCAGATCTTCCAGGCAGTGCTGGAGAACAAGCCCTTCGTCCTCAACGCCTACCGCTGCATTTCCCGGGAGCAGATGGAGAACTTCCTCTTCCAGGTGACCTATTCCCTCATCCGGGGTGTGGTGGACGAGCAGAGCAGGGAGGCCCCGCTCAGCGAGGTGCAGCGGGCCTTCATCGCTGACTTCTTCAAATACAGCTTCGTGGGGCTGATGCTGGACTGGATCCGCCGGGGGATGCCGGAGGACTACCCGGACCTGGTCCGGGACATCAGCCTCACGGTCCAGGGGGGCGTGGCCAACGCCGTGGCCAACTTCTCCCGCGCCAATGAAAAAGCTGACAAACCGGGCCCGGTGATCAAAGGCTGATCACCGGGCCCCTTTTGCAAATTGCGCCGCCGCCGGGAGCCGGGTAAGATGGGCCTGTCAGAAGGGCCCGGACGGCCGGGTCCGGGATCACAGAAAGGTGGTAAAGACCATGACAGAGAACGCGAAGAAGCTGGCCGCTGCGGCGGCGGGACTGGCCGGGGCGGGGGCGGCGGTGGCGCTGACCAGGCAGCACCGGGAGCGGCAGAAGCTGGAGCAGGCCCTCCGAGCTCCGGAGAGCGGCTACCGGAACACTGAGCTGGGGAAGCACCGGAAGAACGCCAAGGGGATCTACTATTCCAGCGGAAATTACGAGGCCTTCGCCCGGCCCGAGAAGCCCGAGGGGGTGGAGGACAAGAGCGCCTGGATCGTGGGCAGCGGGCTGGCCGCTCTGGCGGCGGCCTGCTTCCTGGTCCGGGACGGGCAGATGGAGGGCTCCCGCATCCACATCCTGGAGGCCATGGATGTGGCCGGCGGCGCCTGTGACGGCATCTTCGACCCCACCCGGGGCTATATCATGCGGGGCGGCCGGGAGATGGAGGACCACTTCGAGTGCCTGTGGGACCTGTTCCGCTCCATCCCCTCCCTGGAGGAGCCGGGGCTCTCGGTGCTGGACGAGTTTTACCGGCTCAACAAGCACGACCCCAACTTCTCCCTGTGCCGGGCCACGGTGGGCCGGGGGAAGGACGCCCATACCGACGGGAGGTTCGGCCTGAGCCAGAAGGGCTGTCTGGAGATCGTGAAGCTCTTCCTGACTCCCGACGAGGACCTGTATGACAAGACCATCGAGGACGTGTTCGACCGCGAGGTCTTCGACTCGACCTTCTGGCTCTACTGGCGGACCATGTTTGCCTTCGAGAACTGGCACTCTGCCCTGGAGATGAAGCTGTATTTCCAGCGTTTCATCCACCACATCGCGGGCCTTCCCGATTTCAGCGCCCTGAAGTTCACCCGCTATAACCAGTATGAGTCCCTGATCCTCCCCATGCAGAGATACCTGGAGGCGGCGGGGGTGGACTTCCGTTTCGGCACCGAGGTGACCAATGTCCTCTTCGCCCACCGGGGCGGGAAAAAGGTGGCCACCGCCATCGAGTGCCGGGTGGGGGGCAAGGAGATGGGCATCCCCCTGACGGAGAACGACCTGGTCTTCGTCACTAACGGCTCCTGCACCGAGGGCACCGTCTACGGCGACCAGGACCACGCCCCCAACGGGGACGCCGAGGTGCGTACCAGCGGCTGCTGGACCCTGTGGAAGAACATCGCCCGGCAGGATCCGGCCTTCGGCCGGCCGGAGAAGTTCTGCTCCCACACCGCCCAGACCAACTGGGAGTCGGCCACCGTCACCACCCTGGACGGGAAGATCCTGCCCTACATCCGGAACATCTGCCAGCGGGACCCCCGCACCGGCAAGGTGGTCACCGGCGGCATCGTCAGCTGCAAGGATTCCCGGTGGCTCCTCAGCTGGACGGTCAACCGCCAGGGGCAGTTCCGGGAGCAGGATCCGGAACAGGTGTGCGTGTGGGTGTACGGCCTGTTCACCGACGTGCCCGGCGACTTCGTGAAAAAGCCCATGCGGGAGTGCACCGGCAAGGAGATCACCCAGGAGTGGCTCTACCACATCGGGGTGCCGGTGGAGGACATCCCGGAGCTGGCCGAGCACAGCGCCGTGGGCGTCCCCACCCTCATGCTCTACATCACCGCCTTCGTCATGGCCCGGACCAAGGGCGACCGGCCCGACGTCATCCCAGACGGCTGCGTCAACTTCGCCTTCCTGGGCCAGTTCGCCGAGACTCCCCGGGACACGGTGTTCACCACCGAGTACTCGGTCCGCACCGCCATGGAGGCGGTCTATGGCCTCCTCGGGGTGGACCGGGGCGTCCCCGAGGTGTGGGGCAGCGTGTACGATGTGCGCTGCCTGCTGGACAGCTCGGTGTGCCTCATGGACGGCAGGTCTCCCCTGGAGATGGAGCTCCCCGGCCCCCTGGGCCTGCTGAAAAAGCCCGCCCTCCAGCTCATCCGGGGGACGGTGATCGAAAAGGTCCTCCGGGACCACGGCGTCCTCCGGGACGGGATACTGTGACCGCCCGGGATGGGCCTCCCTCATAAAAACCGGCACGCCGGCGTGGGTTTGACCCATGCCGGCGTGTAGGTTAAAATGGAAGGGAAAACAGAGAGGGGGGGGAGGACATGGACGACCGGGAGCTGCTGGAGCTGCTGACGCGGCGGGACGAACGGGGCGCGGACGAGCTGCTGCGCCGGTACGGCCTCATGCTGCGCTACATCATCGCGCCCATCCTGTCCGACCCCCGGGAGCGGGAGGAGTGCCTCAGCGACGTGGTGCTCCGGGCGTGGGACCGGGCCGGGCAGTACGACCCGGCGCGGGGCGGCTTTGCCGCCTGGCTGTCCGCGGTGGCCCGGAACACCGCCCGGAACCGCCTGCGGGCGGGAGGGGCGGACCGGGAGACCGGGGAGCTGGACCCCACCGCCCCCGACCCCGCCCCGGGGCCCGAGGAGCTGGTGCTCCGGGAGGAGCGGGCCCGCCGGCTCCGGGAAGTCATCCAGAGCCTGTCGGGCACCGACCGGCAGCTGTTCTACCGAAAGTACTACTATCTCCAGCCCACCGCCCAGATGGCGGCGGAGCTGGGGCTGACCCAGCGGGCGGTGGAGGGCCGGCTGCGCCGGCTCCGCCTGCGTCTGCGAAAGGAGCTGGGAGGTGAGCGGGATGTCTGACGACCGGGAATTTGACCGTATGCTGGAGGACGAGCTGTCCGCGCTGCCCCCGCCCGACGGCGCGGTGCGGGAGGTGACCCCCTGGCGCCGGGCCATGGGCCGGGTGGTGTGGGGCATCGGCCTGACCACCGTGACAGTGAGCGCCCTGTGGCTGGACTACATTCTCCCCGCCGTCGGCACGGCGCTGCTGGTGCTGGGCTTCCGGACCCTGCGGCGGGAGAACCGGTGGCTGACCGCCTGCTGGGCGCTGAGCCTGTGGGACGCGGCCCTCTTTTTTCTCGGCTGTGTGTGGGACTCCACCGTCTGGCCCGACCCGCCCTTCGCCCTGGGCTGGGCAGGGCGTCTGATACGGCTGGCCCTGGCCTTCTGCCTCTGGCGGGGGGTTCGGGCGGTGCGCCGGGCGGCGGGGCAGCCCCCCAAGGCCGGCGCGGCGGGGGCCCTGACGCTCTTCCTGGCGGTCCTGTGCCTTCCCACGCTTCTGACGGGGGCGGAGGTCCGGCTCACCGGCCTGCTGCTGGTGCTGCCCATCCTGGTCCTCTATCTCTGCATCCTGCGCTGCCTGGCCAGGCTGCCCGCCCTGCTGGACGGGGTAGGGTACACGGTGCATGCCGCCCCGGTGCGGCTGCCCGACGGCGCGGTGAAGGCCCTCTGGGCCGCCGCCCTCGTGGCGGGCGTCCTGCTGGCGGGGGCCCTGTTCTGCCGCTATCCCATGGAGTGGGCCCCGGTGGAGGCCGGGGAGCAGGCGGGGCTGGAGGAGGTCCGAGGCGACCTGCTGGCCCTGGGCATGCCGGAGCAGGTGCTGGACGACCTGGCCCCCGACGACCTGGCCGGGCTGGACGGGGCGCTCAGCGTGACGGTCCGGGCCACCGAGGAGTTCTTCTCCGGGGCCCCCATGACCCGGGAGGAGCAGCTGCTGCTCACCAATGTGGCGGTGGAGCTGCCCGGCGGACATTGGCGGATCATCCACCACTTCCTGTGGCAGACGGACCCGGGCCTGCGCACCACCGAGTGTGTCAAGCTCTGGCCCATCACGGAGGAGCGGCTGGGGGGCTGGCGGGCGGAGGAGGAGTTCACCGGCCGGCTGCTCTACGACTGGCAGGGGACCACCTACACCGGCCACTACTACAGGATCTCCAAGGAGCACTATACCTCGAACACCGCTTTTTGGGGGGAGACCCAGAATTCCGATGTTTTTGCCGTCTTCTCCCTGCCCGCCCGGGGGGAGAACTGCCGGGGCTACCTGATTTACGGCGCGGAGCTGGTGGAGGAGGGGTGGCTGCTCAACTCCTGGAGCAACTACACCCACCAGGTCAGGTGGCTCAACTACCCCGCGATGACCGCCATGGAGTTCGACATGTCCGGGATCTGGGGCAGCGAGTGCACCTTCTACACCGCCCAGTCCGCCATCCAGTTCCTCCCGCAGGAGGAGTAGCATTTAAAAACAGGGCCGCCCGGAGCGTTTCGCTCCGGGCGGCCCTTTCCTGTGGACGGCCGGGATCAGAGGAGGGAAAGGGCCCGGAGCAGCTCGGCGGCGAAGGCCCGGTGGCCCGCCTCGGTGAAGTGGACCCCGTCATAGGTCAGGGACACCCCCCACTCCCCGGCGTCGGCAAACCGGACCCCCAGCCGGCCGGCCAGGGCCCGGTACAGCCCCGCCAGGGCGGCGGAGGCATCCACCAGCCCCGGCCCGGGTACCCAGTCGCCCAGCGCCACCGGTGGAGGAGCGATGAGCAGGACCCGCTCCGGCGGCAGCGTCAGGCCGGACAAAAAACGCTCCATCCGCTCCGCCGTCTCCGCCGGGCCGAGCCCCTGGAGCAGGTCGTTGGTGCCCAGCATGACGATGAGCAGGCCGGTGTCCCCGGGGAAGGGGAGGGGCGTCCCGGGGATGGTCCGGCCGTTCGCCCCCCGGTTTTCCACCGCCCAGCCGGTCTCCGCTGCCAGGATGTCCACCCAGCGGTCCTCTTCGTCGTAGCGGTCCCCCAGGAGGGACCGGGGGTCATAGCCATAGGTGTTGGAGTCGCCGAAGCAGATCACCTTCATGGGCCTGTCCTCCCTCACAGGAGCTGCCGGATCTGTGACAGGTCGCCGCTGCACAGGACCTCCAGGTTCCGGAAGATCTTTTCCGCCGGCCAGTCCCACCAGCGCAGCTCCAGCAGGAAGTCGGTGAGCTCCTTGTCGAACCGGGGCCGGATCGCCCGGCAGGGGTTTCCCGCCGCGACGGTATAGGGCGGGATGTCCCCCGCCACCACCGAGCCCGCCCCGATGATGGCCCCGTCCCCGATGTGGACGCCGGGCAGGACGGTGACGTTCTGACCCAGCCACACGTCGCTGCCCACCACCGTGTCCCCCTTCAGGGGCAGGTCGTCCAGGGTGGGGGTACACTTCTCCCAGCCGTGGCCGAAGATGTTGAAGGGGTAGGTGGTCACCGAGCGCATCCGGTGGTTGGCCCCGTTCATGACGAACTCCACCCCCTTGCCGATGGCGCAGAACTTCCCGATGATGAGTTTGTCCCCCAGGAACTCGTAGTGGTGGGTCACATGGGCCTCAAAGTCCACCCCGCCGGTCTCCCAGTCGTCGTAGTAGGTGTACTCCCCCACCAGGATGTTGGGCCGGGTGATGACGTTTTTGATGTAGCACACGCTGGGGACGCTCTCGTTGGGGTGGACCGCGCTGGGGTCGGGGCCGAAGGGAATGCCTGTCGTCTCGTTCATGACGGCGCCTCGCTTTCTATCGAATCCTTGGCCTGCCGGGCATTTCGCTCCGCCGGCCGCTGCTCTGTGGCAGCATCATACCCCATCCGCCGGCGGGGCGTCAAGAGGGCGGGAGCTGCCAGAGACGGTTTCCACCGCTCCGCGCTCCCCGGTTGTCAGCCGGGGGGAGCTGTGGTATGATGGGGTCATCAAACCGAGGAGGTGTCCCCATGCCCCTTCATATCGTCCGAGCTGACATCACCACCATGGAGGTGGACGCCATCGTCAACGCCGCCAACGAGAGCCTGCTGGGCGGCGGCGGGGTGGACGGAGCCATCCACCGGGCCGCCGGGCCGGAGCTGCTGGCCGAGTGCCGCACCCTCCACGGCTGCAAAACGGGCCAGGCCAAGCTCACAAAGGGCTACCGCCTGCCCGCGAAATACGTCATCCACACCGTGGGCCCCGTCTGGCGCGGCGGCGGCCACGGGGAGCGGGAGCTGCTGACCTCCGCCTACCGCTCCTCTCTGGAGCTGGCCCTGGCCCACCACTGTGAGACGGTGGCCTTCCCCCTGATCTCCTCGGGGGTGTACGGCTATCCCAAGGACCAGGCCCTGACGGTGGCGGTGGACGCCATCGGGGACTTCCTGCTCCGGCACGACATGACCGTCTACCTGGCGATCTTCGACCGGGCCTCCTATACCATCGGCGGCAGGCTCTTCGCCGACATCGCCGCCTACATCGACGACCGCTACGTCTCGGACCACGCCGACAGCGGGGAGGAGCGGCGCCGCCGGGCGGCGCGGTTCAGCCGGCCCGTCCCCCTGGAGGCGGAGGCCGCCCCGGCCCCCTGCGACGCCGGCAGCCTGGACGAGGCCCTGAGCACGCTGGACGAGAGCTTTTCCAAGATGCTCCTGCGGAAGATCGACGAGGCCGGCCTCACCGATGCCCAGTGCTACAAGCGGGCCAACGTGGACCGGCGGCTGTTCTCCAAGATCCGCTCCGACGTCCACTACCGGCCCTCCAAGCCCACCGCCGTGGCCTTTGCCGTGGCCCTTGAGCTGCCTTTGGAGGAGGCCCGGGAGCTGCTCCAAAAGGCGGGCTTCGCCTTCTCCCACGCCAGCAAGTTCGACATCATCGTGGAGTACTTCATCGCCCACGGCAACTACGATGTCTTTGAGATCAACGAGGCCCTGTTCGCCTTTGACCAGAGCCTGCTGGGCGGGTGATCTGTCGCCCGCTGGGCGCCTTATTGAACCCCAAACTGCTCTATACTGTGTTCGTGAGCCTGACAATACATCATAAGCAGATTTTACAAAAACTGAGATTGACATTTATGACAATTTATGCTAAGCTCATATTGTACTGATGCTAATAATGCACCACTTTTGATTTGGAGGGGATGGAGCTATGCAGATAGCAGGAAAAAGGTTACATATGCCTAAGACAAAGTTTATACCATTTGCGATAATAATTTCGTTGCTCTGCATTTGCCTTGTCGGTTGTTCTAATGTTTCAAAAGAGGAATATCAGGCGTTGCAGGAACAACTTGAACAGAGCGAAATTCAAGTAGCAGAGAAAGAGGCAGAATTGGCGGAATTAGCTGATAAATTCAATGAAAGTCAGGCAGACAACTTGGTGTTGAAGCAATATTTGGCCAGTACCTACGATGCGTATCGGTATATGCTTATCAATGTAACCGGTGAAGTGTACGGGAATGGTCTATCCCAAACTGAGTGGGAGGAGTTTGTTACTGCGTCTGAGGTGCCTACTTTTGAGCAAGTATCTGAGGTAATTCAATAAAATTTCCTTATTAGCGTTGAGATGATTTCCTGGATGTAAAAGTAGCGGATCGGTTTACCGATGTTTAGAACTTGTTGGGAAGCTAAACGGATTTGTCGCCCACAAAGCGACCACTAAGTACTCGAATTCCCCTATACTGTGCTTGTAAACCAAACAACACAGCATAGGGGGATTTGTTATGAAGAAAAATTTGACGGAACTGGTATTCATCCTGGACCGCAGCGGCTCCATGCAGGGGCTGGAGGGGGACACCATCGGCGGCTTCAACGCCATGATCAAAAAGCAGAAGAAGGAGCCGGGCGAGGCCTTTGTCTCTACCGTCCTCTTCGATGACCGGGCTGAGGTGCTCCACGACCGGATGAAGGTAAGTGAGGTCCAGCCTATCACAGAAAAAGAGTACTATGTCCGGGGCTGCACCGCCCTGCTGGATGCCATCGGCGGGGCCATCCACCACATCGGGAACATCCACAAATACGCCCGTCCTGAGGATGTGCCGGAGCACACTCTCTTTGTCATCACCACTGACGGCATGGAGAACGCCAGCCGCCGCTACTCCGCCCAGCGGGTCAAAGAGATGATCCAGCGCCAGAAGGAGAGAAGTACGGCTGGGAATTTCTCTTCCTGGGGGCCAACATCGACGCGGTGGAGACGGCGGGCCATCTGGGTATTGCCCCTGACCGGGCGGTGAACTACCACTGCGACAGCGAGGGCACCCGGCTGAACTATGAGGCGGTGGGCCGGGCGGTGTCCGCCGTGCGCGCCAGCGTCCCGCTGAGCGCCGACTGGAAGGCGGAGATCGAGGAAGACCTCCGCCGGCGGGGAAAGTGAATAGGAACGGATCACCACCGGCCAAGCAAAAGAGGGACCGCCCGGGCACTCAGCCCTGGCGGTCTCTCATCTCCCGGAAAAATTCCCGGGCGTTTTTCAGGTCCTGCTCATCCGGGTGGCCCTTGGCGATGCCGCCCACCAGCCGGAAGGGGCCGAAGGTGTCGTACCCCTTGCACCCGAAGGTCCCCAGCACCGGACAGCCCCTCTCCCGGGCGAGGCCCTCCAGCTCCTTCGCGCCGGCTCCCCGCAGAGCGCCGTAGGTGCAGACGAAGAACACCGGCTTCCCCTCCGGCAGGTACTGCCGGGCAAAGGCGGTCACGGCCCTGTGGAACTCAAAGCCGTAGATGCCCGAGGCGAAGCCGACGCAGTCGTACTCCTCCAGCCGGACCGTCTGCCGGGTGGTCACGTCGATGAGGTCCGCCCCGCCCTCCAGGGCCATGGCCTCGGCCACCTTCCGGGTGTTCCCGTGGTGGCGGGAGTAGTAACAGATGGCGATTTTCATAGGGCAGTCCTCCTTATTCCGCGTCCTCGTCCAGGGCCTCCACCAGGAAGCTCACCGGGCGGAAGCCGTCGTTGCAGGAGAGCATGGCCGACCTGGGGTCCTTCATCCAGCCGCCGTAAAGCTCCTCCCCGCCGTGGCTCAGGGCCAGCACGAAGGGGGACAGGGTGTCCCAGGCGCTCTGGCAGAAGCCCGCCGGCCTCTCCCAGCCGTTGGCCACGAAGACCTGCCCCTCCGCCATATCGCAGGCGTGCTCGATGGGATTTTCGTACCGGGCCATCAGGTCCTCGTAGCGCGCGACGCGCATGACGGTGATCCTGCACTTCTTCATATGACGATCCCCTCGCAGTGGTCGATCTCATGCTGGATGATCTGGGCCGTCCAGCCGGTGAAGGTCTTGAGGCGCTCCTGGAACTTCTCGTTTTTCCAGCGGACCTTGATGGTCTGCCACCGCCGGGCTCTCCGGATCCCGGTGAGGGAGAGGCAGCCCTCCTCCGCCTCATAGGGGCCGGACCGCTTCACGATCTCCGGGTCGAACATGACCATATATGTTCCCCCGTCGTCAAAGGCGATGATGCGCCTGCTGACGCCGATCATGTTGGCCGCCATGCCCACGCACTCGTCCCGGTGGTGCTTCAGCGTGTCCAGCAGGTCGGCGGCCACGGGCAGGTCCTCCGGGGTGGCCGGCTCCGACCTTTGGGCCAGAAAGAACTCGTCCCGGCAGATGTCACGGATCATCTCCGCTCCCCCTTTCCGCCCTGCCCGCCACGGGGCAGAGGCGCCGCATGCTCCTGAGCGCGGCTTCGCTCCTGCGTCCAATGTACCATTTTTCCCTCCCCTTGGCAAGGAAAAGACGGATGTCCCCGGGAAAATTTAAAAAGCCGTATCTCAGACCTCCGGCTGACGGCACTGCGCCCCCGGCCCGTGCGCCGCCGGAGAGGAGGGCCCCTGTGACAGCAGGCTGTGCGTCAGGATCGCCAGCAGCTGTGCGTTGCTGGGCTTATACAGCGCTCCCCAGCCCGCCAGCTCCTCCAGGCAGAGGCGGCGCTGCGCCCATATGATCCCGTTCACGGTGCGGATATTCCGCTCCACCGCCTTCCAGCTGGTCCGATACCGCCTCGCCACTTCCGGGTAGACCCACTTGGTGACCAGCAGCAGGCGCTCCGGCCGGTCCATACATAAATGCACCGCAAAGGCGGTCTGGAAAAAGCCTGTGTAGTTGGCCGTGACACCGAGACGGTGAAGAAGGTCATATATTTCAGGCCGCATCACTCATACTTCCTCTACCTCCAACAGCGCCGAAACGGTGATCCCCATGTGCGCCGCGATCTTCTGCATCGTGCTCAGCCTCGGATTCGCTTGTCCCCGCTCGATCAGGCTGAGCTCCTCTATGCTGATCCCGATCTCTCCGGAGAGCTCGAACTGGGTCTCGCCCAGACTTTCCCGATATGCTCTTACTCTCTTGGCCAATGCACTGATTTCCGGCATTTTTGTACTCCTCTTAGCGTCAGTATACAAAAAATGTCGAAAACTTCCACGGATTATATTACGGCTCTGGGACCTCGATCCCGCGCATCGGAAAGGGGGCCCAAAAGCTGCGCGGCGGGGCGCTTCCCGGGTCGCGTCTCAGCAGCGGGGACACAAGCTCGGACACCGGAAGTTTCGCGTTGGGGGCGTGGCTGGCCTGCGCCGTCCCGGCCGGGCAGCGCCGATGCCCGCGCAGCCCTCGGCCGGATGAAAAAGGACAGCACAAAGCGAAACGGCCTGCTTCAGAGATCCGTTTCACTTTGTGCCTGGGGAACGCACTCTTTATCATTTTGATCGCGCAGGTCAGATCCAAGCATGATGCAGATGATCGGGGGAGGGGAAGGTCCGGCCGTGCATAAAAGGGGGAGGAGCCCCGAAGGAGCGGCCCCTCAGAGGGACGGGACCAGGAGCTTTACGGCCGGGGCGTTTTCCGTAACAGAAGACACATACCGGGTAAAAATGCAACATCATTCAGGATATTTCCATAAAAATGAGGCCGGTATGCCATTTTTATGGCATACCGGCCTCATATTCTTTCCCTCGCCTGCCCGGCGTCCAGCGAACTGCCGCCGAAGCGCGCCAGGACTGCTCCCGCGTGCTCGGACGTGCCCGCCCGTCTTCTCCGCCTCCTCCATCATCTTCCGGGCCGCTCTTCTGGCCCGGGTCAGGCTCATCCGCACGCTCTGAGGGCTGATCTGCAGCTCCTCCGCGATCTCCGCGTCGCTCTTTTCCAGGATATACCGGCTCTCCAGGATGTATCTCGTCCGCGCGTCAAGGTCGGCCCAGATCTTGGCCAGCACCTTGAGCTCATGCTCGTGGATCATGCCCTCCTCGATCGCCCGCCGGTCATGGGCGGGATCCGGATGATCGCAGAGGTCGTCATAGGAATAGCCCTCGAATTTTTGCCGTTTCGCAGGGCGTTCAGCGCGACGTGCCGGCTGGTGACGATGAGATAGCTGACCAGGTGGTCCCGGTCCTTTTGGCGCAGCTCCTTCACCTTGCCGATCAGCTTTTCGATGGCCGTCTGAAAGACATCCTCCGCCTCCCACTGGTTATGTACGATCCGCAGGATCTCCTTGTACATGAGCCGCCTGTAGTTCAGATACAATTCCGCCATGAAAGCGCGGTCATCGTCGTCCTCGATCGCAAGGATACAGATCGGGATTATAGCGCCCACCTCTACTTCATTTGAGAAATGATCCCACTGAGCTTCATATCGTTCAGCACGAGCCCCAGCGCGGCTTTCTTTTCCGGCGGCAGGCCCCGGATGTCCCGGATCACCTGCCCTGCCGTCATGTTGCGGAACACGGTCTCCTCGAAGGCGTCCGGAGACACATTGACACTGCGCCGGCCCAGCAGGTAATCTGTGGTGACGTGGAAATAGTCCGCGAGCGCGATCAGCTTTTCGATGTCCGGGAAGTGGACGCCGTTCTCATAGTTCGAGATCGTCCCCGCCGAAACGAAAAGCTTGTCCGCGAGCTCCTTCTGCGTGATCCCCCGGTCGTTCCGAAGCTCCGCCAGCATCTCTCCAAATTCAGCCATCATAAACTCTCCATAGGGTCGCGGAAGAATTGATCATCCGCTGAGTTGCAATTCTTCCAGACCGGTGTCTCCTTGGCACAAGGGTACGTCCCGCAACACGAAAGGAGATGCCGTCATGAAGAAGATCCGCAAAACCGTCGCCACCGCGCTGTCCCTCCTGTGCCTGGTCGCCGCCCTCTCTCCGGCCTATGCGGTCGGGACCGCCGAGGATACGCCGCAGGGCGTGATCGAGCCCCGGTACACAGGGCTTAGCCAACTGTTGACATCCATCGCCATTAGCCCAGATGGAACAGCCTCCTGTTTCGGGAAAGCTATCATTCGCTCCGGCTATACCGGCGACCTCACCGTGGTCCTCCAGAAGAGCACCAATGGGGAGGACTGGACCGAAGTGGAGACGTGGGACCTCTCCGGAACGGGCAGCCTGCTCCTGAGCGAATCCATCTCGGTGAGCAGGGGCTATCAGTATCAGGTGGTCACCAGCGTCGACGTGTTCACCAGCGGCGGCTCCTTCGTGGAGGACAGCGAGATCGCCTCCCGCGTCGTGGACTTCTATTGATCTTCGTCCCAGCAAAAGGCAGGCGCTCCCGGAAAAGCGGGAGCGCCTGCCTTTTGCCGCCGCCGCGGGATCCCAAGGCATGCGGCACGTCTGCCGGCTCAGGACTGCGGGGCTGTGAACGTATCGTCCTCCCTGCGCATAAAACCCGGCGATGGCCTGGCCATGCGCGGAGAGGCAGGGGCTCCAGCCAGACCGGGGGCGCCCCGGTGAAGCGGGACCCGCTCCCTTGACTTTCCCGCCCCCGCTCCTGTATGATAGCGCCAAAGACTTTCACGGGGAGGGGTACGGTATGCACAGAGAGATCGCGGAGGTGACCCAGCGGACGCCCCAGCTGATCGGGCAGCTGCTGGAGGTGTGGGAGCGCTCCGTCCGGGCGACCCACCTGTTTTTGTCCGCCGATGAGGTCGCGGAGATCAAGCCCTATGTGCCCCAGGCCCTCCGGGAGGTCCCCGACCTGATCGTCGCGTGGAGAGAGGACGGGACTCCCGCAGGCTTCATGGGTATCGACGGGCAGAAGCTGGAGATGCTGTTCCTGGCCCCGGAGGAGCGGGGGGAGGGGACTGGGCAGAAAGCTCGTCCGGTATGGCGTGGAGCGCTTTGACATCCGGGAGGTCACGGTCAATGAGCAGAATCCTCAGGCCCGGGGCTTTTACGAGCACATGGGCTTTCGGGTCTGCCAGCGGTCGGAACTGGACGAGCAGGGCAGGCCCTATCCGATCCTGAACATGCGGCTTTGATGATGAATGATATGACACAGGGCAGGCGCCGTGACGGCGCCTGCCCTGTATTTTTCCGCTTTAGAGTCCGGTCAGTCCTCTTTGCCGCAGACGTAGCGGGGCAGGCCCTCGCTGTGCCTGCCGTATTCGATGGCCTCCTTGGGACAGCGGCAGATGCAGGCCATGCAGTGGGTGCAGTTGTCTTTCCAGACCGGCCTGCCGTTTTCCATGTCAATGTTGCTGAGGGGGCAGACCGAAGCGCATTTGCCGCAGGAGACGCACGCGCCGGTGACGCGGAACTTTTTGGCGTGGACGAACAGAGGGTAGAACAGGCGGTTGACCGGCCCGCTGCACAGGGCGTCCGGAACTGAGATCTTCGGCTGGGGGAAGGGCGTCCCGTTCTTGATGTGGCGGATCGCCTGCTGGATGGCCGGCTCCGCCTGGGCGATCGTCCGGGCGGCCTCCTCCGGGGACGGCGTGGCAAACAGGGCGATATAGTTTTCCGGCATGACGATCCCCATGCAACCGCAGTTCTTCAGGCCCTTTTTCCCGCACAGCCGGGCCAGATACTTGCCCGCGTTCCCGATGCTTCCCCCGCAGGTCAGGATGAAATATACGCTGCGCTCTCCCGTGAAGGCGGTGCGCTCCATCCAGCCCTCCACGATGCGCGGGAGCCGCCACGCGTAGGTGGGAGCGACGATGACCAGGGGACGCTCCGTATGGATGTCGGAGAAGTCGCGGCTGCGGATCTTCTCAAAGAGATCCAACGCCTCGTCGCCGATGGCTTTGCCCACTCTCTTTGCCACATACGCGCTGTTCCCGGTGCCGGAAAAATATAAGATCATGACATTTCCTCCTGCGGCTGTGTCGAATGCTGGATGCTGCGGCCAATGAGATCGCCCACCCCAAAAGGATGAAGATCCTGCGGGGATGGAGCCCACTTAGTCAAGCTGGCTTCGGAGAATACTGACAAATCGGGAGACCTCCCCGGACGGCGTTTTTGCGTACAAAATGCCGTAGGGGATCTGGTAGTCCCACGCCACCGGCAGGGTGACCAGGGAGGGGTGGACATCCGCCCAGGCGTCCAGGGTCAGCAGCAGGGCGCCGCTCTGCTCACAGGCGTTGAAGGTGTCCACGTCGTAGTAATAGTCCGCCTCCTCGATGAGGATCTGGGGGTGGGCCCGCTGGAGCTCGTCCTGAAAGCGGTCCAGCCGCTCCGTCTCGCCCCGCTTTACCTTCACCAGCCGCTCCCCGTAGAGGTCCCGGAGCTCCAGCCGTTCCTTCGCGGCCAGCGGGTGGGTCCGGGGGACCGCCACGCACAGCCTGTGATACCCCAGCACCAGGTGATTGGCCCGGGCCAGCGTCTCCTTAGAGTCGAACGATCCCACCAGCAGGTCGAACCGATCCCCCAGCGCCCCGATGACGGCAAACCGCTCCTCCTTCGTGTCGGTGTAGGGCACGATGCGGAAGCGGTACTGGGGATAGGCGCTGCGAAGGGGCTCCCACAGGTCGGTGAGCACCCGGCTGGGGTTCAGCAGGGACGAGCCCACCCGGATGGTGACCCCCGCCGCCTGCTCCGCCTGCCTGGCGCGCTCCGCCGCGCTTTGGGCCATCGACGCAAGCTTTTTCCCGTCCTGATAGAGGGACCGGCCTGCCGCCGTCAGCGTCACCCCTTTTTTATCCCGGGTAAAGAGGGTCACGCCCAGGCGGCCCTCCAGCGCGTTGATATGCTTCATCACCGACGCCGGGGTCACCAGGAGCTGCTTGGCCGCCCTGGTGAAGCTGCCGCACTCCGCCACCCGCAGGAACACCTGAAACTGCTGGCTGAGCACGCAAATCACCTCCCCGTGTATTTCCTTTTGGTATATAGACTGTAGCATTTCCGGTCATTCCCTGTCAAGAGCAGATGTGGTACGATTTTAGCGTGGATCGATATGCCCAACGCACAGGAGGAACGACTATGAAGAAGATCTTATTGGTAAGCACCAGCCCCCGGAAGGGCGGGAACTCTGAGATCGTGGTGGACACACTGTCCGGTGATCTGGAAAATCGTGAGATCACTGTGTTCAAGATGCGGGAGAAGGCATGCCGCCCCTGCATGGCCTGCGGGGCCTGCCAGGGAAAGGACACCCAGCTGTGTGTTCAGAAGGATGACATCGCCGCTCTGCTGCCGGTCATCGAGGGCTGTGACGGCATCGTTCTGGCCACCCCCATCTACAACCAGCAGATCACCTCTCAGGCCAAGCTGTTCATCGAGCGGTTCTACCCCTTTTTCAAAGCGGACGGCAAGGGCATGAGCAACACGTCCAAGTACGGGAAAAAGGCCGCCCTGGTGTGCTCCTGCTGGGGCAGCCCCAGGGACGTGACGCAGCGCTATGCCGATTGGACTGTGTCTGGATTCTGTCAAATCGGGGCAGAGGAATTCCGGGCTCTGGTGTTCGACGGTATCCCGGAGCGGGGGCAGATCCGGGAACGGGCGGATTACCTGGCCCAGCTCCATGAACTGGCCCAATGGCTGGCAGAATAAAGAGGAAATTTACGATGATCCGGCATATCTTTATCGGCACGTTCAAAGAGGGCGTCTCCGACGGGATCAAGGAAAAGGAACTGGCCGACATGAAGGCCATGAAGGACAAGATCCCCGGCATCGTGGCCCTGGAGGTGGGCTTCTCCACCGGCTGGGCCGGGCCAAAGGACCAAATCGTCATGACGGTGGACTTCGCCACGAAAGCCGACTTTGATGGGTATATGACCCACCCCTATCACACGGACTATATCGACAAGACGGGGACCCTGTATTTTGACCGCTCCACTTTTGTAGCGGCGCAGTTTGTATTTTGACGAGGAGATGGTATGACATGAATGAAGCGATAAAAAATCTGCTGACCCGGCGAAGCGTGCGGAAGTATAAACCAGACATGGTCCCGGAGGATGTACTGAATAGGATCGTAGAGGCGGGAACCTATGCGCCGAATGGGTATGGCAGGCAGTCGGCGATCATCTTGGTCGTGACGGATCAAGAGGTTCGGAATAAACTCTCCCAAATGAATGCGGAGATCCTGGGGTGGCAACAGGACCCCTTTTACGGCGCACCGGTAGTGCTGGTGGTGCTGGCTGACCGGACGGCAGAGACCTGCGTGGAAGACGGCAGTCTGGTACTGGGCAATTTGATGAACGCCGCCCATGCAGAGGGGCTGGGCAGCTGCTGGATCCACCGGGCGCGGGAGGAGTTCGATTCTCCTGAGGGCAAGGCCCTGCTGAGATCCCTCGGCATGGAAGGCGATTACGTCGGCGTGGGGCATTGTGTGCTCGGATATGCGGCAGAAGAAGCCCCTGCCCCCGCGCCGCGAAAAGAACATTGGGTCTACAAAGTTTGAAGGAGGCAGATCACATGAGCAGCAAAAAACTGGGCTTCGGCATGATGCGTCTGCCCCAGCTGTCCGGCGAGGCCACGGACATCGACTTTGAACAGGTCAGCCGGATGGTGGACCGCTTTTTAGGGGCCGGGTTCACCTATTTTGACACCAGCTGGGCCTACCACGACACGGCCAGCGAGACGGCGGTGCGGAAGTGTCTGGTGAGCCGCTACCCCCGGGAGCGTTTTGTGCTGGCCTCCAAGCTGCCCACCTTCGCCATCGCCCGGGAGGAGGAAGTGGAGCCCCTGTTCGCCGGGCAGCTGGAGCGGTGCGGCGTGGACTATTTTGACTACTACATGCTCCACAACGTGAACTGGATGCGCTACACCCAGATCATCCGGGAGGCCCACCTGTTCGAGCACATGAAGCGCTGGAAGGAGCAGGGGAAGCTCCGGCACATCGCCATCTCCTACCACGACACCGCCGACGTGCTGGATCAGATCCTCACCGAGCACCCGGAGATCGAGGCCGTCCAGATCGCCCTGAACTACTTTGACTGGGACGCCCGGCTGATCCAGGCCCGGAGGTGCTATGAGACCATCCGGAGGCACGGGAAGCTGGTCATCGTCATGGAGCCGGTGAAGGGCGGCATGCTGGTGAAGGTCCCGGCGGAGGCGGAGCGGCAGATGCGGGAGCTCCGCCCGGAGGATTCCGCCGTTTCCTGGGCCCTGCGGTTCGCCGCCGGCCTGGACGGCGTGCTGGCGGTGCTCTCCGGCATGTCCAACACGGCGCAGATGGAGGACAACATCGCCACCTTTCAGCGTTTCCAGCCCCTGACGGAGGAAGAGCGGGAGGTCCTGGACCGGACGGCCCGGCTCTATCGGGAGAGCGGCCCGGCGGCCACGGCGGACTTCGCCCCCTATGAGGCCATCGCCCCCAGGGGGATCAGCGCGGCGGACATCCTGGACACCTGGAACGCCTGCATGCTCCAGCCCGACCCCACCTTCGGCGCGGAGGGCAACTACTTCTCCTGCCAGAAGGCGAAGCGCGGCCTCCATCAGGCCGACCGCTGCATCCCCGGCCCGGCGGTCCTGGCGGACGGCTCGGATGTGACCGAGCTGGTCCACCAGGCGGAGGATTTCCTCAACGAGCACACGTTTTTCCAGTATCAGTTCTGAAGGACGCCCTGTACCCTCCGACAGGCCCACAGGGCCGTCGGAGGGTACAGGGCGACGCGGTCCGGGTTGCTGACCGGATGGATTCACAAATGGCGGCTATCCGAGATCCTCTCCCGCACGGCCTGCAGGAACCGCCCCGCCGCCTTGGAAAAAATCTGATATTTTTTCCAGGCGATGTGGCACGGGGCCTCCAGGGGCGGAGAGAACGGGCGGAAACACAGGCCGGTGCCCTCCGTGTGGATCAGCTTGTCCAGGCACAGGGCGTAGCCCAAGCCCTCGTCCACCAGGAGCGAGGCGTTGAACACCAGATTATAGGTGGCCACCACATTCAGCTCGGCGATCTCCCGGCCCATCCACTGGGCCAGACGGTGGTCGTCCCCCTTCTGGTGGGAGGTGATCAGCGGCAGATCCCACAGGTCCTCCGGGCGCACGGCCGCCTTTTGGGCCAGAGCGGCGTCCCGGCGCATGAGCACGCCCCAGACGTCCGCCCTGGGCAGGGTCAGCCACTCATATTTCTTCGGATCAGGCTCCCGGAACAGCAGGCCGAAGTCGATCAGTCCCTTATCCAGATATTCCAACACATACTCCGCGTTGCCGCTGGAGATGTGATAGTGGATGTCTGGATATTGCTTTTGCAGCTCTTTCGCCGCCTGGGCCAGCAGGCGCACGCTGTCGGTCTCCCCGGCGCCGATCACCACGTCGCCCACGATGGTCTCATCGGACCGGGTGACCTCCTCCTCCGCCTTTTGCACCAGGGAGAGGATCTCCTCCGCCCGGCGGCGCAGGATCATGCCCTCCTCGGTGAGCACCACCTTCCGGGAGCCCTTGGTCCCCCGGATCAGCAGCTGCTTCCCCAGCTCCTCCTCCATCCCCTTCAGCTGGGTGGACAGGGCGGGCTGGGAGATGTGCAGGGACTCCGCCGCCGCGGAGATGCTCTGCTCCCGGGCCACGGTGAGAAAATAGTGCAGGGTGCGCAATTCCACAGGCCATCCCTCCTTGAAGCCAGTATATCGTACAATTCCATAACTGTCAATTATGGAATTGTATCGCATATAAGTATTTGCTATCTTCAGCCATCGGGCCTACACTATAGACAGCAAGGGAAGGCAAATCGCCGTACAGAAAAGGGGTTTGGGCCATGAGGCGACCGGAGATATCAGCAGCGCCTATGACAGTCCAGGCCCTGCTGGACAATCTGGAGGCCGCAGGCTGCGGCCCGGAATTTGCGGAGCGTTTCCTGGCGCTGGAACAGGCCGGCCAATACCGGGAGCAATTAAAATTACTGTCTGACCACCGGCGGCACCTTTTAGACTGCCTGCACCGGGAGGAACGGCGGATCGATTGCCTGGACTACCTGATCTATCAGCTGGAGAAGCGCCGGGCCGCAGAATTTTGAAACCCACAGACATTGGAGGAGTTGCTATGACGACCATTCAACATCAGACCTTTGACCAGGAGCGGGCCCTGTACGGCAGC
>CALXCP010000020.1 GCA_944386845.1 uncultured Oscillospiraceae bacterium | reverse complement strand
GTCGGGGGTGTCGTCCTTGTTGCTGTGGCTGATGCCCAGACGGCTGAGGGTGGCGCCGTCACAGGCGATGTCGGCGCTGATGTTGGCGCCGGCCAGCAGGGTGGCGCCGCTGCGGTCGGCCTTGCCCCGGCAGATCACCAGGGTCCGGGCCCCCGCCTGGGCCGCGCCGATGGCGGCCCGGAGGCCGCCGCCGCCGCTGCCCACCACCACGACATCATAAGCAGTTTCGATCTGTATCATAGCGTGACCATTCCTCCAGACTCAGGGTGGTGTCAAAGGGGGCGCCGGCGCCCGCGCGCAGGGCCTCCCGCATCTCGGGGCCGTACTCCCGCCCGAAGCTGTCCAGCACCAGGGCGGCCATCTCCTCCCCCTCGGCGCCGAAGGCGCCCCGGGCGGTGGCGGAGAAGACGTGGAACACATGGGCGCAGTGATAGGACAGGGGCATCACCAGATCGGTGCGCCCGGCGGTGAGGGCCTCCGCCCGCTCCAAGGTGTCGGCGGGGATGCCGGGCTGCCGGAAGTAGAAGCGGCAGCAGCCCCCGTAGTGCTGGGTGGAGGCGGTCTCCAGCTCCAGCTCCGGGTCGAAGCCCCGGACGATGGCCCGGTCGATCTCCCGGCAGTACTCGTCGCCGCAGTCCTTCATCCCCCGGCGGGCGAACAGGTCGGCCCAGGGGCAGCGGGTGACCTTCTCGTGGACCACCCCGTCCTCCCCCCACATGTCCACGGTGAAGAAGGCGTCGGTGCTGCCGTACTCGCCGTAGGCGAAGTACTCCAGAAAGCCGAGAGGCCGGCCGTCGGCCATGGCCCGCATGGCCATCCGCTTGCCCCGCTGCTCGCCGTAGGTCTGGGCGGCCTGCCGGAAGACCCGGCGGCCCGCCTCCCCCTTCCGCTCCAGCAGCAGGCGGTAGAACTCGGAGACCACCCAGGCGTGGTGGTATTCATTCCATTCCATACGCGGCCCTCCTCACTTCTTCAGCCGGGGATCCAGGGCGTCCCGGACGCCGTCCCCCACCAGGTTGAAGGAGAGGGCGGTGAGCATGATGGCCAGGCCGGGGGCCAGCACCATCCAGGGGGCGTCCCGCATGAACTCCCGGGAGTCGTTGAGCATGGCGCCCCACTCGGGGGACGGGGGGAGCACCCCCATGCCGATGAAGCTCAGGCCGGCGGCGATCATGATCATGGCGGACAGGCTGATGGTGGCCTCCACGATGATGGGGCCCAGGCAGTTGGGGATGATGTGGCGCAGGACGATGTGCAGCTGGGTGGCCCCGTTGGCCCGGGCGGCCTCGATGTAGTCCATGGAGGCCACCGAGAGCACCGTGGCCCGCACCACCCGGGTGAAGAAGGGGGTCATGGTGATGCTCACGGCCAGGATCAGGTTCCACATGCCGTTGCCCAGGGCGGCCACGATGGACAGGGAGAACAGCAGCGGGGGCAGGCACATGAACACGTCCACGATGCGCATCACCACGGTGTCCAGCACGCCGCCGAAGTAGCCGGCGCCCACCCCGAGGATGAGCCCCGCCGCGCAGGAGATGGCGATGGTGACGAAGGCGATGGTGAGGGAGGAGCGGGCGCCGAAGACGATGCGGGTGAAGATGTCCCGGCCGAAGCCGTCGGTGCCCAGGATGTGGGTGATGACCTGTTCGCCGGCGGCGATGCGCTCCAGCTCCTTGTCACTGTGCATGAAGGGGGCCAGCCCCCGGGAATAGGCGTCCTGGAGATTGACCAGGTCGGCGTCCAGAAACAGGTCGGCGGTGAGGGTGGCCAGGATGATGATGGCCAGCACCACCAGGCCGAACACCGCGGTCTTGTTCTCGCAGAAGCGGCGCCAGAAGGCGAAGCGCTCCCGGGCGATGAACTCCTCCCCCTCGTCGGGAATGGGGAGGGTGGGGCCCCCGGGGGGGATGGGTGGCTTGCCGGACTTATAACTCAGCGGATTCATGCGGCGCTCACCTCACTTTCCCCCTTCTTCGTCCGGGGCTTTTTCTCCTTCAGGTACCGGGTGCGCACCCGGGGGTCGATGAAGGTGTAGGCCACGTCCACGATGAGCAGCACCGTGCAGAAGATCAGCGCGATGAACAGGGTGCCCGCCATGACCTGGGGCACGTCCTGGCTGCGGATGGAGGTGACCACCATGCTGCCCAGCCCGGGCAGGCCGAACACCGTCTCCACCACCACCGAGCCGCCCAGCAGACTGCCGAAGTTGGAGCCGATGACGGTGATGATGGGCATCAGGGCGTTTTTCAGGGCGTGGCGCCAGATGACCACGTGCTCCATGAGTCCCTTGGCCCGGGCGGTGCGGATGTAGTCCTGCCGGATGGTCTCCAGCATGGCGGAGCGGGTCATGCGGATGACCTCCGCCATGGGGGGCAGGGACAGGGCGATCACCGGCATGACGTAGGACCGCCAGCCGTCATCCAGACCCGAGGCGGGCAGGATGTCCAGCTGCAGCGCGAAGAACAGCATCATCATCATGGCCAGCCAGAAGTTGGGGATGGAGGAGGCCAGCATGGACAGCACGGTGAGGATGTTGTCCAGGATGGAGTACTGCTTCACCGCCGAGATGATGCCCAGCAGGACCCCCACCACCGCCACCACCAGGATGCTCAGCCCCGCCAGGGTCAGGGTGACGGGGAAGCGGGCGCCGATCTGCAGGAAGACGGACTGGCCGCTGCGGTAGGAGGTGCCGAAGTCCCCGTGGAGCACCCCGGAGAGATAGCGGAAATACTGGACCAGGAAGGGGTCGTTGAGCCCCAGCTCCTCCCGCAGCTGCTCGATGGCCTCCTGGGGGGCGCTGGCCCCCAGCATGATGCGGGCGGGGTCCCCGGGGTTGAAGTACAGGATGGCAAACACCACGAAGGAGACCGCCAGCATGATGGGGATCAGGATGAGGATGCGTTTGATCACGTATTTGACCAATGGGATCACTCCTTGTGTACACAGGTGCGGGGGCCGCCGGGGCCGGAAACGGGGCGGGGGGAGGGAGAAGCGGCCTTCTCTCTCCCCCCGCGCGCAGACTCATTCAGATGAGCCGGGCAGGACGGATCACCAGGACAGGTCCTTATACTGATAGTTCTGAGTGGAGACAGCGTGGGCGCCCTGCAGGGCGGGATCGTAGACCAGCATGGAGGCGGAGAAGTACAGGGGGATGAAGTAGGCCTCCTCGGTGAGCATCTGGTTGACCTGGATGTAGATCTCGTTGCGGCGCTCGGAGTCCAGCTCCACCCGGGCCTCGTCCAGCAGGGCGTCGATCTCGGCGTCGTGGACCCGGGAGACGTTGAAGGTGCCGGTGGAGTGGAACATGTCGTAGTAGCAGCTGTCGGTGTTGGCGGCCTCCATGGGGTAGCCGCCGCGGCTGATGTCATAGTCGCCGTCGCCGAAGGTGGCCCACCAGGTGCCGCTCTCCACGGGCTGGAGCTCCACGTTGACGCCCACGGCGGACAGCTGGGACTGCAGGGTCTGGCCCAGCTTGGTGTTGTCGGCGGACTCGCCGTAGAAGAAGGTGAAGGTCATGCCCTCGGCGCCGGCGGCGGCCAGCAGCTCCTTGGCCTTGTCGGGGTCATACTCATAGGTGGTGATGTCGGTGGTGTAGCCCTCCTGGCCCTCCACCAGGGGGATGTCGCCCACATAGCCGGTGCCCTCGTTGACCATGACGTTGATGACCTCGCGGTCCACAGCGTAGGACAGGGCCTGACGGACCTCCTTGGGGATGCGGTCGCTGTTGAAGTTGATGAAGTAGAAGCTGTTGCCCACGGTGCTGTCGGTGGCCAGCTCCTCGTTCTCCTGGGCCTGCAGGAAGGTGGTGGCGGACAGGGCGGTGCCGAAGACCATGTCGGCCTGCCCGGTCTCCATGGCGATGAGGGCGGTGTTTACGTCGGGGATGAAGTTGAAGGTGATGGTCTTCATGGCGGGGGCGCCGTCCCAGTAATCCTCATTGGCGGCCAGGGTGATGTGCTGGGCGGGGGTCCACTCCACGAACTTGAAGGGACCGGTGCCCACGGGGTTGCGGGCGAACTCCTCCTCGGAGACGCTGTTGTAGTAGTCGGAGTCGATGATGGCGCAGTACCACAGCATGTTGATGAAGTTGCCGTAGGCGTACTTCAGGTTGATGGTGACGGTGTAGTCGTCCACGATGTCACAGCTGTCCACCGCGAAGGAGGCGAACTGCATCCAGGACTGATCGCGGAAGCGCTCCACGGACAGCTTCACATCGTCGGCGGTGAAGTCGTTGCCGTTGTGGAACTTCACGCCCTCCCGCAGGTGGAAGGTGTAGTGCAGCCCGTCCTCAGAGGGCTCCCAGCTGGTGGCCAGCTTGGGCACCACCTCGTTGTCCTCGTTCAGGGCCACCAGGCCGTCGAAGATGTTGGAGCAGAAGTTGATGTCGGCCACGGCGGGCAGCTTCTGGGGGTCCAGGGTGGTGAAGTCGGCGCCCAGGATGACGGTCAGGTCCTCCCGGGTCTCGCCGGGGGCGCCGGTCTCGGCGCCGGGGGTGGTCTCGCCGCCGGTCTCAGCGGGCGTGTCGGGGCCGCCGCAGGCGGCCAGGGACAGCGCCATGGCCAGCGCCAGGGCCAGTGCAAGCAGACGTTTCATGTGTGTGTTCCTCCTTTTTTGTTACATCAGCGCGATGATGTCGTCGGCGGTGCGGTTTTTCACCCGCGCCAGCAGATCCTCGCACCACGCCTTGTCGTGATAACACCCGTCCTTGATCACCGCGGTGAAGGAGCGCGTGTTCGACACATTTTCCAGGGGGTTTCCGGTCATCACCAGCAGGTCGGCGTCCATCCCCTCCTTCAGCATGCCCACCCTGTGGGAGATGCCCAGGTGGGCCGCCGCGTTGACGGTGCCGCACTTCAGGGCCTGATAGGGGGTGAAGCCGAAGTAGCGGACCAGATGCTCCAGCTCGTTGTGGATGGAGAAGCCGCCGGTGACCCCCGGGTTGGGCACGTCGGTGCCCAGCAGGATGCGGTCGGAGTGCTTGATGAAGATGCGCTCCCGTTCGATCTCCTCCATAAAGTCGTAATCGTCGTAGCGGTGCTTGTCCTTGCGCCACTGGGTGACCTTGTACCAGTCCTGCTGCCAGTAGGGGTTCATGTTCTCAAAGTGGGGCACCTTGGACAGGTCGCCGTTCTGGTGGACGAAGTCCTCGATGGTCAGGGCCACCTCCACGGTGGGGCAGCTCCACATGCCCGACTCGGCCAGGTAGATGATGTCCTCCTCGTGCTGGGTGTCGGGCAGGCAGCTGATATGCTCGATGGAGTAGTAGCCCAGGTCGGCCAGCTCCTTGAAGGAGACCTCGTAGTTGCCGTGGCCCACCACCTTGATGCCCAGCTCGTTGGCGGTGCGCATGATCTCCAGGAAGGCGTCCCGGGGGATGCTGGGGTAGGTCTTGACGAACTCATAGCCCCCCTGGAAGCACTCCAGCACCGCCCGGTGCCCCTCCTCGGGGGTGGTGACGATCTTGGAGCCCTCCCAGTAGGTGACCCCGTCGGTGAGGGGGCCGGTGGAGTAGACATGGGGGCCGGGGCGGATGCCGGCGTCGATCTCCCGGCGCCACTGCTGGGTCTCGGGGAAGCCCCACATGTTCCGGCAGCTGGTGACGCCGCAGGCGATGAGCATCTCGGTGATGTCGTCGGAGTCCATGTGGGCGTGGCAGTCGAACAGGCCGGGCATCACGTATTTCCCGGTGCAGTCCCGTTCGGCCACGTCGGAGATGTCGATGTGGGGGGAGATCTTGTAGATCTTCCCGTTGGCGATGAACAGGTCCATGTTGGGCAGGACCCGGTCGTCCTCCATGGTGACGAGGTTGGCGTTGCGCAGGATGTACAGATCGGACAAGACGTTGACCTTCTTTCTCACGCTCCGGCCCGGGGGTCAGAGATATTCCTTCAGGTACTGGGTGTAGTGGCGGATGAAGGTCAGGATGCTGGCCTGCTCCTCCTCGGTGTAGTGGTGGAAGTAGTCGTAGGTGTCGGGGCTGGTCCGCTCGTGGAAGGCGTAGTGCCCCTGATAGGCCCGCTCCCCCAGAGGGGTGGGCCGGAAGAAGACCTGCTTGCGGTCGTCCGCCTCCTGGTACCGCTCCACCAGCCCCCAGGTCTCCAGCCGGCGGACCATCTTGGAGAAGGTGCCCTTCTGCAGGCCGGCCAGCTCGGCCAGCTCGGTGGTGTTCCGGTGGGGGTGGTTGCAGACGATCTCCAGCGCGTGGATCTCCCGGGCGCTCATCTCGATGCCGCAGCCGTAGTCCCGGCACTTGTCATCCACGATCCGGGCCCGGTTGCACAGCTGCACCATGGACTCGTCCATGACCTTGATGAAATCCTCCAATGTCCTCCACATCCCCGTCGATCTGTGATGAATGATTTTCCAAAAGCGTACCACAAGGCGGGGCGGAATACAAGAGGAGCGGGGCAAAAATGTTTCCTGGGAAACATTTTTTGGAGCCTTGCCCAATTTCGACGGCCTCTGTCCGGCATATCGCCCGAAAACCGCCGTCAAAAATGAATATTTTTTTGAATATGCAAACGCCCCCGGGCCGGAGCCCGGGGGCGCGGACCGGTCCGCTTGCCCCGGCGGCGGGGCGGGCGGGGACGGTCAGGCCGGACACTGCCGGCCGGTGTGGTCGATGGCGGTGTCGCCGTCCAGCAGGAGCTGGGAGACGGGGACCAGGTCGTAGCCGTCCTGGAGCAGGGCCCGGATGATGCCGGGCAGGGCCTCGGGGGTGTGGAGGGCGGCGTTGTGGAAGAGGATGATGGAGCCGGGCTGCACCCTGGAGGTCACCCGCTGGGTGATCTCACCGGCGGAGATCTCCTTCCAGTCCAGGCTGTCCACGTCCCACTGGATGGGCTCCACGCCGGCGGAGCGGGCGGCGGCGATGGACCGGTCGTCGTAATCCCCGTAGGGGAAGCGCACCAGGGTGGGCCGCACGCCGGTGACGGCCTCGATCTTGTCGCTGCAGGCGTTCAGGTCGGCCGTCACCTCCTCGGGGGAGAGCTGGGGGTAGTGGGCGTGGGTGTCCGAGTGGTTCATCACCTCGTGGCCCGCCTGGTGGAGGGCCAGCACCGACTCGGGGTACTTCTCCACCCAGTCGCCCACCACGAAGAAGGTGGCGGTGACCCCGTAGTCCGCCAGGATGTCGATGAGCTGCTGGGTGTCCTCGTTGCCCCAGGCGGCGTCGAAGGTGAGGGAGGCCACCTTCTGGTCCCGCTGGACGCAGTAGACGGGCAGCTGCCGGGTGGCCGCCGCCGCCCCCACCGCCGCCGGGTAGTTCACCACATAGAGCATGGCGGCCGCCGCCAGCAGGCACAGGGCCGCCGTCCACCACTTCCGGCGCAGCAGATACACCCGCAGCGCCCCGAACCGGATCCGTTTCATATCGGGATCCCTCCATTCTCAAAGGCTTGCTACCACCCTATGCGGCGGGGCGGCGGGGTATGTATGGACAGAAAGCGGCGGCCGCCCGTGGGCGGCCGCCGCTGTGCGAAGGCGGGCGGATCAGAGGGAGCGGAGATACTCCTGCGCGAAGTGGGAGGCCACCGCCCCGTCGGCGGCGGCGGTGACCACCTGCCGCAGGGGCTTGGCGCGCACGTCGCCCACGGCGAACACGCCGGGCAGGCTGGTGCGGGTGGTCTCGTCGGCCGCCACATAGCCCTCGGGGTCCAGGGCCACCTGGTCCCGGAACAGCCCGGTGTCGGGCACCCGGCCAATGGCCACGAACAGCCCGTCGCAGGGCAGCTCAGACCGCGCCCCGGTGTCGGTGCGCTCCAGTGCCAGGCCGGTGAGCCGCCCGTCCCCCAGAAGGCCGGCGATCCGGGTGCTCCAGAGGATGTCCACCCCGGCCCGGCGCAGCTCGTCGGCGCAGACGGGGGCGGCCCGCAGGCTGTCCCGCCGGTGGATGAGAGTCACCTTGGCGCACAGCCGGGAGAGGAACAGGGCCTCCTCCACGGCGGAGTTGCCCCCGCCGCACACGGCGACCGTCTTGCCCTTGTAGAACATGCCGTCGCAGGTGGCGCAGTAGCTCACCCCCCGGGCGCGCAGCTCCTCCTCCCCGGGCAGGCCCAGGGGCCGAGGCAGGGCGCCGGTGGCCAGCACCACCGCCCGGGCCAGCAGCACGCCGCCCCCGGAGAGGGTGAGCCGCTTGGGGTCGCCGGTCAGGTCGGCGGCGGTGACCTCGTCGTAGACGGTCTCGGCGCCGAAGCGCTCCGCCCCCCGCTGCATCCGCTCCCCCAGCTCCAGGCCCTCGATGCCCTGGTCGAAGCCGGGGTAGTTGTCCACCCGGTCGGTGGCGGCGGCCTGGCCGCCGGCGGTGAGCTTTTCCGCCACCGCCACGCTCAGGCCCGCCCGGGCGCAGTACAGGGCGGCGGTGTACCCGCCGGGCCCGCCGCCGATGACGGCCACGTCATAACGCTTTTCCATGGGGACCCACTCCTTATGTTTGGAATGTTGGGGTCAGAGCTTCACCACCGGGTCGCCGGGGCGGACGGTGCCCCCCTGGATGACCCGGCAGAAGCGGCCCTCGTAGGGCAGCAGCGAGATGCCGAAGGTGCGGGTGACCACGCTGGGGTGGTCGGGCTTGCCCACCTGGGACACCTCCAGCACCACCTCGTCCCCCAGGCGCACCCGGTCCCCGGGCTGGAGCGACAGGGCGTCCATCCCCTCCACCGTGACGTTCTCGGCGAAGTCGCCGGGACCCATGTCCTTGTGGTGCTCCCGGTTGGAGCGCACCACGCTCTCCCAGCTCAGCAGGGTCACCTGCCGGCCCCAGTCCCCCTGGTGCCCGTCCCCGTCGATGCCCCTGTCGGTGAGGAAGAGGGCGGCGGGGATCTCCTGTTTCAGCGTGCCCCGCTGGGGGCTGACGCAGATCGCGTGTACCGAAGCCATGAGAAAAGCCTCCTTGATAAAATCCGAATATCAGACCGGTCGCTCCTCTCATGATACGGTCTCCCGGCCGGCTTGTCAAGCGGGACTCAGGGCCGGGAGCTCAGGGCGGCCAGCTGATAGGACAGCACCGCCGCCAGCCACAGCGCCCCCGCCAGCAGCACCCAGACCGGGGCGATGGCCTGGAAGATGGTCAGCAGGCACAGGGCCAGGGTGACCACGGACAGGATGCCGGAGACGGTCTGGAAGGCCCGGTAGCTGCACTGGCCGATCTCCTGCCGCTCCGCCTCGTCGCAGCTGTCGTACCAGTCCTTCCGGAACCTGGCGTCGAACACGTTGCCCCGCTTCTCCGGGTAGATGACCTTGACGGCGGCCACGGTCCGGGCCTGAAGGACCACCGTCCAGACCATGGAGACGACCAGCAGACCGGCGGCCAGGAACATCCGCGCCGGCCGCTCCCAGGCCCCGGCGAAGGACAGCCCCAGGGCCATGAGCCCGTAGGGGGTCGCCGCCCCTGTGGCCAGCATGGCCAGGGAGAGCAGCCGGTCGGCCCGGCGGAAGGCCCCGTCGTCCTCCGCCGCGGCGGGCAGCAGGGCCCTGCCCCGGAGATGGACGACGGTGCCGGCGGTCAGGACCAGGTACAGGGGCAGGAACCACCACAGCCCCGCCAGGGACAGCACCCCGTTGATCCGCCTGCCCAGATAGGGGAGAAAGTCCTGGTTGGCGGCGGCGCCATAGCCCAGCACGCCGCCGAACAGGGCGGCCAGCAGGATGGTCAGCACGAACTTCACATAGACCCAGGGGCGGGTCCTCTCCTTTTTCATAAGGTCTCCTCCTCCGTGAGATAAAATACCTCTTCCAGCGGTTTTTCAAAGACCCGGGCGATGCGCAGGGCCAGGGTCACCGAGGGGTTGTAGTCCCCCCGCTCGATGAGGCTGACGGTCTGCCGGGAGGCGCCCACCAGGCTGCCCAGCTCCTGCTGGTTCAGCCCCCGGGCGGCCCGCAGCTCCTTCAGCCGGTTGTTCAGCGGCATACGCGGCCTCCTTTGACAAAAAAGAGCGTCAAGATGACAAATATCATTGTCAGCCACAGAATACCATTGACAAAGATATTTGTCAAGAGGAAAATGAAAAATCGTCCGGCGGGAACTTTTCCCGGCCGGCTGCGTCTATAAGGGCAGAGAGCTGTCTTAAGGACTTCTTAAACAGTTGTTACAGCTTTGTTGTTGTTTCCCCCCGGGGCGGCCGGTATAATGGGGTGGACAATGTGACCGAGCACAAAGGAGGCAATATCATGGCAGAGATGCAGACCCAGGGGACCCCCGTCCTGGACCCGCCCGCCCCCGGCGCGGCGCCGGCGCGCAAGGCGCCCATGGGCAAGAAGAACAAGGGGAAGAACAAGTGGATCGGCCGGGTCATCGCCATCGTGGTGGCCGTGGCTGTCATCGCGGGCATCGCCGTGGGCATGTACCGCTTTTTGTTCACCGAGCCGGAGCAGGAGATCCTCCGGGACACGGCGACCTATGGCTCCATCTCCAATTCCATCGAGGGGTACGGCGTCACCAAGGCCCTCAACTCCGCCTCCATCACCCTGACCACCGGCGGCACCGTGCAGGAGGTCTTCGTGTCCGAGGGCGACTTCGTCGCCGAGGGCACCCCGCTGTACACCATCGACTCCACCGCCGCCTATGAGGCGCTGGAGCAGGCCCAGAAGACGGTGGACAACTACCAGAAGCAGCTCCAGGCCATCTACGACTCGGTGGACGACCTGACCATCCGGCCCGCCTTCGCCGGCAAGCTGCTGCTGGCCGAGGGGGCGGAGAACCTCTCCGTGGGGGGCAGCGTGGGGACGGGCACCAAGCTGGCCACCCTGGTGGACGACAGCCGGATGAAGCTCACCCTCTACTACAACTACACCTATGAGAACGACATCCATGTGGGCCAGAGCGCCCGGGTGTCCATCCCCGCCTCTATGAGCCAGGTGCAGGGCACCGTGGACGAGGTGAACATGGTGCGCTACATCACCCCCGAGGGGGCGGTCTGCTTCCAGGTGGTCATCGGGGTGGACAACCCCGGAACCCTCACCGCCGACATGGGGGCCACCGCCATCCTGACCGGCGCCAACGGCGAGGACATCTACGCCTATGACAGCGGCAAGCTGGCCTATAACCGCACCGCCGACGTGACGGCCAAGGTGGGGGGCGAGATCTTGTCCATGGAGCTGATGAACTACGCCGACGTCACCCCCGGCGACGTGCTCATGACCATCAGCGGCGAGGACAACGAGGAGCAGATCGCCACCCTGGAGAATCAGATCCAGACCGCCCTGGAGAACCTCACCAAGGCCCAGGAGAACCTGGCCAACTTCAACGCCGTGGCCCCCATCTCGGGGACGGTGCTCTCCTGCGGCCTGGTGGCCGGGGAGGAGGTGGCGGAGAACACCACCGCCATCATCATCGCCGACACCTCGGTGATGACGGTGGAGATCAGCGTGGACGAGCGGAACATCAACTATGTGAAGATGGGCATGCCGGTGGAGCTCAGCGACTGGAGCGGCAACATGTTCACCGGCACCGTCACCAACATCAGCCTCAGCGGCAACATGGAGAACGGGGCCTCGTCCTTCCCGGTGACCGTCCGCATGGAGAACCCCGGCGGGCAGCTGATGAGCAACATGTCCATCAATTACAGCTTCCAGGGCAGCCATGTGGACAACTGCCTCATGGTGCCGGTGCAGTCGGTGAAGCAGATCGCCGGCGAGGACGGCGAGCCCCTGTCGGTGGTCTTCGTGGAGAAGCCCACCCGGCCGGACAACGCCGTCGCCATCCCCGAGGGGACCACCGGCGTGCCCACCGAGGCCGACGGCTTCTACGCCGTCCCCGTGGTGACGGGGGCCAACGACGTGTACAACGTGGAGATCGTCTCCGGCCTGGAGGAGGGGGACGTGGTCTTCACCAGCTACATGGCCCCCGACGACATGGGCGGCGGCATCATGGTCGGCTGACCCGGGGAAAGGGAGGGCCGAGATGCTCATCGAGATCAGGGACATCTATAAGATCTACAACGAGGGGAAGGAGAGCGAGGTCCGGGCCCTGGACGGGGTGAGCCTGTCCATCGACCGGGGGGAGTTCGTGGCCATCGTGGGGCAGTCGGGCTCGGGCAAGTCCACCCTGATGAACGTGCTGGGCTGCCTGGACATCCCCACCTACGGGGAGTACCACCTGAACGGCACCGACGTCACCCGGCTGTCCGACCGGCAGCTGGCCCACATCCGCAACCGGGAGATCGGCTTCATCTTCCAGGGCTACAACCTCATCCAGGAGCTCAACGCCCTGGAGAACGTCATCCTGCCCCTCATCTACCAGGGGGTGCCCATCTGGGAGCGGGAGGAGCGGGCCATGGAGGCCCTGGCCCGGGTGGGCATGGACGACCGGGCCCACCACCGCCCCAGCGAGATGTCGGGCGGGCAGCAGCAGCGGGTGGCCATCGCCCGGGCCATCGCCACCCGCCCCCCCATCATCATGGCGGACGAGCCCACCGGCGCCCTGGACTCCAAGACGGGGCAGCACGTGCTGGAGATCCTTCGGGAGCTCTACCGGGGGGGCACCACCGTCATCCTCATCACCCACGACAACGGCATCGCCGCCACCGCCCGGCGGATGGTCCGGCTGTCCGACGGGGTGGTCATCTCCGACGAGACGCAGGAGGTGGACTGGGAATGAACACGCTCCAGGCCTTCAAGATGGCCTTCAAATCCATCTCCGCCAAGAAGATGCGCTCCTTCCTCACCATGCTGGGCATCATCATCGGCGTGGCGTCGGTGGTCATCCTGGTGTCCATCATCCAGGGGCAGAACAAGAAGAACCTGGAGTATCTGGAGAGCCAGGGCACCAACACCCTCAGCGTCTCCGCCTATCTCTGGAGCGGCGGCGACGTCTCCCAGGACCTGTACAACTACTGCCTGGGCCTCAACGACCTGGTGGTGGGGGTCACCCCCAAGATCCAGGTGTACAACGAGATGACGGTGCGGTACAGCACCAACACCATGAGCAGCAGCGACAGCTGGGAGCTGGCTCCCCAGGTGGTGCTGGGCAGCGACCAGTACGGCCTGTGCAACAACTACACCCTGAAGTCGGGCCGGGACCTGTCCGCCCTGGACGTATCCCGGTACAGCAACGTGTGCGTGCTGGGGGGCGGCGCGGCGGAGCGGCTGTTCAACTACCTGGACCCGGTGGGGAAAAACATCACCATCAACGGCAACCCCTATCTGGTCATCGGAGTGTATGAGAAGAAGAACGTGGACAACTGGCCGGAGATGGACAACCTGGTCCTGCTGCCCTATACCCTGAACCGGACGCTGAACGACAACCAGCCCATCACCGAGTACTCGGTGAAGGCGGTGTCGGCCTCGGCGGCCGACGAGGCGGCGGTGCGGCTCCAGGGCTATCTCACCGCCCTCATCCCCGAGTCCAACGGCTACGCCTACATCCAGAACAACAACGCCAGCATGGAGAGCATGGACGCCCTGCTCAACAGCCAGTCCCTGGTGCTCATCGGCATCGCAGCCATCTCCCTGCTGGTGGGGGGCATCGGCATCATGAACATCATGCTGGTCACCGTCACCGAGCGCACCCGGGAGATCGGCATACGCAAGGCCATCGGCGCCGAGCGCCGGAGCATCATCGCCCAGTTCCTCATCGAGGCGGCGGTGATCTGCGGCATCGGGGGCGTCTTCGGCATCATCGTGGGCTATCTGGGCACCCTCATCGCCGGCAAGATGCTGCTGGACATGGTCATGATGCCCGGGCAGGCCATCACCATCGGGGCCTTCCTGTTCTCGGTGGTGCTGGGCGTCATCTTCGGCATGTACCCGGCCATCAAGGCCTCCGGCCTGCAGCCGGTGGAGGCGCTGCGCGCCGAGTAAGAGAGGAGAGAAAACGACGACATGAAACGACTGATCTCTGTGCTGCTGGCGGCGGTGCTGGCGGCGGGGCTGCTGACCCCCGCCCTGGCGGCCACCCCGTCCTTCTCCGACGTGAGCGACCCCGAGCTCAGCGCCCGGGTGGACAGCCTGCGGATGCTGGGCGTGGTGGCGGGGGACACCGCCGGCACCTTCCGCCCCAACAGCACCCTCACCCGGGCGGAGTTCTGCGTCATGGCGGTGAACGCCATGGGCAACGCCGGGCAGGTGGCCCTGTACAGCACCCGCACCATCTTCCCCGACGTGCGCTCTGACCACTGGGCCCGGGGCTACATCAACCTGGCCGCCGCCGGCGAGACCAAGATCATCGCCGGCACCGACCAGGGGGTGTTCGAGCCCGACTCCCCCATCACCTACGGGCAGGCGGTGACCATCCTCATCCGCATCCTCGGCTACACCGACGAGGACACCGGCATGCTCTGGCCCGACGGGTTCATCGCCCTGGCCGAGAAGATCGGCCTGGCCGACGGGCTGTCCGGCCTGGGGGGCAGCGCCCCCATCACCCGGGGGCAGGCGGCCACCCTGTTCTGCAACCTGCTGACCACCGAGCAGAAGGAGGGCGGGCTCTACGCCGCCGAGCTGGGCACCATCCAGCAGAACGCGGTGATCCTGGCCCTGGACGTGGAGACGGCGGACGGCGAGGACGGCATCCGGGCCGTCACCGGCACGGCCACCGGCGTGTACGCCGTGGCCAACGGGGTCATCCCCCAGTCCATCCTGGGCCGGAAGGGGGACCTGCTCACCAACAGCCGGGGGGAGATCCTCACCTTCCTCCCCGACCGCAGCCAGCAGAAGACGGTGGTGGTCCGGGAGAGCAACGCCGGCTGGCTCATCGACAGCGCCGGCACCCGCTACTCCATCGCCCCCGACACCGACGCCTATACCAGCGAGGGCAGGACCACCTATGAAAAGGTGTTCGCCGACCTGGGCCCCGGCAGCATGGCCACCCTCTACCTCAGCGGGGGCACCGTGACCGGGGTGTATGTCTCCGGCGGCACCGCCACCGAGGCGGTGGTGGTCAGCGGGGCGGCCTCCACGGCCACCTTCGCCAAGCTCACCAACGGGGCCACCAACTACAAGATCTACAAGAACGGGCAGGAGATCGGCTTCGGGGACATCCAGCCCTATGACGTGGCCACCTACGACAACGGGGTGCTCCGGGTGAGCGACCTGCGCATCACCGTCCTGTACGAGAACGCCGCCCCCAACGAGACCTACCCCACCTCCATCACCGCCTTCGATAAGGAGTTCGAGGTCCTGTCCACCGCGGTGGACAGCGCCTCCCGCTTCCGCATCGGGAACACCGTCACCCTGCTGCTCACCGCCGACGGGAAGGTCGCCGGGGTGGAGAGCCCCAACACCGTCCGGGGCAACGCCGTGGGGGTGGTCACCGAGGGCACCGCTTCCACCGCCACCGTGGAGCTGCTGGGGGGCAGCCTGACCTTCGAGGTGACCACCAGCAGCGACGCCTCCAAGCTGGAGGGCCAGCTGGTGAACCTGTCCTCCTATCAGGTGGGCAAGGTCTCCCTGAGCCGGATCACCGGAGGCTCCCCCTCGGGCTCCTTCGACGTGGCCAGGCGCACCGTGGGCGCCGTCCCGGTCAGCGCCGGCGCCTCCCTGTACGAGCGGGCGGGCACCACCGGAAAGCTCCATCCCCTGACCTTCCGGGACCTGGAGGGGATCTCCTCCGTCCCCGCCTCCCAGATCGCCTACTACCACACCAACGCCGCCCGGCAGGTGGACATCCTGGTGCTCAAGGACGTCACCGGGGACGCCTATGAGTACGGCTTCCTGGAGCAGGGACAGAGATCCGCCGGCTCCTGGGATGGCGAGACCATCTACAACCGCACCGTGTCCGTGCGGAACAAGGCCAACCAGGATTCAGGGGAAACCGACGGCTGGATCACCGGCTACGCCTTCCAGGACGGCCAGCCCGGCGGGGCGGCGGAGGGGCTGGACGGCAAGGCCGCCGGCATCGTCACCCTCAACGAGATCGAGGACGTGCGCCGCTCCGACTTCTACACCCACGAGGGGGAGACCTTCCTGAACCACGGCGGCAAGGTCTACCGGGTGGCCGAGGAGGTCCAGTGCTACAACCAGCGGGCCAAGTCCTGGTTCGAAGACCTGGCATCCGCCCGGGCCTTCTCCGACGACCTGACGGTCTACTACGACTCCATGGGCAACAAGATCCGCCTGGTGGTGGCCAACTGAGGCCCCACCCGGACAGCGGCGCCCGCCTCCGGGAGACCGGAGGCGGGCGCTTTCCCGTTGACAGCCCGGCGGCGGCCGGGGTAGAATGGAGGAAGACCGGACGGAAAGGGGGAGCGGCCATGGAGCGGCGGACCCGGCGGACCTATAAGAAGTCCGCCGTCACCCGGCAGACCATTTTGGAGGCGGCGCTGGCGCTGATGAAGGAGAAGGGCTATCAGGGCACCACCATCCGGGAGATCTGCGCCCGGGCGGGCACCGCCGTGGGCTCCTTCTACTCCTACTTCGGCGGCAAGACCGACATACTCCGGGCCCTGTACGCCGACGGCGACGCCTATTTCGCCACCGTGGTCCGGGCCGAGACCTCCGGCCCCGACACCGGGGAGGCCCTGCGCCGCTTCGTGGCCCACTATGCCCGGCTCAATGTGCGCACCGGGGTGGAGACGGTGCGGGTGATGTACACCCCGGACAACGAGTGGTTCGCCCGGCGCAAGAGCCAGCAGGAGGTGCTGGAGGAGATCGTCCGCCGGGGGCAGGAGAGCGGGCAGCTCACCCGGCGGCTCCCCCCGGAGCGGGTGGTGGACGACGTGTTCCTCTGCCTGCGGGGGGTGTGCTACGACTGGTGCTCCCGGGGCGGGAGCTACGACCTGGAGGGCCGGATGCTGGAGTGCCTGGAGCTGCTGCTCCCCGGCCTGCGGCCCGGCCCGGGGGAGAAATGAAAAGCATCGGGGCGCCTCCGGGCGCCCCGATGCTCGTCGTTATACAGATGTCACGGCGGGATCAGAAGAATTTCTTGATGCCTTCCTGGGCCAGCTCAGCGTCGGCGCTGATGGTGACGGTGAACTTGATGTTGTGCTTCTCGGAGAAGGAGTTCAGCCAATCCAGGAACTCCTCCACCTCGTGGTTGACCTCGCTGGGGACCACCTTGCACAGGCTGTCGATGAAGATGTGGGTGATGTCATAGTCCCCGGCGCACAGCCCGCAGATGAACCCCCGCAGGGCGGTGAAGCTGTCCAGGTCGTAGTTGCCCACCTCCACCAGACGGATTTTATAATGGATGTCATAGGTCAGCTTGGGGCCGCGCTCGATGCACACGACGTTGCCATGCTCCGTGGTGACGGCGGCGTTGATCATGTCGATCATCTGCTTGGTCTTGCCGGAGCCCTTCTTTCCCATAATGACTCTAACCATAGTTTCATCACTCCTTGTTTGATCCGCCGGAACAGCGGTCCGGTTTGTACCTTAAGAATACCATTTCAGCCGGCGCTTTGCAACTCATTTTTGAGCAGTTTTCATAAAAACTTCACAGACCGGGTCACTTCAAGCGGGCCTCCAGCTCCTTCTTTCTCTCCTCGTAGCCGGGCTTGCCCAGGAGAGCGTACATGTTGTTCTTGTAGGCCTCCACCCCCGGCTGGTCGAAGGGGTCGACCCCCAGCAGATAGCCGCTCAGGCCGCAGGCGAACTCGAAGAAGTAGATGAGCCGGCCCGCCGCCTCGGGGGTGCGGGCGGGGAGGTGGACCAGCACGTTGGGCACCCCGCCGTCCACGTGGGCCAGGATGACGGCCCGCATGGCCTGCCCCGCCACGAAGTCCAGGGTCCTGCCGGCCAGGAAGTTCAGCCCGTCCACGTTGGCCTCGTCGCGGGGGATGGTCACGGCGGACCGGGGGGCGTCGAAGCACACCACCGTCTCGAACATGAGCCGCCGCCCCTGCTGGATGTACTGGCCCATGGAGTGCAGGTCGGCGGTGAACTCCACGCTGGCGGGGAAGAGGCCCCTGCCCTCCTTGCCCTCGCTCTCGCCGTAGAGCTGCTTCCACCACTCGGCGAAGAAGCGGAAGCAGGGCTCATAGCAGGCCAGGATCTCCACCGCCTTGCCCCCCTCGTACAGGGCGTGGCGGGCGGCGGCGTACTGCCAGGCGGGGTTGTCCGCCCCGGGGACGGCCAGCTCGTCCATGGCGGCCGCCGCCCCGGCCATGAGGGCGGCGATGTCGATGCCCGCCGCCGCGATGGGCAGCAGGCCCACCGCCGTCAGCACCGAGTAGCGCCCGCCGATGTCGTCGGGGACCACGAACTCCTCGTACCCCTCCGCGTCGGCCAGCCCCTTCAGCGCCCCCTTTCGGGCGTCGGTGGTGGCGTAAATGCGTTTCCGGGCCCCCTCCTTGCCGTACCGCTTTTCCAGCAGGGCTTTGAAGACGCGGAAGGCCACGGCGGGCTCGGTGGTGGTGCCCGACTTGGAGATGACGTTCACCGAGAAGTCCCGCTCCCCGATCAGGTCAATGGTCTCGGTCAGGGCGTCGGAGGACAGGCCGTTGCCGGCGAAGAGCACCTGCACTCCGTCGGGCCGGAGGTTGTAGTTCTGGGAGGTGAGCAGCTCGATCACCGCCCGGGCCCCGAGATAGGACCCGCCGATGCCGATGACCACCAGCACCTCCGAATCCTGCCGGATGCGGGCGGCGGCGGCCTGGATGCGGGCGAACTCCTCCCGGTCATAGTCCCGGGGCAGGCGCACCCACCCGGTGAACTCCCCCCCGGCCCCGGAGCCGGTGAGCAGCTTGTGGTGGGCGTCCGCCAGGGCGCCGGCGCGGGCGGTCAGGAGATCGGAGGGAACTGCGGAGCCGAGATGGGACAGATCGACGGTGAGCATGGGACATCCTCCTCTGTATTCTGTTTTGGGCCGGGGGCCCGGTTGGTCTCTAAAAGCCATTGTACCACATCCTGCCAGGGAAGGGAACAGAAAAAGCCCCCGGCGGGAAATTTTCCCGCCGGGGGTGGAAAAACGCGGCGCGGGGGTCAGGGCCGGTCCGGCTGGCTCGCGCAGATGGGGCAGGGGTCGGTCTCCGGGATGAGGTAGTTGCCCCAGCCGTCGGTGCCGATGGCGGCCAGATGGACCGTCATGGAGTGCCCGCCGTCGTCCGACTGGGCGCTGATGCTGGCCGAGCCCTCGGCGGAGTAGACCTCCCCCCGCCGGTCCCGGTACTGCACGTCGAACTCCAGCGGGCCGGGGCCGTCGACCCGGTACTGGAAGGGCGGGGCGGTGAGGGTGACGGTGTCGCCGGTGCCGGCGTCGGTGGCGGTGAAGCTGTCGATGGTGTAGCCCAGGCCGGCCTCAAAGGTCAGGGTGCGGGTCTCCGCGTCAAAGGACTGCCACAGCGAGGTCACCGGGGGCCGGGTGCGGCTCCACATCACCACCGCCAGGACGACGGTGACCAGGATCAGGCCGAAGAGGGCGAGGAAGAGCTTGTGCTGTTTGACCCAGGTGGACATAGGAAGCCTCCTTTTCTCTGGGGCGGATGCCGTTGCGCATGGCAGGTCCTCTTCTCTTTTGTATGACGGGATTTTCTGAATGCAGTACGCCAGACCGGCAAGAAGGTAAAAACTATTTCAGTGAAAGGGCCTACTCTTGCTCATGTTGTTTGTCCAAAGCGGCTTTTATTTGCTGGAATGCCTGCTCCAGTTTGGTTAAATCTGATATCAGCCGGCCAATTACGGTTACTGTTATTGCCAAGCATACCGCAAGAAATATCAATGCCGCAATATCACACCATTCCAACAGCAACACGAATAAAACCACAACCAGCCAACTGACGATTAGAGTACCTATGAACAAAACAAGTGATCTCACTTCAAACACCTCCTATTTTTTGATTTTGAGGGAGACCCGGCGGCCCCGGCCAGCCCATGGGCTGGCCGCAGTCCTCACCAAGGACTGCGGGAGAGAGGCTCTGACATCTCCCTCTGTATATGGAAACGCACGATGGGCCGATTTCTCTCCAAAAATCCGAAAATTTTTCAAAAAATTTTTCCAACAAAACGGGAAAATCCCGCAAACCGCTGCGCCGCAGCGGTTTGCGGGATTCAATTTTTTTCGACGCTCTCCGCGATTTTAATCAACTCATCCTCCGAAAGCTGGGCCAGCAGGGAGAATACAGTACCAGAAGCCTCGTCCTGCCAAGTCAAGCTGCTGTCATGCCCGTCTTCTACCGCCAGCAGGAGATGAGCAGGCGAACCGTTGAGAAAAACTGTTTTCGCTATATGGTGTTCATTGTCATAGCTGAAAACTGCTGCGGATGATGCGAAGCGGAAGAAGATCATATCACCCCTGTCGTTTTGATAAATAAACATGGTACCTTGACTGCCTTCCTCTTCCAGCTCATACCCCTCCGGCAGCCAGGCGGGGGCCCACGCTCCCGGCGCGCCGGTCTGCGTCCCGGTGTCGTCCACGAAGCGGACGGTGGTGTACTCCTCCAAGATCTCCACGATCAGGTTCCGCGCCCAGGCCCGGGCCTCGGGGCTGACGGCCAGGACGGTCCCCGCCGTCACCGCCGCCGCCAAAGCCGCCGCCGCGGCCGATCGGGCCAGGGCGTGCCGCCCCCTCCGCCGGGCCCCGGTGGGGTCGGAGAGCAGGGGGCGCAGCCGCCGCCGCAGCTGGGCCGGGACGGGCTCCTCCCGCTCCCCGGGCAGCAGCCGGGCATACTCGGCCTCCTCCGCCTGCAGCAGGGCCAGGCGCAGGGCGGCGTCGGTCAACACGATCTCGCTCATGGGTGGATCCCCTCCTCCAAAAGTTTCTCCTGCAGCAGCTTCCGCCCCCGGGACAGGCGGCGGTCCACCGCCTCCCGGGTCAGCCCCATGGCGGCGGCGGTCTCCTCCGGGCTCTGCTCCAGCACCAGCCGCCGGCGCAGCACCTCCCGGTAGGTCTCGGGCATGGCCAGGATCAGCCCCACCAGCCGCTGGTACCCCTCGGCGGCCTCGGCGGCGGCGTCGGGCTCCAGCCCGCCGGGCAGGGCCTCGCCCTCCTCCAGCCCGGCGTACCGCCCCTCCCGCCGCAGCAGGTCGATGCACTTGGTGCGCACCGCCGCCAGCAGGTAGGCCCGCCCCGCCCGGGGCGGCCACTGGGACACCTGGGCGTAGTTCCGGGCCACGGCGGTGAAGGCGTCCTGCACCGCGTCCTCCGCCAGCCGCCCCGCCCCGAGGTGCCGCCGGGCCGCCCGCAGGGCGGTGGGGGCGTTCGCCTCGAAGAACGCCGAAAAGCTCCCCCGCAGCCCCGGGTCGTCCAGCGCCGCCAGGCAGGCCGCAAGCATGGCCCTCACCCCCCTCTCCTGTGTCTGTCCTCAGTGTAACAGATGAAAGCCGCTGCTGTCCAGCGCCCCCTTTTGGGGGCTCTCTGTATATGGAAACGCACGATGGGCCGATTTCTCTCCGAAAAATCGAAAATTTTTCAAAAAATTTTTTCTCCCCCGGGAACGGGGGCCGCCGGGGCGAAAAATGCTTGACATCGGGGAAAATTCCGGTATAATAATAGGGCCTGTCTCAAGACGGGTTTTTATCCTTGCCTTCGGCACGACCGAAGGCCATATGTCCATAAGGAGGTGCAACAACATGGCAAAGACCAACGCGAATTACGAGGCGGTGTTCATCGTGGACCCCAATCTGGGTGAGGAGGGCATCGCCGCTGTGGTGGCCAAGTTCAAGGGACTGGTGGAGAGCAAGGCCTCTCTGGCCGAGGTCGACGAGTGGGGCAAGCGCCATCTGGCCTATCCCATCAACGACCAGAACGAGGGCTACTACGTCCTGATGACCTTCAGCGCCACCCCCGACTTCCCCCGGGAGCTGGACCGTCAGTTCCGCATCGCGGACGGCGTGATGCGCTCCATGATCGTCTGCAAGGACGAGTGAGAGGGGCGACGGCATGCTGAATCGGATCGTTCTCATGGGCCGGCTGGCCCGTGATCCGGAGCTCCGGCACACCCAGGCGGGCGTCCCCGTGGCGTCCTTCCGCCTGGCGGTTGACCGGGATTTCCGGGACAAGAGCACCGGCGAGAAGGCCACCGACTGGATCGACGTGGTGGCCTGGCGCCAGACCGGCGAATTCGTGAGCAAGTACTTCACCAAGGGCCGCATGGCCGTGGTGGAGGGCCGGCTCCAGATGCGGGACTGGACCGACAGGGACGGCAACAAGCGCACCAGCGCCGAGGTGGTGGCCGACAACGTCTATTTCGGCGACTCCCGCCGGGACGGCGACGGCGGCGGCTACGGCGGCTATCAGCAGTCTGCCCCGGCCCACTCGGCCCCCGCTTCCACCGCCCCCATGGACGGCTACGGCGCCCCCATGGGCGACCAGTTCGCCGAGCTCTCCGACGACGGGGAGCTTCCGTTCTGACACAAGTGACCGCGCGTCATTCATACTTTGACCGGATATGGTCGTAAAAGGAGGTTTGTTTCCATGGCTATGGGAGAGAACAGAGGCCCTCGCGGCCGCAAGCGCCGCAAGGTCTGCGCCTTCTGCGTGGACAAGGTGGAGCACATCGACTATAAGGACGCGGCCAAGCTGCGCCGCTATACGTCCGAGCGGGCCAAGATCCTGCCCCGCCGCACCACCGGCACCTGCGCCATGCATCAGCGCCAGCTGACCGAGGCCATCAAGCGGGCCCGTCAGATCGCCCTGCTGCCCTACGTCACCGACTGACATCAAGGCTGAAAACGCCCGGCTGTTCCAAGGAACAGCCGGGCGTTTTTTTGCCCTGAGGGGGTCAGGCGCCGGGCTCCTTCAGCACCCGCTTGGTGGCCCAGGTGCCCCGGATCAGCCGGACGGTGTAGATCACCGACCGCACCGCCCAGTCGGCGAACATGCCGATCCACACCCCAAGGGGGCCGAAGCCGTGGCCGAGGATGAGCAGGTAGCACAGGCCCACCCGGAAGATCCACATGGACACGGTGGAGGCCACCATGGTGAAGCGCACGTCGCCGGCGGCCTTCATACCGTTCACCGGGGTGAAGGCCATGGGCCAGAGGAAGGGCTTGACGATGCTGATGATCAGCATGATGTGGCAGGTGAGCCGGGCGGCGTCGGCCTCCATCCCCGCCACCCGGGTGACGGCGGGGGTGAGGAAGTAGACCGCCCAGTTGGTGACGAACAGCACCGCGGCCGACAGGGCGGTGAGCTTGAGGATGTAGCGCCGGGCCTCGTCGGGCCGGCCCGCCCCCATGCACTGGCCGGCCACCGTGATCAGCCCCAGCCCGATGGCCATGGAGGGCATGCTGGTGAAGGCCTCCAGCACCACCACGATGGCCTGGGCGGACATCTCGGTGGTGGACAGGGTGGACACGGCGCTCTGCACCGCCAGCTTGCCGAACTG
>CALXCP010000019.1 GCA_944386845.1 uncultured Oscillospiraceae bacterium | reverse complement strand
TGAAGGAGGCGGTCATCAATGGGGTTTTCGATGAAGACGTGTACCAGGAATTGTGTATCACGCTTCTGACCTGCATCCGGCGGATTCAAATTTAGAGTTGGAGCGCCAAGTGGAGAGGCAGGAATTTTCCTCTCTCTCCGCTTGGCAAACATGAATATGTCAATACGCCTGCAATACGGAGAGAATATGCCTTTGGGATGTGATCCTTTCTTAATACGCCAATAATACGCATACAATACGTTTACTCTGTTTTCCACCAGACGAGAGTTTCATCACGCTCACGTAGAAAACGCAAAATAAAAGAACAATTATATTGACAGGCACAATATATTGTTGTATATAAGAATTGTAATTGATTCTTTGTGCGCTCTCCGCTGAAATCGCGGAGGCAGGCCTTGGGCCTGTGACCGAGGGAATACTCGCATTGCACACGTTGTGGTGGAGAATCCGGGATGCCGGACGATCCCAAGGTTTGTACGTCCCAGCCGGGGCCGCAGTATGCCCGCCGGCTGTCTTTATTTTGATTGCATGGTGCTGCGCCGGGGGACGAAATCTTCTTCGGGCGGCCGTTAGAAAGAATACAAGCACTTGTTTGAGGGTGCGAAAAGTTTGTTGCTTGAGCCATTAGGCACAGAAGGGACTTTTCGTACCCTCTTTTTGTGCGTTCACAGCCCCATACTCCCTTTGGGAACTGCTCCAGATCCTGCCAGTCTGGGGCAAGGGGACAAAGAAACCCTCTATTTGAAAAATGGCCGTTGCCCTCCTCCGCTTCGAGGTGTGCGGAGGGAACGTGGGTGTGACACCTCGGAGCCTGTGGCAGCAGGCTCACCCCTCTTTGCTCCGGCTTTGCGCCGGTCCGGTAGCACGGGAGGACGCGCACCCCTGATCCCAGCCGGAGGGATCACACGACACAGGCGGATATGGCATTAGCCATCGTCCGCAGCCGAGTTCAGCGGTGGTGTCGGCGGCGGTCGTCGGGCAAATGCTCCGCGACAGGGAGTTTCCTCCCCATGCCGCATTCGTACTGACCTGGTCTAAAGTCAAAGAGAGACAGATTTCCACCGACAGAGTGTTTCAGTCCACAAAGCGCCTCTGCCACAAGAGGTTCCGGGCGTCTGCGCTCCCGGCTCTGTGTGGGTTTCTTCGGAAATCCGGTGGAAACAGACGGATGTGCCAATGGGAGAACTGCGCCCATCTGAACGACCTATGTATGAAGAAAAGGAGAACTTTTTATAGATGGCAAAAACCATTCACAACAAAGGCCTTTATCTGGCTCTGGTAAGTCAACTGGACAAGTTGGCCCGCCACAACCGCCAGGGCAGTTTCCGCACCAAGGAACGCTACTACGAGGCGGTCAAGCGGTTCTGCGCCTTCCTGGCGGATAGCTACCACCTTCAGAAGTTGGAGAACATCAGCGGCAGACACCTGACACACTATGTCCTATATATGCAGGAGAGCGGAAAATCGGCCTCCACCATCAAGACGGACCTGGCGGCCATCCGGTTCTTCCACGACAAGATGAGCCGGCCCAAGTACCAGCTGACTACCAATGACGAGCTGGCCGTGGAACTGGAGCGGCGCTGTTTCGGCGGCGTGGACCGCACTTGGAGCAATGTGGAGTTCAACAAGATGCTGGGCAAGGCGCTGGCTGCTGACCGCTACGACTATATCCTGGCCTTGTACCTTGCCCGCTACGCCGGCCTCCGCATCCATGAGTGCTTCCGCATGGACACCGCCGCGGCGGAACAGGCCCTCCGGGAGAACGCCATCACTGTCAAAGGCAAGGGTGGCAAGGTACGGACAGTACCCATCAACGAGCAGATCGCCCTGGCCCTTCGGAAACAATTGGGCCGCACGGAGCGGGGCCACAAGTTGCTGGTGCCCGACGGATTGCCCACCGACCGGGCCATCGCCGCGCTGCAATTCTTTATTATGCGGCATCGGGACGAGGTTCGGGACGCGGGCTCTGACCGGCCCATGACCTTCCACGGGCTGCGCCACACCTACGCTGCGGAGAAGTATCGGGAGTTGACCGAAAGAGGCATGGGCGCCCTGGACGCACACTTCACCGTGTCCCGGCTCCTGGGCCATGAGCGGCCCGATGTGACCAATATCTATCTGGCCTCCGTGCGAAAGGGGGAGCGCCATGAGCAGTGATTACCGCTCCTTCGACGACCTCCCTTTGACCCTCCGGGTGGAGGAGTTGATGCCCATTCTCGGCATCGGCAGGAATACGGCATACGAGTTGGTCCGCTCCGGCAAGATCCGGGGTATCCGCGTGGGAAAACAGATCCGCATCCCCAAGGATGAGGTGCAGCGGTTCCTGCGCCGGGAAAGTCCGTGATCGTTTACAAATAGGCCCTTGAAGAACCGCCGCACAACGGGTAAGATGGACATGATCCCCGCTGTGCGGCGAAAGGAGGTCAAAAAATGCCGCACGGCAAACAGAGCAAGAAAAATGCCTCCGGTGCGGGAACGATCCGAAAGAAGACCGTCCGGCGCGGAGGCAGAGAATACACCTATTGGGAAGCCCGGTACACGGTGGGATTTGATCCGGGGACCGGCAGGCAGAAGCAGAGATCGGTCACCGGCAGGACGCAGAAGGAGGTCGCTCAGAAGCTCCGGGAGGTCACGGTGGAACTGGACCGAGGCACCTATCAGGAGCCGTGCAAAATGACGCTGGGCCAGTGGCTGGATATCTGGCAGAAGGATTATCTCAACTCGGTCAAGCCCCGCACCGTGGACACATACCGCTGTGAGATCGAAAACCATATCCGCCCAGAACTGGGCGGCATCCGGCTGGAGGCACTGAACACGCACACGATCCAGGGGTTCTACAACCGTTTGTCCACTGAGACACCCAAGCGTGGGCAGAAGACCGGCCTCTCGCCCAAGACAGTGAAAAATGTCCACGGGGTACTCCACAAGGCGCTCCAGCAGGCGGTGGCCATCGGCTATCTCCGCTTTGATCCCGCCGATGCCTGCTCCCTGCCCCGAGTGGAGCGCCAGGAACTGAAGCCTCTGGATGAGACGTCCATCGGCCAGTTTATCGCGGCGGTCCGGGGGCACCCCTACGAGGCGGTCTTTCTGGTGACCCTGTTCACCGGCCTGCGCCAGGGCGAGGTGCTGGGGCTGACGTGGGAGTGCGTGGACTTCGCCGCCGGGACGGTGCTGATCAGCAAGCAGTTACAGAAAATGCGGACCGGGGACCGGGGATATTATCTGGCGTCCACCAAGAGCGGAAAGAGCCGCAAACTCACCCCCGCTCCCTCCGTGATGAAACTGCTCCGCCATCAGCAGGCTATCCAGGCGGAGTGGCGTCTGAGGGCCGGCGCCGCCTGGCAGGACTCCGGGCTGGTGTTCACCAACAAACTGGGCGGGCACCTGATGCCCCACACGGTCTATCAAAACTACAAGAAGGTGGTCGCGTCCATCGGCCGGCCCGACGCCCGGTTCCACGACCTGCGACATTCTTACGCTGTGGCCGCCATCCGGGGCGGCGATGACATCAAGACCGTCCAGGGCAACATGGGCCACGCCACCGCCGCCTTTACCCTGGATGTCTACGGCCACGTCACCGACCAGATGAAGCAGGCCAGCGCCGCCCGGATGGAGAAGTTCATCCAGAGCGTTTCCGGCCGGTAAGGGAAAACATAAGGGAAAACTCGCCTCAAAAAACGCCGAAAACCCTTGGAGCCTTACAGCCCCAAGGGTTCCCGGTGGTCCGAGTGGCGGGATTTGAACCCACGGCCTCATGGACCCGAACCATGCGCGCTACCAACTGCGCTACACCCGGATGCTCAACATCATCGTATTATAATGGCATTCCCGTCGTCTGTCAAGGGATTTCCGCCAATTTGACCGAGCGGGGAGGGTCTCCCTCCCCGCCCGGTCCGGTCCTCAGTCCCTCAGCCGGAAGGCCAGGTCCAGGTCCACATCCCCCTCGATGCCGGGGACGGTCCCGGTGCAGGAATACTGCCACATCTCATAGTCGTAGTAGAAGTCGGGGTACTGGTTGTACTCCGCCATCCAGGTGTACCGGTCCGTCAGCTGGGACTGGTCATACCAGAAATAGCCCAGGGTGGTGTTGAAGTAGACCCCCGGGGTGTACCCGGCCTCCTCCACCAGCTGGCAGAAGGCCTGGGCACAGGCGTCCAGCGTCTCGGGGTCCATGTCGTCGGTGCGGGCGTGGTCGCCGCTGATGGTCTCCCAGTCGAAGACCACCGGGTAGGTGATGTCATAGCCGGCGATCCGCTCCAGGACGAACCAGGCCTCTTCCCGGGCCTCCTCCACCGAGATGGCCTGGGAGAAGATGTACACCCCCACATCCAGACCGGCGTCCAGCGCCCCCTGGATGTTGTACTCAAAACGGGTGTCCTCGTTCACGCCGCCCGCGGTATAGCCCCGGAAGCCCACCCGGATCATGGCGAACTCCACCCCGGAGTCGGCCACCGCCTGCCAGTCGATGCGGCCCTGATGGGAGGAGACGTCGATGCCCCGCACCGCGTCAAAATACTCGGAGTCGTAGGAGGCGTACCCGTTCTCGTCGAAGGCCAGCCGGTCCGGGTCGAAGAGATTGGCCCGGGCGCCGGGCCGGATGTCCGTCGTCCGGTTGCCGCTGGTGACGGTGCCGGGGAACTGCTCGTTGTTGATCTGGACCAGGGCACAGCCCTGATCCACGATCTCGCCGGTGACCGTCACATGGTCCAGGGTCACCGTCTGCCCGGCGGCGGCGCCGGTGAGGATGAGGTCGCCGTCCACCGTCATGTCCCGCAGGGTGATGCCGCCCGCGGCCACCACGGTCAGGCCGGTCACGTCGCCGCTGTATGTCCCGGGGGCGTTGTACACCTCCGCGAAGATGTTGTTGAGGATGGTCACCACCTCGGCCCGGGTGAAGCTGCCCTGGGGGTGGACTCCGCCGTCGGGGAAGCCGCCCACATAGCCGGCCTCCGTCATGGCGTATACCGCCTCCACGGCCCAGTCGGAGATGTCCTCCCCGTCGGTATAGCGGTCCTCAGACAGGGCGCCGCTCCCCTCCAGGTCGATGGCGGCGGCGATGATGTACATGGCCTCCTCCCGGGTGAGGGGGGCGTCGCTGGCCGTCTCCCACCAGCTGTCCGGCAGGATGCCCGCCTGGGCCGCCCGGAGCACATAGGAGAGGTACCACGCATCCTCCGGGATGCCAAAGGTGTTCTCCGCCTCCCCGGTATAGCCGTAGAGGTTGGCCAGGATCGCCGTCAGTTGTCCCCGGCTGATGGGGTCGTTGGGGCCGAAGGTCCCGTCGCCGTACCCGGTGAGATAGCCCAGGTCGGACCACCGCACGATCTGGGGCTCGGCCCAGTGGCCGGCCACGTCCTGATAGGAGGCCGCCCGGGCCCCGGTGAGCATCAGCGCCATCGCCGCCGACAGCGCCAGCAGCAGCACGCCGTTCTTCTTGATGATCTTTGCCATGACATCCCATCCCTGTATTTTTGTATCTGCAACAGGATACCACAGGATCCGCCCCGATTTGTGAACATTTTGTGACTTCCAGGAGATTCCCAGAGAGGAGGCGTTTCCCTCCGGGGTTTTGTGATATAATATAAAAAATAGAGCGCCCGCCGGCAGACGGGGCCGAGAAAGGAGCCTGACCCCTTTGAAATTCTCTCAGATGCCCTATGAGCGGGTGGACTTTGACGCCGCCGCCGCCCGCTTCCACGACCTCACCGACCGCTTTGCCCGGGCCGACAGCGGCCCGGAGCAGTTCGCCGTCCACCGGGAGTTCTACGCCCTGTGCAGCCGCGTCGATACCATGGCCACCCTGGCCCACATCCGCCACGACATGGACGTCACCGACAAGTTCTATGAGGGGGAGCAGGCCTATTACGACGAGAAGACCCCTCTGCTCACCGGCCTGATCCAGGCCTATCAGAAGCAGCTGTACCACTCCCCCTTCCGCCCCTTTCTGGAGGAGAAGATCGGTCCGGTGGCCTTCCGGAACATGGAGCTGGCCTTTCGCAGCTTTGACGACAGGATCATCGGCCTGAAGCAGGAGGAGAACGCTCTGGTCTCCCGCTACATGGATCTGATCGCCTCGGCCAAGATCTCCTTCCATGGGGAGGAGCTGAACCTGTCCCTGCTGGGGAAATACCTCACCGGGCCCGACCGGGCGGTGCGGCAGGAGGCGTTCATGGCCAGCGAGGGCTGGTTCCAGCGGGCCACCGGGGAGATCGACGAGATCTACGACCAGATGGTGAAAAACCGCACCCAGCAGGCCGGGGCCCTGGGCTACGATGACTTCGTGGCCATGGGCTACGACCGGATGGGCCGCAACTGCTACGATGAGAAGATGGTGGCCGCCTTCCGGAAGCAGGTGAAGGAGACGTTGGTCCCCCTTGCCGACCGCATCCACCAGCGCCGGGCGGCGCGCATCGGAGTGGACCGGCTCCGGCTCTGGGACGAGGGGGTCTGGTTCCCTGAGGGCAACCCCGCCCCCACGGGCACGCCGGAGGAGATCCTGGCCGCCGGGCAGCGGATGTACCGGGAGATGTCCCCGGAGACCCGGGAGTTCATGGACTTCATGATGGACAACGCCCTGTTCGACGTGCTGGGCCGGAAAAACAAGCGGGCGGGGGGCTATATGACCTATCTCCCCGACTACAAGTCCCCCTTCATCTTCGCCAACTTCAACGGCACCAGCGGGGACGCCGACGTCATCACCCACGAGTGCGGCCACGCCTTCCAGGGCTACCTCACCCGGGACGAGGAGATCCGGGAGTTCAGCGAGCTGGGCATGGAGACCGCCGAGATCCACTCCATGGCCATGGAGTTCTTCACCGAGCCGTGGATGGGCCTGCTCTTCGGGGACCGGGCCGCCGACTATGTCCAGATGCATCTGGAGGACGCGGTGGCCTTCCTGCCCTATGGCTGCATGGTGGACGAGTTCCAGCACATCGTCTACCGGGAGCCCCACCTCACCCCCGCCCAGCGCAAGGAGGCCTGGGCCGGGCTGCAGCGGGAGTACAAGCCCTACCTGGACTACGGCGACACCCCCTTCTACGGTCACGGCGGCTTCTGGCAGAAGCAGCAGCACATCTTCTGCGACCCCTTCTACTATATCGACTACTGCCTGGCGCAGGTGTGTGCCCTGCAGTACAAGGGGTGGATGGACCGGGACCGGGCCGGGGCGTGGGACAGCTACCTGAAGCTGTGCCGCCTGGGCGCCCGGAAGTTCTACACCGACCTGCTCCCCGCCGTGGGGCTGAAGAGCCCCTTTGCCTCCGGCACGCTGGAGGAGACACTGGAGGGTCTGAAAAAATACCTGTGAAACAGCGGGCCGGGGCCGGGACTTTCGTCCCGGCCCCGGCCCGTTTACAGGGGAAGATCTATGGTCCGCCGGGCTGCCGGGATGGCAGCTCCGGGCTGTATCACTGATAGCCGCCCTCCTTGGAGGACAGGTCCACGAAGGTGTCTTTGGAGGACTGCGGGACGTTTTTTCCGTCATCCCGGTAGAGGATCTTCAACGCCAGCGGGCAGATGATGGAGGTGAGCACCACCAGCAGGATGGTGGGCACCAGAGGGTCCAGCCCCAGCAGAGCACCGTCCGGTCCGTAGTAGATCAGGGACGCGCCCACCGAGTACACCGCCAGGGCCACCTCGCCCCGGGCGATCATGCCGCAGCCGATGACCATGGACTCGTGCCCGGTGTAGTGGACCAGCCGGGCCGCTCCGCCGCAGCCGATGACCTTGCCCACGCAGCCTAGCACCACCAGCACGATGCCGAAGACCAGGTCCCGCACAGTGAAGCCGCTGAAATCGGCGCTGATGCCGATGTAGGCAAAGAACACTGGGGAGAAGATAAGGTAGCCGGTGGAGACGATCTTCCGGTCGATATACTCCGAGTTGCCCAGTCCGCTGAGCATCAGACCCGCCATATAGGCCCCGGTGATGGAGGCCAGGCCAAAGAACTCCTCGGCGAAGAAGGCGTAGAACAAGCACATGCTCAGGGCGAAGATGCCGACACGGTGCTTGCCGGGCTGGAGCGACACCCAGCGGAACAATGCCCGGATGGGCAGCCCCGCCGCGAAGCTGAACGCGAAGAAGCCCACCACCTTCAGCAGGGTGATCACCGGGTCGCTGCCGCCGTTGAGACTGGTCACCAGGCTCAGGGCGATGATCCCGATGACATCGTCGATGATGGCGGCGCTGAGGATGATGGTGCCCACTGTGGTGTTCAGCTTTCCCATCTCCCGAAGGGTCTCCACCGTGATGCCCACGCTGGTGGCCGCCAGGATCACGCCCACGAACAGCGCGTTGAGCAGCTTGTTGTGGTCGGCCGCCGCCTCCAGACCGCCCATGAACATCAGCGCGCCCACGGCGCCCAGCACCACCGGCACGATCACGCCGCCCAGGGCGATGACCGTGGAGGCAGCGCCGCTCTTCTTCAGCTCCTGGATGTCGGTGCTCAGGCCGCTGGAGAACAGGATCATGATGACGCCCACCTGGGAGAAGGCGTTCAGCGCCTCCATCTCCGCGGGGGTGGGGTCGATGAAGCCCCGGAACTCCCAGCCAAACTGACTGAAGATGGCCGGTCCGATGAGAAGGCCGGCGATGACCATGCCCACCACCTGAGGCATCCCAAACCGCTGGGAGAGCATCCCCAGTCCTCTCGTGGCCACCAGGATCACCGCCAGATACAGCATCACACGCATCACGCTGAATTCCATCGGCCTTCCCTCCTTCATGCAGAAACGTGAAAACTCTCTTGGCCCATTATAGACGAGATATTTTTTGAGGTCAACGGAGTAACATGCATGTAAATCAAAGATATCATCTTATTTTTCTGTGATATTCGTGGAATTTAAATATATTCAACGATATCAGGCTGGAAATCCAATGATATCACCGGCCGCATCGCCATCTGTGGACCGCTCCTGCCACGAAAACGGCCGTCCTCCGGGATCCCGGCGGACGGCCGACACAGCGGCCCGCATACCGGGACCACCGTCGTCTGTGCAGTTTTTATGACAGCCGGTATTTCCGGCGGTAGGCCTCATAGGCGACCTGGAACTCCGTACTGTCCGTCTTGATATTTTGGAGGTAGCTGTGAGGTCCGGAGGCCTCCGGGCCAGTCTGGAACAGACCGGCGGCCAAATTGGAGCAGTGGTCGGACACCCGCTCAAAGTTGCTCAGCAGCTCACTGAGCGCCACTCCCAAATCGATGGCGCACTCCCCCGTTCGCAGCCGCCGCAGATGCCGGTCCCGGATCTCACCGGTGAGGTCATCGATGACCTCCTCCAACGGCTCCACCTTCCGGGCCAGGACGACGTCTTCCCGGGCAAAAGCGTCCATCGTGATGCTGAGGATCTCGCTGAGGGCGGCGGAGAGAGTGGTCAGCTCCTGCCGGGCGGCATCGGAAAAGCGCAGGCCGCGGACAGCGATCTGCTCCGCCCCCTCTGCGATGTTCAGAGCATGGTCTCCCATCCGCTCCAGGTCGTTGAGCGCGTGGAGGAGCCGAGAGACCTGTCCGCTCTCCTCCGGGGAGATCTCCCGGGCGGACAGCTTGGTGAGGAAAGCGCCCAACTGGTCCTCCAGCCGGTCCAACTCGTCCTCACAGGCACGGACCCTCTCCCCCTTCTCCCGGCTGCAGCTGAGCACCATATCCATGGCGGTGAGCACCGACTCTCTGGCCAGGTCCGCCATGACTGCCACGTTCTCCCGGCACTGGCGCACCGCGAAGCCGGGTGAGAGGAGCAGCCGGTCGTCCAGCAGGACGCCGCCCTCCTCACTCGGCCGGTCCGGGATGATCAGGCAGGCCAGCTGTTCCAGCTGCCTGGTGAAGGGCAGCAGAACGACGGCAGTGAAGATATTGAACCCACTGTGCACCACGGCCACGCCCAGCGGGGTGACGGTCTCCTGGACAGCCGCCGGATGGAACAAAGCCTCCCCCAGCCCCAGCAGGAGCAGGCAGACGGCGGTACCGATGACGTTGAAGCTGATGTGGATGACGGCTACCCGCCGGGCGTTCCGGCTCACCCCGATGCTGGAGAGCAGGGCGGTGACGCAGGTGCCGATGTTCTGCCCCATGACGATGGGGATGGCCATGCCGTAGGTGATGGTCCCGGTGGCTGCCAGCACCTGCAGTATGCCCACCGAGGCGGCGGAGCTTTGGATCACACCGGTGAACGCCGCCCCCACCAGCACCCCCAGCAATGGGTTCTCGAAGGCGGTGAGCAGCCGGGAAAAGGAAGGCATGTCGGCCAGGGGCCGCACCGCCTCCCCCATGAGCTGCATACCGTACATCAGGATGGCGAACCCCACCAACGCGGTGCCCACGTCCCGGCGGCCCGGTCTTTTGGAGAGCATGATCATCAGGACTCCCACCAGAGCCAGCACCGGGGAAAAGGACTCGGGCTGGAGCAGGCGCAGAGCGAGGTTCCCCTGGGCATCGATGCCCGTGAGGCTGAGGACCCAGGCCGTAAGGGTGGTACCGATGTTGGCCCCCATGATGACCCCCACCGTCTGTCCCAGTGCCATGATGCCCGAGTTCACGAAGCCCACCAGCATCACGGTCAGGGCGGAGGAGGACTGGATGGCGATGGTGATGCCCGCCCCCAGCAGCAGACTGCGCAGGGGGTTGGCGGTCATCCGCTTCAGGGTGAGCTCCAGCCGGCCGCCGGCGGTCTTCTCCAGGCTGGCCGACATAGTGCGCATCCCGAACAGGAAAAAGGCCAGGCCGCCGCACAGGGTGAACAGGGAAAAAATGTCCATGGCCCGCCTCCTTCTCCCCTGCTTCGGGGTTTCGTGTGGAGAATTGTAACGACCCGAAGTAAAAACTTCGGGTCGTCCGTGTAAAATCTGTGTAAAATAGCGCCCTCACTCGGCAAAGGTGACCCGGATCTCGGTGCCCACGTTCACCGTGCTCTCCACCGTGATCCTTCCCCTGTGGGCCTCGGCCACATGCTTGACGATGGACAGGCCCAGGCCGGTGCCGCCGGTGGCCCGGGAGTGGCTCTTGTCCACCCGGTAGAACCGCTCGAAAATGCGGCCCTGGTGCTCCTTGGGGATCCCGATGCCGGTGTCCCGCACCGCCAGAAAGCCCTTCCCCACCTCCACCGTCACCGTGCCGTTGTCCCGGTTGTAGCGGATGGCGTTGTCCATGAGGTTGTATACCAGCTCCCAAAGCTGGGTCCGGTTGCCCCACAGGGCCCAGGGGCTGCCCTCCACCTCCAGGCGAATCCCCCGCTGGGCGGCGGCGCTCTCCAGGGTCTCCCGGCACTCCTTGGCCAGGCCCAGCAGCTCCACCCGGTCCTGCCGGGCCTCCTGGAGCCCGGAGGCATCCAGCTCAGACAGGCGGATGATCTCTCCGATGAGCTGGAGCAGCCGGCCCGCCTCCCGGTGGATGACGCCGGCGATCTTCTTGTCATCCTCCGGCTTGGCCAGCCCCGTCTCGATCATCTCGGCGTAGCCTGAGATGGTGGTCAGAGGGGTCTTGAGCTCATGGGAGACGTTGGCGGTGAACTCCTGCCGCATCTCCTCCCGCAGAGACCGCTGGTTCTGGATCTCCTGGACGAAGGGGACCAGCTCCGGATAGACCCGGGACGTGTCGTTGGCCAGATTGGGATCGTCCAGCTGGGCAGGCAGCGCCCGGATCGGCTGGAGCAGCCGCTTGGTGAGCAGGACGGCGAACACCACCGCCAGCACGAACAGCAGCATCAGGATCCCGACCAGGGCAGGAGCCGCGCGGCTCAACAGCATGGGGACGGTGGCCGCCTCCACCGAGACGCGAAGGATATTCCCATCCTCCAGCCGCTGGGCGTAGTAGTACTCGTTGGTGCCCAGGGTCTGGGACTGCCGGGTCGCCCAGCCGAAGCCCAGGGCCAGGGCGTCCTCGATCTCGGGGCGCTGGCTGTGGTCTTCCATCTCGCCGGCGGGAGCGTCGCTGTCCACCAGGACGGTGCCGTCTGCCGCGATGAGGGTGATCCGCAGATCCTCCGTGCCGAATTCCACCAGGCCGTCCGAAGAGACGGACCCGCGCCCATAGGCCACCGCCACCAGGTCGCCGCTGGCCTGAAGGTCCCGCCGCACCTGCTCCTGGACGGTGCCGTAAAACGTAGCCACCGACAGCGCGACGGCGATCACCGCCGAGAGCAGTCCCATGTAAAACAGGCTCAGGGTGATCTTGGATTCCATCCCGTCTTATCCCTCCACGCCGCTGAGCTTGTACCCCACGTTGCGCACCGTGCGGATGAGGGCGCCGCTCTCCCCCAGCTTCTGCCGCAGGGTCTTGATGTGCACGTCCACCGTGCGGGTGTTGCCCTCGTAGTCGAAGCCCCACACCCGCTCCATGATCACGTCCCGGCTCAGGACGATCTCCGGGTTGGTGAGGAACAGCTTGAGCAGCTCGTACTCCTTGAAGGTCAGCTCGCACTGCCGCCCGCCCACCAGCACCTCCCGCTTGGAGTCCACCATGAGGATGTCCCCGTAGCGGATGGACGAGGAGGCCGTCTCCTCGTGGGCGGCGCTGCGCAGCCGGGCCCGCACCCGGGAGACCAGCTCCATGATGCCGAAGGGCTTGCTGATGTAGTCGTCCGCCCCCAGGTCCAGCCCCCGCACCGTGTCCATCTCGGTGGTCTTGGCGGTGACCAGGATGACGGGGATGTGCTCGGTGCGGCCGCTGGACTTCAGCTCCCGGAGGATGTCCAGCCCGTCCCGCCCGGGCAGCATGATGTCCAGCAGCACCAGCCCGGGCAGCTCCCGGGCCAGGGCCTTGAAAAAGTCCGCCCCGTTTTCAAACGCCTCGGTCTGAAACCCGCTGTTGTTCAGGGCGTAGCACTCCATCTCCCGGATCTCCACATCGTCTTCCACTACAAAAATCTTCACGGCGGTACCCTCCAGCCTTCTTGTGATTTTCATTATAATACGCCCGGGACGAAGCCGCAAGCCTGAAAAATCCACGGCCCTCCGGCCTCTGTCCCCACCGAGCGGGTTCATTATAATAAGCCCGGGTGAATTTAAAAAGTCGCCTGTGTAAAATTCCTGTGAAAGCGGAGCATTTTGGGCGGGGAAAACGCCCCGCCTCCCGACAGAGCCGGGAGACGGGGCGTCGTTTGCGTCCGTCCGATGTGTTTACGTTTACACGTAAAACGAGTGGTCGCCGATGGTGGCCACCAGCGTCTTGTTCCGGGCGGCCCAGCAGTTGAGCCCGACCCGGTTGAAATACAGGGCGTCATCCATGACCTCGGCCCCGTCCAGCACCAGCTTGGCGGCGATGACGCTCTCCTCCGAGGGGTCCCGGTAGATGGAGCCGCTGGCGGCGGGAGAGAACTGATTGCGCTGGAAGATCACCCCGTAGATGGTGTTGGGGAAGAGAGGGCTCTCCACCCGGTTCATGATCACGTTGCCCACGGCGATCTTGCCCGACAGGGGCTGGTTGCCGCTCTCGGCGTGGATGATGTGGGAGAGCCAGTACAGAGCGTCCTCCTCATAATAGGAGTTCCCGGGCTCCAGAGCCCCGCAGCCCGAGAAGATGTCGATGGTGGCGGTCTCCACGTCCCACACGAGGGTGGCGTCAAAGGCCTTCACCAGCACCGAGACGGGCAGCATGGTGGCGTCCTCATAGAGCAGCACGCCGTCCTCCACATAGAGGTAGCGGCCGTTGGCCTCAACGTACTTCTGGCCGATCTCGGCCCGCAGGGTGAGCAGGCCGGTCTCCACCTCCACGCCGTTCCCCGTCCAGGTCACGGTCCCCGTGGGGGCCATGGCGGACACGAAGTCCACCACCGAGACATAGGTGGTCTCCCCCTCATACATGGTGTAGTGCACGTCCACAGGGACGCCGTCCACCGTCAGGAAGGGGTGCTGCTCGGGCTCGGCGGAGTCCTGGGCGGGGTCTTCCCCGTCCAGGGGCAGCTCCCCCGTCCCGTCAGTCTCCGGGAGATCCATGGCCGCCGCCGAGTCAGTGGCGGGGAAGGTCTCCTCCACAGCCGTGATCACATCGGACCCAGACGCAACTTCATCGTTCGCGGCGCCCACCAGGGGGATCATGCACAGCAGGGCGGCCAGCGAGATGGCGATTCGCTTCGTCTTGATAATATCACTGCCTTTTCATGAATTTCATTCTGTTTGGATGGTGACATCCTTTGTTATTAAATTGTTACCACATTGTAACTTATTAAACTCTCCCGATTCAAGCGCAATAGTGCACAGTTATAGACCCGAATTTTTGTGCATCTTTACTCTATACGATCACTTTTGGGGCGCATAATCGCCTATATATTTCTTTTACAGTAAATATATGTATTTTTTGATTGGAATTTCCCGATACATTTTCTGATTTTTGTCTTGACGGGAGGAAAAATAATGCTATAATATTTTTTGCTGCTCCGCTGACCGTGAGCAGCAGCCTGGAGAGATGGCTGAGTTGGTCGAAGGCGCACGATTGGAAATCGTGTAACGGCTAATACCCGTTCGAGGGTTCGAATCCCTCTCTCTCCGCCAAAACGAAAGGACATCCGAAAGGATGTCCTTTCGTTTTGGCCTCCGACTCTTTTGTTCCCCCCATCCGCCTGACAGCACATCACTCTCGACGGGTTTTCCCGGAAAGGAGCTCTCCATGGATCTGTGCGACATCAAAGAGATCAAAGCCCTGCTGACCCGGCATGGGTTCCGGTTCTCCCGGTCCATGGGGCAGAACTTCCTCATCGATCCCCGGATCCCCCGGGACATCGCCCTGTCCTCTGGGACGGACGGGAGCACCGGCGTGCTGGAGATCGGGCCGGGCATCGGCTGCCTCACCGTGGAGCTGGCCGCCCGGGCCGCCAGAGTGGTGAGCGTGGAGCTGGACCGCTCCCTGCTGCCGGTGCTGGAGGAGACCCTCTCCGGCCGGGACAACGTGACCGTTCTCTCCGGCGACATCCTGGACGTGGATCTGCCCCGGCTGGTGGAGGAGCGCTTTTGCGGGCTGCGCCCCGTGGTGTGCGCCAACCTCCCCTATAATATCACCACCCCCGTCCTCACCCGTCTCATCGACAGCGGGCTGTTCGCCTCCCTCACCGTGATGATCCAGCGGGAGGTGGCCCTGCGCATCTGCGCCGCGCCGGGGACGGCGGACTACGGCGCCTTTTCGGTGTACTGCCAGTATCACACCCACCCGGAGCTGCTGTTCCAGGTCCCCCCCGACTGCTTCCTCCCCGCCCCCAAGGTCACCTCGGCGGTGGTGCGCCTCACCCCCCGGCCCCGGCCCCCGGAGGAGGTGGATGACCCCGCCCTCTTCTTCCGGGTGGTGAAGGCCGCCTTCGCCCTGCGGCGCAAGACGCTGCTCAACTGCCTGTCCGCCGCCTTCGCCCCCCGCCTGTCCAGGGAAGCGCTGCGGGAGGTGCTGGCTCGGTGCGGTCTGCCCGAAAATATCCGGGGGGAACAGCTGGGCATCCCGGAGTTCGCCCAGCTGGCCCGGACGCTGGCTCTGGTGGAGTCTCCTTGAGATTTTATCCCATTATTTTCATGGTTTCCCTTGCATCCTCCGCCGTTTTCCCGTAAAATGAAGACAGCATACCACGCTGACAAGGAGGCTGGCCCGATGAAACCGACGAACAACAAGCATGTCCTGTCCTGGATGGATGAGATGATCGCCATCACCAAGCCCGACGAGGTCGTCTGGATCGACGGCTCTCAGGAGCAGCTCGACCGCCTGCGGGAGCTCGCCGTGGCGGACGGGACCATGATCCGGCTCAACCAGGAGCTGCTCCCCGGCTGTTACCTCCACCGCACCCATCCCGACGATGTGGCCCGGGTGGAGGACCGCACCTTCATCTGCTGTGAGAAGGAGGAGGACGCCGGTCCCACCAACCACTGGATGGAGCCCTCCGCCATGTACAAAAAGCTCTACGCCCTGTTTGACGGCTCCATGAAGGGCCGCACCATGTACGTCATCCCCTACTCCATGGGGGTGGTGGGCTCCCCCTTCGCCAAGTACGGCATCGAGCTCACCGACTCCACCTATGTGGTGCTGAACATGGCCATCATGACCCGGGTGGGCACCCACGTGCTGGACGCCCTGGGCGAGGACGGCGATTTCATCCGGGGGCTGCACTCCTACGGGACCCTGGACAACGACAACAAGTATATCGCCCACTTCCCCCAGGACAACGCCATCCTCTCCATCAACTCCAACTACGGCGGCAACGTGCTGCTGGGCAAGAAGTGCTTTGCCCTCCGGATCGCCTCCAACCTGGGACGGCAGGAGGGCTGGATGGCCGAGCACATGCTCATCCTCGGTGTGGAAAACCCCAAGGGCGAGGTGCGCTATGTCTCCGCCGCCTTCCCCTCCGCCTGCGGCAAGACCAACCTGGCCATGCTCATCCCCCCGGAGGGCTACCGGAAGGACGGCTGGAAGGCCTGGTGCGTGGGCGACGACATCGCCTGGCTCCGGGTGGGGCCCGACGGCCGGCTGTGGGCGGTGAACCCGGAGCACGGCTTCTTCGGCGTGGCCCCCGGCACCAATGCCAAGTCCAACTTCAACGCCCTGGAGTGCACCAAGGCGGACACCATCTACACCAACGTGGCCCTGGACCCATCCAACAACACCGTGTGGTGGGAGGGGCTGACCAAGGAGGCCCCCGAGACCCTCATCGACTGGAACGGCCTGGAGTGGCACCGGGGCGACGCCAAGAAGGCCGCCCACCCCAACAGCCGCTTCACCGCCCCCGCCAAAAACTGCCCCTGCCTCAGCGACCAGTATGAGAGCCCCAACGGCGTGCCCATCTCGGCCATCATCTTCGGCGGCCGCCGGGCCAAGACCGCCCCTCTGGTCTACCAGTCCCGGGACTGGGTCCACGGGGTGTTCGTGGGCTCCACCATGGCCTCGGAGACCACCGCCGCCGCCGCCGGCGCCGTGGGCGTGGTCCGCCGGGACCCCATGGCCATGCTCCCCTTCTGCGGCTATCACATGGCCGACTACTGGCAGCACTGGCTGGACATGGGGGAGAAGATCCCCCACAAGCCCAAGATCTTCCACGTCAACTGGTTCCGCACCGACGACGAGGGCCACTTCATCTGGCCCGGCTTCGGCGACAACCTGCGGGTGCTGGAGTGGATCCTGGCCCGGGCCTTTGACGAGGCCGACGCGGTGGAGACCCCCATCGGCTATGAGCCCCGGCCCGAGGACATCAACATCGACGGGCTGGACATCGGGGTGGACACCGTCCGGGATCTGCTGACCGTGGACAAGGACCTGTGGCGGGGCGAGGTGGCCGACATCAAGGCCTTCTACGCCAAGTTCGGGGACAAGGTCCCCCACGAGCTGCTGGACCAGCTGGCCACCCTGGAGCACAACCTGAGCTGACCTTCTCTTCTCTGCCCTCTTCGCGCGGCCCCCAAAACCGGGGGCCGCGCGTTTTTCCCCTTTTGGGCCACACCAACCGCTCCCGGGGCACATAAGCTGGCCTGAAAGGAGGAATCTCCATGCCCATCATCTATCTCTCCCCCTCCACCCAGGAGTTCAACCCCTATGTCAACGGGGAAAATGAGGAGGCGGTGATGAACCGCATCGCCGATGACATGCTCCCCTGGCTGGAGGCCAACGGCATCCAGGCGGTGCGCAACACCCCGGAGATGACGGCGGCCAGCTCCATCGCGGCCTCCAACGCCGGACACTGCGACCTCCACCTCTCCCTCCACTCCAACGCCGCCCCGGAGGGGCAGGAGGGGACGCTGCGGGGCAGCCTGGTGTTCTACTACCCCACCAGCGCCCAGGGGCAGCGGGCCGCCCAGCTCATCGCCCAGGGGCTGCGGGACATCTACCCCCTGCCTGAGCTGGTGGAGGCCCTGCCCACCACCACCCTCGGGGAGGTGGTCCGGACCCGGGCGCCGGCGGTGCTCATCGAGTTCGCCTACCACGACAACGCCGACGACGCCGCCTGGCTGGTGAGCCACGAGGAGGTCATCGCCCAGAACGTGGTGCGCTCCCTGACCCGGTACTTCGGCATCCCCTTCCTCTCTCCCGCCTCGCCCCTGCCCGCCCTGGTGGACACCGAGGGGAGCGCCCTGAACATCCGGAGACGGCCCAGTCTCTCCGCCCCGGTGACGGCCCGGGCCCACGACGGGGCCTACCTCACCGTGGTCAACCGGTGGGAGGGCTGGTACCTGGTCCGCTACGGCTGCCTCACGGGGTACGCCAGCGCGGACTACGTCACCCTGCTGTGAGGCGGGCCATGGTGATCCACATCGTCGAGCCGGGGGACACGGTATACGCCCTGGCCGTGAGGTACGGCGTCCCCATGTCCCGCATTTTGGAGGACAACGGCCTGACCCCCGGGGAGACCCTGGTGGTGGGGCAGGCGCTGGCGGTCCGCGTCCCCTCTCTCACCCACACCGTCCGCTCCGGGGACACCCTGTGGGCCCTGTCCCGGCGGTACGGCGTCCCCCTGCGGCAGCTGTGGCGGAACAACATCGCCCTGGAGGGGGGCGACCTGCTCTTCCCCGGCCAGAGCCTGGTCATCCGGTACCGGGGGCAGGAGGGCCGCACCCCCCTGTCGGTCCTCGGGTACGCCTACCCCTGGATCGGCCGGGACCGGCTGCGGACGCTGGCCCCCTTCCTCACCCTGGCCGCCCCCTTCACCCACCGGGTGACGGCGGAGGGCGGCCTGGAGCCCCTGGACGACGCCCCCCTGCTCCCGCTGATCCGGGGCGGCGGAGCCGCCCCGCTGCTCCACCTGGCCAACCTCACCGACGAGGGCTTCTCCGGCGGGCTGGTCCACCCCCTGCTGAACAGCGAGGCCCTGCAGGCCGGGCTGCTGGACCGGATCGACGCCGAGCTGGACCGGAAGGAGTACCGGGGGGTGGACGTGGACTTCGAAGGGGTGCTCCCGGAGGACGCCGCCGCCCTGCCCCGGTTCCTGCGGCGGCTCCGGGCAAGGCTGGCCCCCCGGGGGCTGCCCCTGCTGGCCGCCGTCCCCCCCAAGGTCTCGGGAGGCCAGGCCGGGGCGCTGGTCGGGGGCTACGACTACCCTCTGCTGGGGGAGGCGGCGGACGGCCTGCTGCTGATGACCTACGAGTGGGGGTACGCCGCCGGGCCGCCCATGGCGGTGGCCCCGCTGGACCAGGTGCGCCGGGTGGCCCAGTACGCCGCTTCCGTCATCCCCCGGGAGAAGCTGTGGCTGGGGGTGCCCGCCTACGGCTACGACTGGCCGCTGCCCTTCGTCGCCGGGGAGACCCGGGCCCGCTCCCTCTCCCCGGCGGAGGCGGTGGCCCTGGCCCGGGAGCACGGGGCGGAGATCTCCTTCGACGGGACGGCCCAGAGCCCCTGGTTCCGCTATCGGGACGGCGAGGGTTGGCAGCACGAGGTATGGTTCGAGGACGTCCGGAGCATCGCCGCCAAGCTGGACCTTGTTGAGGAGTTTTCCTTTACAGGAGTCGGCGTGTGGGAGATCGGGCGCTCCTTTCCCCAGCTCTGGACCGTGCTGGACGCCCGGCGTGAGATCCGGGACCCGGTGTAGACATTTTCCGGGGAATGTGCTATCATATTCCTCGCCGCGGCCCTGGGGCCGCCATCTCCTACGAAAGAAGGGACCGCACATGTCCGTCACTCCCGGCCTGAAGGGGGAGGCCTCCGCCGCCGTCTCCCCGGCCAACACCGCCCGGGCCATGGGCTCGGGCACACTGGAGGTCTTTGCCACCCCCGCCATGGCCGCCCTGATGGAGCAGGCCGCCTGCACCTCCCTGCTCCCCTTCCTGGCCCCCGGGCAGAGCTCGGTGGGCACCGGGCTGACCCTCTCCCACCTGTCCGCCACCCCCGTGGGGCTCACCGTCCGGGCGGAGAGCGAGGTCACCGCCGTGGAGGGCCGCACCGTCACCTTCCGGGTGGCCGCCTATGACGACGCCGGTCTCATCGGCCAGGGCACCCACCAGCGGGCGATCGTCGACGAGGAGCGCTTCCTGTCCAGGGCGGTGCAGAAAAAGGAGGGTCAGTGATGTCCATTCAGCAGGTCCGCGAGTACTTCCGCTCCCTCGGGCGGGAGGGGGATATTCTGGAGTTCCCCACCTCCTCCGCCACGGTGGAGCTGGCCGCCCAGGCCCTGGGCGTCATCCCCGCCCGCATCGCCAAGACGCTGTCCTTCCTAATGGACGACGGGTGCGTCCTCATCGTCTGCGCCGGGGACGCCAAGGTGGACAACAGCCGCTTCAAGGGGCAGTTTCACTGTAAGGCAAAAATGCTTGCCCATGACCAGGTGGCCGAGCTCACCGGCCACGAGGTGGGGGGCGTGTGCCCCTTTGGGGTGAAGGAGGGCGTCCGGGTCTATCTGGACGAGTCCCTGCGCCGGTTCGACACCGTGTTCCCCGCCGCCGGCAGCGGGAACTCCGCCATCCAGCTCACCTGTCCCGAGCTGGAGGAGTACTCCCGCAGCCTGGGCTGGATCGACGTGTGCAAGGGCTGGCGCGAGGGAGAGTAAAAGCGCAGCGAGGCGCCCCGGTCGAAAGACCGGGGCGCCTCTTTTTTTGCTCTGTCCCGACTCACTTGGGGAGCAGCTCCTTGGCCTGCTTGCCGGTGAGGCGGGCCACCTCCAGCTCCAGCATGCACAGGGCCCCCTCCTCCCGGCGGATGGCCCGCGCCCGCTGCTCCGGGCTGTCGCCGGGGGCGTACTTCACGGCCAGGGCCTCGATGGCCGCCCGCTTCTCCTCCCCCTCCAGCTCCCGGACGACGCCGAAGGCGATGACGCTGCGGTAGTGGGTGGTGTACTCCGCCGGGGAGACCAGGTCCTGCCCCACCACGCAGAAGGAGGCCCGGGGCTCCCGCCGCAGGGCGTCCAGCTTGTGGCCCGCCCGGGCGCAGTGGAACCAGAGCTTCCCGTCCCGATAGCAGTAGCTCAGGGGGACGGCATAGGGCCAGCCCCCGTCCCCGGTCACGGCCAGCACGCCGGAGGTCCCCCGGCGGAGGATGTCCTCGCACTCCTCTCTGGAAAGCGCCTGGCGGGCGCGGCGCATCTCACGAAACATGGGCGGTCTCTCCTTTTGCCCCGCGGGGCGTGTTTTTCCCATCATAGCAGGGGGCGGCGGGGGTGTCAAGGGAGATCTGTACCCACCCGCCACCCTTTTGAGGGATAGGGGGCAAAACCCCATCAAGAATTAGGAATTAGGAATGAGGAATTTCTGATATCAGAGCGGGTCCGGTCATGCCGCAGGGGCGGCCCCGCGTGGCCGCCCGTTGGGGGTCATAGGGGGCGGAGCCCCCTATACCGAAAATGGGTGGTGGGTGGGTTTAGATATTTTCGCCTGAGGGCGAGTTTCTTTCTGCGCGCGCAGAAAGAAACCAAAGACGCGCTCAAGGACCCATGGTCCTTGAAGATCCCCTTCTCATCAAAACCTGTTCCTTGCCTGCCTCTGGATCCGGCGCTCCGTGAGCCGATGCGGCCCTCTCCCGCCTGCTGCCGCCCGTGGGCGGTCTAAAAACCATCTGCCCCCGACGGCAAGGCGCCTTGCGGAGGTGGTCATCGGGGCATTACGCCCACGCGAAAGGCGGCGGGGGCGAGCCCCCGCCCTACATGCTGCGGATCCGCCGGGACGTGTCCGGTGTCGGGACCACACACCGTCGGGGGCCACATGGGGCCGCCCCTACAAAAGACACGGCAACGCCCCGACATCGGAAATTCCTCATTCCTAATTCCTGATTCAAAACGGCTTCCCCGGAGGGAAGCCGTTTTGCCGCGTTCAGCGGAAATCCTTATAGATGGTCAGGTTCAGATTGACGTTGCCCCGGCTCTGCCAGGTGTCGGGCTCATAGGCCACGATGCGGACGGTGATGGGGGTCTCCCGGTCGGACAGGGGCTGGGGCAGGGCGATCGTGGGCAGGTGCTGCCCCTGCCGCAGGACGCCGGTGGCGTAGAGCACCTCCCCCGCCTGGTCCAGCAGCTCCGCCCGGAACCAGACGCCGTTGTCGGCGGGGTTGGTGAGGTAGAGCTCCAGGGTCTGCCCGTCGTTGGCGGGGACACCGCAGAGCATCACCCGGTACTCCTCGTCCACCTGGAGGGTGGAGTAGCCGTACCGCTCGTCCACGGCGGGCTCCCCGGACACGGCGGCGGGGTCGAAGTCCGGGTGGCCGAGCTGGGCGGGCTTGAAGAGGAAATAGGCCGCCACCGCGGACGCCACGATCAGCACCGCCAGGACGGCGTAGAGGGCGGTGTGCTTCGTCCTTCGCTGTCCGTGGGTCCGGGCGGACCCGGCGGCGTCCAGTCTCTGTTCATTCTGTGTATTCGTGCGGATGACCTCCGGCGTGGGAGTGGCGGGCATCTGCGGCACCTCCGTTCGGGAAATAAGATTTTTATCTATAACCACCCGCCGCCCTTTTTGAGGGACAGGGGGCGGAGCCCCGTCAAGAATTAGGAATTAGGAATGAGGAATTTTCCATGTCGGGGCGGGTCCGGTCATGCCGTAGGGGCGGCCCCATGTGGCCGTCCGGTGGGGGTCATAGGGGGCGAAGCCCCCTATGACCCCCCTTTCGGGGGAGAGTGAAGAGCGGAGATACAGATCCGCCGGGGGCCCCTTATCTCCTATCTCCTATCTCGATCTGGGGCCCGGGGATGGGGCGGGCGTCCGAACGGGGGCGGCGGCAGGGCCGCCCCCGTTCCGGCGTCCGCCGGGGGGCGCGTGGCAGGCGCGCCCCCCGGGGACGGGGAACGGTCAGTCCGAATTTCTTGTGACCTTCAGGGTGAAGCTCGCGATCTGGGTGGCCGTGGGATAGGCAGTCTCAGGCTTGCCGGTCACGGTAACAGTGATCTGGCCGGTCTTGACGCTGCCGGTGGCGGTATTGTCGTAAGCGGAGGCCAGCTCCAGGGGGCCGCTCACGCTGAGCGTTACGCCGGCGTCGGACGAGGTGGGCGTCGCGTTGTCGGCCTCTACTTTGATGGCGACGTCGGAGTAGTTATTGACGATGATCACCTGGCTGTCGGCAGCCCAGCTCCCGGCATCATTGGTGGTTTCATACCTGAGCGTCTCCGGGTTCCAAATGGTAGTGGCCGTGTTGCTCCAGGTGAAGGTCACCTCGGTGGTGTCAAAGCTGACGGCGTATACGTGGGTGGTGCCGCCGTCGGAGGAAGTCTGGAGCTTGACTGTTACATCCTTGGAACCGATCTCGGTGCCTGTGGTGTCGCTCACCCCGGCCGCTTTACCGGCGGTGCTGGTATTGCCGGCGTTATCGGTTGTCAGATGGTTGGGATCGCTTAAATAAGTAGCGCCTGCGCTGACGGTCATGAGGCCGGCCAGCATGGCCAGGGACAGGGTAAGGGCTAAGATTCTCTTCATACCTCGATCTCCTTTCGGAAAATAGATTTATTAAACCGGCTTCCTGCCCTCGCCGTGTTTAACCGTGTGGGGTGGGTGACTGAGATGGTGATGGTCCCCGCCGGGCCGGCGGGGGGGAGGGCGGCGGGGCCGCCCGGCCAGGCGCCGTCGACGGTGAGGGAGAAAACGGCGGTCTCATCGGCGGACAGGCTGCCCAGCAGGGTGAGGGCGTCCTCTGTGCGTTCCTCGTCAAAGCCCTCCAGGGACGTTCCGCCTTCGCCTGTGGCGGCGGAAAGGCTGCTTATGGGGAGCAGGGCGGTATAGCCCTCCCCGTAGGTCAGCTGTACGCTCACCTGTACCGGCGAGGCGGGGGAGCGGTTGGTGACGGAGATGGCCTTGCCGTCCTCCGCCGTCACCGCCCAGCTGCCCTCCGTTTCGTCCAGGCCCTCGTAGGCCAGGGTCTCGGGGTTCCAGATGAGGTCGGGGGGCGTATAGGTAAGGACGAGCTCCTTGGGGTAGCTGATCTCAACCGCGTACTGGGCCGTGTTGGTGACGGTGACGGCGAGCCCGTTGTCGGAAGGCTCCCCCTCCACCTGGGCGGGGCTGTGTTCCGCCACCACCTCCGGCACTCCCTCCCCGTAGGGCAGGTGGAGCACCGCGGCGCCCTCCAGGTCCAGGTAGCCCTCCGGGGCCGCCGTCTCGGTGAGCAGGTAGTACCCCGCCGGGAGGTTTTCAAAGGCCCCGCCGCCGTTACCATCGGTGGTCACGGACCGGGCGGGAAAGCTGGCGTCCAGGGGCCAGGAGCCGTCCGGGTTTTGGCCCGGCAGGGTGAAGGTATAGCCGTTCCCGTCGGCGGTGACGGCGGACCGGACCCGCTGCAGGGTGAACACCGCCCCGGCCAGGAGCTCCCCGCCGCCGTTGACCTTCTTCAGGGCCACGCCGGTCACGTCCGGGTCCCACACGGCGTAGAGGGTGACAGGGCCGGTGACGGGCTCGGTAAAGGTATAGCGGTAGGTGCTGTTGAATTTGTCCAGGTCCACCCGGCCGTCCGTACCGATGAAGCCGGAGCCGTCGGGGTCCGTTTCCGTCCAGCCCACGAAGGCGTAGGCCATGTTCTCCGCCGTCACCAGGCTGGGGTCGGCGGGCCGTGGGGCCGCGCCCCCCAGATCCACATAGGCGAACCAGTCCTCCCCATCGGGAAAGAAGGCGTCCCCGCTGGCGGCGTTCCATTGGCCGCCCCGCAGGTCGTAGGTGACGGTGAGCTGGGCCTGCCACAGGGCGTGCATTTCGTGGTCGGCCGTCATGCCCTCCGGCTGATACCAGGGGTGGGCCGCCAGGTCCAGGGGCTGGCCGTCCGGCGTCTCGCTCCAGCCCAGGAAGGTGTAGCCCAGGCGGGTGGGCTGGGTGGACGGGGGCGTGGCCCCGGCGGGGTAGGTGACGGTCTCCGTATAGGTCGTGCCGTCCTCGCCTGCTGTCAGGAATTCGTCGGGATCTTCCCAGGCGGCGGGGAAATCGGCGCTGCCCTCCAGGCAGTAGGTCAGGGTGTAGGCCGCGTTTTTCAGATAGATGTGGTAGACATTGTCCGTCTGGGTGAGCACCTGGGAGGGCAGGGTGAGCACTGTGTCCAACTCGTGGCCCACCAGGGCCCCGTCCACCTGGGCGGCCTGCTCCTCGGTGAGCCAGGCCCGGTAGTCCCCGGTCAGCTCGGCGGCGGTGACCACCCGGCCCAGGGCGGCGTCCAGCCGGAAGGTCAGGGGCTCGAGAGTGGTATAGCTCCCCGCCGCGTCGGCAAAGTGGTACGTCACCTGGAACTCCACCTTGTAGGTGTTGGGGACGTAGTAGATGTACAGGTGGTTCTGCGCCGGGTCGGCGGAGAGGGTGAAGGAGGCGGTCCAGCCGTCCCGGGGGCTGTAGCCCCCCACCACTACGGCGGACTCCCGCACGGCGGTGGATTCGTTCAGGCTGGCCCGGTCCACGGTGACGGTCTTGTCCTGGGCCAGGCGCGTCACGCCCTGCGGCGGGGCCGCGCGGCCGTAGTCCACCCCGGCGTCCAGCACATAGTGGACGGTATAGGTGACGTCTGCGACGCTGATGCGGTCGTAGAGGAAGTCGAAGCAGGTGGCGCTCTGCCCGTCCTCGGGCTGGTCCACCACCCAGGTGATCTGCCCCTGCCGGGAGAGCCAGCCCTGCACGGAGATGGCCTCCTCGGTGACCGAGGAGCCCACCGCCACGCCGGTGACGACCTTGTCGGCCGCCAGGCGGTAGAGGGTCTGACCGTCCACCGTCACGGTGCCCAGGTCGTTGCCCGGATCCTCCGCGGCGAGGTAGCGCACGGTGTACTGGCCGGTGTACTCGGTCTTCCACCGGGCGGTGAGGGTCAGGTCGGAGGGGATGTACTGGGACTCGTCAAAGAGATAGCGCTGCTCCGTGCCGTTGACCTCATAGCCAC